>NZ_CP107009.1:4035175-4362210 GCF_025725665.1 Halomonas sp. LR3S48 | reverse complement strand
TACCAACCCGAGGCAAACTCCGAATACCGGTGAGTGCAAGCGTGGGAGACACACGGCGGGTGCTAACGTCCGTCGTGAAAAGGGAAACAACCCAGACCGTCAGCTAAGGTCCCGAAATCCTGGTTAAGTGGGAAACGATGTGGGAAGGCTCAGACAGCTAGGAGGTTGGCTTAGAAGCAGCCATCCTTTAAAGAAAGCGTAATAGCTCACTAGTCGAGTCGGCCTGCGCGGAAGATGTAACGGGGCTAAACCAGGTACCGAAGCTACGGGCTTGCCGAATGGCAAGCGGTAGAGGAGCGTCGTGTAAGCCGATGAAGGTGGATTGAGAAGTCTGCTGGAGGTATCACGAGTGCGAATGCTGACATGAGTAACGACAAGGGGAGTGAAAAACTCCCCCGCCGGAAGACCAAGGGTTTCTGTTCGACGCTAATCGGAGCAGAGTGAGTCGGCCCCTAAGGCGAGGCCGAAAGGCGTAGTCGATGGGAAACGGGTCAATATTCCCGTACCTCACTGTATTGCGATGGGGGGACGAAGAAGGCTAGGTGAGCCAGGCGTTGGTTGTCCTGGTGAAAGCCCGTAGGCTGGGGATTCAGGCAAATCCGGATCCCCAAGGCCGAGAGGCGAGACGAACTGACCACGGTCAGGAAGTCATCGATGCCACGCTTCCAGGAAAAGCCTCTAAGCTTCAGATACAGTGGGACCGTACCCCAAACCGACACAGGTGGTCAGGTAGAGAATACCAAGGCGCTTGAGAGAACTCGGGTGAAGGAACTAGGCAAAATGGTGCCGTAACTTCGGGAGAAGGCACGCCGGCGTAGGGTGAAGGCACTTGCTGCTGGAGCTCGAACCGGTCGAAGATACCAGGTGGCTGCAACTGTTTATTAAAAACACAGCACTCTGCAAACGCGCAAGCGGACGTATAGGGTGTGACGCCTGCCCTGCCCGGTGCCGGAAGGTTAAGTGATGGTGTTAGCCCTCGGGCGAAGCTCTTGATCGAAGCCCCGGTAAACGGCGGCCGTAACTATAACGGTCCTAAGGTAGCGAAATTCCTTGTCGGGTAAGTTCCGACCTGCACGAATGGCGTAATGATGGCCACGCTGTCTCCACCCGAGACTCAGTGAAATTGAAATCGCAGTGAAGATGCTGTGTACCCGCGGCTAGACGGAAAGACCCCGTGAACCTTTACTATAGCTTCACACTGGACGCTGATGTTGCTTGTGTAGGATAGCTGGGAGGCTAGGAACCCCGGACGCCAGTTCGGGTGGAGCCAACCTTGAAATACCAGCCTGGCATCATTGGCGTTCTAACTCAGGTCCGTGATCCGGATCGAGGACAGTGTGTGGTGGGTAGTTTGACTGGGGCGGTCTCCTCCCAAAGAGTAACGGAGGAGCACGAAGGTACCCTCAGCACGGTCGGAAATCGTGCATTGAGTGCAAGAGCATAAGGGTGCTTGACTGCGAGACAGACACGTCGAGCAGGTACGAAAGTAGGTTCTAGTGATCCGGTGGTTCTGTATGGAAGGGCCATCGCTCAACGGATAAAAGGTACTCCGGGGATAACAGGCTGATACCGCCCAAGAGTTCACATCGACGGCGGTGTTTGGCACCTCGATGTCGGCTCATCACATCCTGGGGCTGAAGTCGGTCCCAAGGGTATGGCTGTTCGCCATTTAAAGTGGTACGCGAGCTGGGTTTAGAACGTCGTGAGACAGTTCGGTCCCTATCTGCCGTGGGCGTTGGATGTTTGAGAAGAGCTGCTCCTAGTACGAGAGGACCGGAGTGGACGCACCTCTGGTGTTCCGGTTGTCACGCCAGTGGCATTGCCGGGTAGCTACGTGCGGACGGGATAACCGCTGAAGGCATCTAAGCGGGAAGCCCCCTTCAAGATGAGACATCCCCGAGGCCTCGAGCCTCCTGAAGGGCCCAGCGAGACCAGCTGGTTGATAGGCCGGGTGTGGAAGCGCTGCAAGGCGTTGAGCTAACCGGTACTAATGGCCCGTGAGGCTTGACCATATAACCCCAAGGGGTCTGCGCATTGCGCACACGATTGACGGATACGCAGGCACGGCGAGCGCCGTGTCGAGACGATCACGCCAGCATGATTCCAACCGTTTTCGCCTGACGACCATAGCGAGTGGGAACCACCTGATCCCATGCCGAACTCAGCAGTGAAACCGCTCAGCGCCGATGGTAGTGTGGGGCCTCCCCATGCGAGAGTAGGTCATCGTCAGGCATCTATTCAGAAACCCAGCTTCGAAAGAGGCTGGGTTTCGCCGTTTCAGGGCCTCCCATGGAGCGTAGCGGAGCGCCGCCCGCCGGATGGCCGGCCCGAACATCGTCAGGCATCACTCCCAAAACCCCGAGTTCGAAAGAGCTCGGGGTTTTTCTTTGCCTGTCAGTTCACTTCGTAAAGCTCGATGGGGGTGCCGTCGGGATCGTTTAGGAAGGTGAAGCGGGCGCCGGTGATGGCGTCGATTCGGATGCGCTCGGATTGGACGCCGCGCGCTTCGAGCATCCTCACACAGCCATCCAGGTCTGGTGTTGCCAGGGCGAGGTGACGAAGGCCGCAGGCTTCAGGATAACTCTGACGTGCCGGGGGCGAAGGAAAGGAGAAGAGTTCGAGCTGGATGCCGCCGGGCAGCCTCAGGTCCAGCTTGTGGCTGTCACGCTCGGCGCGGTAGCTCTCGTTGAGCACCTCGGCGCCCAGTACGTCGAGATAGAAATGCTTGGCACGAGGGTAATCGGCGGTAATCAGGGCGACATGATGAATGCCTGCCAAGGGAAGGTGCGCGGTACGCATGGCGTGAGTCTCCGGAACGATATGGGCGCCTCGCGGCGCCCTCGGGGATGGCTCATCAATGGCAGAGCAGTTCGAAGGCTTCGATCAGGCTGTCCATCTCATCGTCTGTGCCGATCGAGATGCGCAGGAAATCACGCAGCGCCTCGGTATTGAAGTGGCGCACCAGGATGCCCCGTTCACGCAGGCCGACGAAGAATTGGGCGGCATCGTGCTCGGCGTGTCTGACCAGGATGAAGTTGGCCTGGGAGGGGAGCACGTCGAAGCCGAGATCGCCAAGCCGCTTGGCGGTACGCTCACGGGTGGTGATGACGCGCTCTCGGCAGGCGTCGAAATGCTCCTGGTCCGCCAGCGAGGCGATGGCGAGCGCACTGGCCAGGCTGTCGATGGGGTAGGAGTTGAAGGAGTCCTTGACCCGCTCCAGGCCCTCGATCAACTCGCGGGAGCCGATGGCATAGCCCAGGCGCAGGCCGGCCAGGCTGCGCGATTTAGAAAAGGTGCCGGTCACCAGCAGATTGGGGAAACGTTCGATCAGCGGCACGACGCTTTCTCCGCCGAAGTCGACATAGGCTTCGTCGACCAGCACCACTTGTTCAGTCAGACGTTCGAGCAGGCTGGCTATGGCATTGCGTGAGTGCCCATGTGCCGTTGGCGCATTGGGGTTGGCGAAGATGGCACCGCCGCTGACGGTGGCAAAGGCATCAAGATCGACTCGCCATTCGCTGTCGAGCGGCAGGCTGCGCCGTTCGATGCCGTACAGCTTGCAATAGACCGGATAGAAGCTGTAGGTGATGTCCGGCATCTCGAGCGGGCGGCCATGGCAGAAGAAGGCCTGAAAGGCCAGCGCCAACACCTCGTCGGAGCCGTTGCCTACGAAGACCTGCCCTGCCTCGACGCCATGCTCTCGGGCGAGCGCCTCACGCAGCGCAAGGGATTGCGGATCGGGATAGAGGCGCAGGTGATCGACGGGAAATTCCCGCAGCACTGCTTCGACGCCGGGGGCCGGCGGGTAGGGGTTCTCGTTGGTGTTCAGCTTGATCAGCTTCTCGCGCGGCTGCTCTCCCGGTACGTAGGGCGTCAGCTCGCGTACCGCCGGGCTCCAGAACTGGCTCATGGGGTCTCGTTTCTCACAGCGACAGGACTTTAGGCCATGTTGACCGGTGCGGGCTGACCGCGCAAGCCGGCGGCGTGCTAGCCTAGGCGCTTTCGCGTGAATATCGGAACTCGTTCATGACCGCCCAGATCATTGCCACGCTGCTGCCGGTTTTCCTGATCGCCGGCTGCGGCACCCTGTATGGCCGTTTTCGCACGCCGGACATTCGCAGCCTGAATACCCTGAACATGGAGATCTTCGTGCCCATGTTGGTGTTCGCCGTGCTCGCGGATCGACAGGCACCGTTGGCGGAGTATGCCGGCCTGGCACTAGGGGCTGCCGTCGTGGTGCTGGGTTCCGGCGTGGTGCTGTGGCCGCTGGTCAAGCTACTCAAGCTCGATCCCAAGACCTTCCTGCCCCCAATGATGTTCAACAATTCCGGCAACATGGGCATACCGCTGCTGGTATTGGCTTTCGGGGAGGCGGCTCTGCCCGCCGCGGTGGTGGTGTTCATCGTCGAGATGCTGCTGCACTTTTCGGTGGGGCTCTACATGTTGAGTCCGCATACGCCGCTGTGGCGGCTGCTGCGCATGCCGATCGTGCTGGCCAGCCTGGCGGGTCTGGGCGTCAACCTGGGCGGTGTGCCGCTGCCCGGGTGGCTGCTCGAGGCACTGCACATGCTGGGTGGGGTGTGCATCCCGCTGATGCTGTTTGCGCTCGGGGTACGCATGCTCGACATCGATTTCGGCGACTGGAAGACCGGCCTGCTCGGCGCGGTGCTGTGCCCCCTCTCTGGCCTCCTCCTGGCTGTGCCGATGATCCTGTGGCTCGACCTGACGGGGTTGCAGGCGGCGGCGCTATGGGTATTTGCCGCGCTGCCTCCCGCCGTGCTCAACTACCTGGTAGCCGAGCAGTATCGACAGGAGCCTCACAAGGTGGCCTCCTTGGTGCTGATCGGCAACCTGGGCAGCTTGATCGTGATGCCCGTGGTGCTGGCTCTGGTATTCACGCGCGTCTATCCGGGGCTGGCGTAAGGGCGGCGATAGCAGGCAAGAACAGTCGGGCTGTCTGCCGGCGCTCTAAGGGGTTATGCTGTGGCATACGCTGAAATATGGTACATGGTGACAAACCCATAGGTTAGGAGTGAGCAAATGCAAGTAAGGACCCTGCTGGCTGGCTCGGCCATGCTGGCCTTTCTGGCTGGTTGTGCGGCCGGCCCGGCTGATGACCGTGCCGACACGGCAATGGACGGTGCCGAAGTCGTTTATCAAGGCACGCTACCCTGCCGCAACTGCGCGGGTATCGATCTGAACGTGACACTGCGCGGCGACGAGCAGGCATCGCTCGAGGAGCGAACCTTCGACCTGCGTGCCAGCTATCAAGAGCACCCTCAGGAACCGCCGGATGAAGAGTATGCGGGCAACTGGGAGGTACTCAGCGGTACCGCCGTCGACCCCGATGCCACTGTGTACGAGCTGACGCCTGATGGTGAGGGGCAGATCTACTACTTCCTGCGCGTCGACGAGCAGACCCTGGAATTGATCGATCCTCAGCGTCGTCGGTTCCAGAACAACGAAGCTCTGCAGCTGCAGCGCCAGTAAGAACTTGCAAGGCAGTGGTGAAGGCGGCCTTCGGGCCGCCTTCGTGCGTCTGGCCATCGACAGGGCCTGTTAGAATGAGGCCCATACAGAAGCCGAAGAGAGGCCAGCATGGCCAAAGCGAAGAGTGCCTTCGTCTGTACCGAGTGCGGGGCGGAGTTTGGCAAGTGGCAGGGGCAGTGCTCAAGTTGCCTGGAGTGGAACACCTTGAGCGAGGTGCGGCTGGGTACGCCCCGCCCGGGCGCTGCGTCTGCGAGTGGCACCGGCCGTTCCGGCTATGCCGGCAGCCTGTCGAAGGAGGTGGTGGATCTTGGCAGCGTCGATCTCACCGCGGTGCCTCGTCTTTCCTCTACCTTCGGCGAGTTCGATCGCGTGCTGGGTGGCGGCCTGGTGCCGGGTTCGGCGGTGCTGCTGGGGGGCCATCCCGGTGCCGGCAAGTCGACCCTGTTGCTGCAGACCGCCTGCAAGCTGGCCCAGACGCGCAAGGTGCTGTACGTCACCGGCGAGGAGTCGCTCTCGCAGGTGGCAATGCGGGCGCACCGGCTGCAGCTGCCCACCCAGGGCCTCAAGATGCTGGCCGAGACCAGCGTCGAGACGATATTGGCGGTAGCCGAGCGCGAACGCCCCGAGATACTGGTTATCGACTCGATCCAGACCATGCACCTGGAGGACATCTCCTCGGCCCCCGGCGGCGTGGCCCAGGTGCGTGAGTCCGCCGCAGTGCTGACGCGCTTCGCCAAACAGTCCGATACCGTGCTGTTGCTGGTGGGCCACGTGACCAAGGACGGCTCCCTGGCCGGCCCCAAGGTACTGGAACACATGATTGATGCTTCGCTGCTGCTCGAGGGTGGCGCCGACTCGCGCTTCCGTACCCTGCGCGGCCAGAAGAACCGCTTTGGCGCGGTCAATGAGCTGGGCGTGTTTGCCATGCTCGAACACGGCTTGAAAGAGGTGAAGAATCCCAGCGCCATTTTCCTCTCCCGCAGCGAGGAGCAGGCGTCGGGTAGCCTGGTGATGGTGGTATGGGAGGGCACGCGTCCGCTGCTGGTGGAAGTGCAGGCGCTACTCGACGAGTCTGCGCTGGGCAATCCGCGGCGGGTTGCGGTGGGCCTCGACCAGAATCGCCTTGCCATGCTGTTGGCGGTGCTGCACCGCCACGGCGGGCTGTTCACCGGCGACCAGGATGTGTTCCTCAACGTCGTTGGAGGCGTCAAGGTGCTCGAGACCAGTGCCGACCTGGCCGTGCTGCTGGCGGTGGTGTCGAGTCTTCAGAACCGTCCTTTGCCACGGGAACTGGTGGCTTTCGGCGAGGTGGGCCTTTCCGGTGAGATCCGCCCCGTGCCCAGCGGCCAGGAGCGTATCGTCGAGGCAGCCAAGCATGGTTTCACCCGGGCCATCGTGCCGCGGGCCAATGCGCCGAAGCGTGCCCCCGACGGCATGGAGGTCGTCGCCGTGGACAAGCTGGCCGATGCCCTCGAGGCGCTGTGAGGAAAGGACCTCCACTGCGGTAGAATGACGATACGATTGCCAAGGAGAACGACATGAGCGCGATTCGCCTGACTCAATACAGCCATGGGGCCGGATGTGGCTGCAAGATTGCCCCTGACGTACTCGATAGTATCCTGGCCAAAGCTGGGCCGGGGGCAACCCATTCGCGTCTGATCGTGGGCAACCAGGGCCGCGAGGATGCAGCGGTGTATGACCTGGGTGACGGTCGCGGGATGATCGCCACTACAGATTTTTTCATGCCCATCGTCGACGATCCCTTCGACTTCGGCCGCATCGCCGCCACCAATGCCATCAGTGACGTCTATGCCATGGGCGGCAAGCCGGTACTGGCGTTGGGCATTCTTGGTTGGCCGCTGGACAAGTTGGGGCCGGAGATCGCCGGCGACGTGGTAGCGGGCGCCCAAGGCGTGTGCCGCGAGCTGGGTCTGGCGCTGGCCGGCGGACATTCCATTGATGCGCCGGAGCCGATCTTCGGCCTGGCGGTCAACGGCCTGGTCGATCTTGAACATTTGAAACTCAACAAGGGTGCCCAGGTGGGCGACCTGCTGTTCCTGACCAAGCCGCTGGGTGTGGGCTTCTTGACCACCGCAGAGAAGAAGGGGCTGCTCGAGTCCGGCCATCAGAACCTGGCCCGCGAGACCATGCTGAAGCCCAACCAGATCGGCATGGCGCTGGCCAAGGTAAAGGGCGTGAACGCCATGACCGACGTTACCGGCTTCGGCTTGGCGGGTCACCTCGCAGAGGTGTGCCAGGCCAGCGGAGTGGCGGCACGCATCGACTTCCGGCGCCTACCGCGGCTTGCCGAAGCCGAGGCCTATCGCCGCCGTGGCGCGGTGCCCGGTGGGACCCATCGCAACCGCAACGCGCTTGGCGCGGCGCTCAAGGACATGGACGAGCCGCACTGGCAATGGTTGTGCGATCCGCAGACCTCCGGTGGCCTGCTACTCTCGGTGCACCCTTCCTGGCAAGACGATGTCGAGCGCATCGGTCGTGAGCACGGCATCGAGCTGGCGCCGTTCGGCGAGGTGATCAAGGCCGAGGGTCAGGCGGTGATCGAGGTGCGCGGGTGAACCTGCCCCTGATCGAGCCCGACCTCTCCCTGCTGCGCGAGGGGTGTGCGCTGATTGACGTGCGGGCGCCGGTGGAATTTGCCCAGGGCGGCCTGCCCGGGGCGATCAACTTGCCGCTGATGGACGATGAGGAGCGTCGTCTGGTGGGCATCGAGTACAAGCATCACGGTCAGCAGGCGGCTATCGAGCTGGGCCAGCGGCTGGTCAGTGGCGGCATTCGTGCGATACGGATCGATGCCTGGCGACGCATGGTCGAGACACATCCAGACGCCGTGATTTATTGCTATCGCGGCGGGTTGCGCTCGCAGATCGCCCAGCAGTGGCTGGCCGAGAGTGGTATGGCGCGGCCACGCATCCGTGGCGGCTGGAAGGCGATGCGCCAGGCGCTGTGCCAGCGTATCGACGCGGCGGCCGAGCAGCCGTTGCTGGTGGTCGGCGGCCTTACCGGCTGCGCCAAGACGGCGCTGATTCAGGCACTGCCCAATGGTTTGGATCTTGAGGGCTGCGCCCGGCACAAGGGTTCGGCCTTTGGTCGACACCCGCTGCCGGCGCCGAGCCAGATCGACTTCGAGCACGCCATGGGACTGCGCCTGCTGGAGCTCCCTGGCCCGCTGGTGGTGGAGGACGAGTCGCGCCATATCGGTGCGGCCAATGTGCCGCTCGCCTTCTGGCGGTCGATGGAGCGCGCTCCTCGAATCCGGGTGGAGATGCCCCTCGACTGGCGCCTGGCTCAGATTCATAAGGATTACATAGATGACTTGTGGGCGATCTATCGTCATCAGTTCGGCGAGTGGCTGGGCTGGGCGCTGATGCGCAAGCAGCTCTCGAGTGCGCTGGTGAGACTGAAGAAGCGCCTGGGCCGTGCACGTCTGGCACGCCTCCAGCGGCTGCAGCAGCTCGCTTTCCGAGAGCACGAGCGCGGCAACCGTCAGGCCCATGAGGCATGGCTGGCACCGCTGCTCACCGAATACTACGACCCCATGTATCGCTATCAGTTGGAGAAGCGCGACCCGGGACGCTTCCTGCACATCGGCGACTGGGACAGCTGCCTGGCCGCGGCTCGAGAGTGGTCGGCCGAGGCGGCACGGCAGTCTGCCGAGCAGCCTTTGCCGGCTTGAAGCTTCTATCATCAGGCCGCTGCACTGCGTATCCACTGGCTGAGCAGACGGTCGAGCAGCGGCGCCAGTCGGTCGAAACGCCTGGCATCGGCGAGGATGCTTTCGGCGGGCTGAGCGTGGGGGCTGGCCTCGCTCCCTGTTGGCCTCTCGTTACTCGCCAGCAGTGCGTCGACGCTGGCTGGCGTGACCTCGAAATGGCACAGCAGCCCCAGCGCACGCCCGGCATCCCAGGCGAAGCCCTGTACCGGACTGCCGGGGCTGCCACCCAGCGGCAGGGCGTTGTCGGGCAGGGCGAAGACATCGCGATGCCACATGAAGGCGGTGAAGCGCTCCGGCAGATCGAAGGGGCTTTCCGGGGCGAGGGTCACCTCGTGCCAGCCGACCTCGGCGAAGGTGCCGTGGCCCACCGTGGCGCCCAGCTCGGCGGCGATCATCCTCGCGCCCATGCCGATGCCGAGCAGCGGCTTGTTGCCGTCCAACGCCTTGGCAATCAGCTTGCGCTCACGCTTGAGCCAGGAGTAGCGTTCGTCGTCGAATATGTCCATGGGGCCGTCGAGCAGGATCAATGCGTCGCCATCGGCCAGGCTCGGGGGAAGTTCGCCCGCATGGAGATGGAAGACGGTATGGCTGTGTCCCATGCTGGTCAGCCAATCGGCGATGCGTCCCGGGCCCTGATGCGGGCTGTGTTGAAGAAGGTGCAGGTGCATGGAAACCTCGCCATTCAGGGGTGACACGGAAAGAGGGGAGCGGCAGCGTACATGAAACCGGCACTGCGGGAACAGATCCTGACCATCCTGGCCGCAATACCGCCGGGGCGGGTGACCACCTATGGCCGTATTGCCGCCATGACCGAAGGCGCCACCCCCCGCCTGGTGGCAAGGGCGCTGCGCGAACTGCCAGACGAGCATGGGTTGCCTTGGTTTCGCGTCATCACGGCCTCGCGCCGTGTGGCCGACCATCCCGGTGCCATCGAGCAGCGTCAACGGTTGATTGCCGAAGGCGTATTGTTCGATGCGCGAGGACGAGTGGCGCCTGAAGCGCTGTGGCCATGAGCCGATGACTTCTCATACTTTATCCATCTGACCGTCAATTCATTAGGAGTATCCATGAGCCAGCCAACAGGGGGCTTCCACCAGCGGCTCCAGGCACTCGCGCCGCGTCAGCAACAAGCCTTCATGGCGGCGCTGTGCGAACGGTTGCTACCCAACTATGCGCTCTACGCGAAAATGACCGGGGCGGGAAATCCGGCGGGGGTGAAGGCGATTCTCGATCTGGTGTGGGAGCAGCTCAGCGTGCGAGAGGCGCGTATCGATTTCGAACGCCAGGCAGAGAAGCTTGCCGAGCTAGAACCGCCATCCGACGACGACAGCTTCGGTGCTCGGCGCGCCATGGAAGTCGTGGTCGCTTTGGCTTCGCTGCTCGATACATTGCGCGGTGACTCCCCCGATGCCGTGCTCGAGGTCAGCCGCATCTCCAAGGCTGGCGTGCGTGCCTTCATCGAACTGGCCGAGGGCGAGGAGGACGCCGGCAAGCTGGCGAAGCTGGTGCGCGAGCACCCCCTCATGGCGGACGAGAACGATTTCCAGGATGCCGTGTTGGAAGCCGCGGAAAGCCCGCTTGATCCAGATACGCTCAAGGCGATACGGCGGCTTGGACGAAACGATGGAATAAGCAACCTTGGGCTAGAGGCCGGTTAGCCGGATAGGCTCGCGGTCTAGAAGCGAATGCCGCCGATGACCATGGCCCCGGCGGTGCCGAAGACGATCAGGTCGGTCTCGAAGCGCCCCCATTGCAGTCCGAGGCTGGGCAGCGCGGCCGGTGCCACGCCATGGCGGTTGAAGGGAATGTTGTCCTGGTACTCGCCGCGATAGCCGTGCAGCAGGCCTGCCGACAGCTTGGCGCGCACGATGAGGTTGTCGCGTGGCTCCCAGAGGGGGAACTCGCGTCCGGCATAGAGGTAGAGGGCCGCCTGGTCAAAGGAGTTCAGGAAGCGGGCGCCGCCGACCAGCCAGCGCTGCGTGTTGTGCAGCTCGAGTCCGATCAGGTTCTGCCGGTTGTTGTGATCGGGCTCGGGGTCGAAGTGGCGCGTGTAGAGACTGGTCTGCAGCAATACGTGATCGAGTTCGAGAAGCGGTGGCCAGATCGGCTTTTGTTCGGCCCGAAGCGCTGGTGATACCAGCATGAATGCGGCGAGAGTGATGAAGCTCCGGCGCATGGCGTCCTTCCAAGAAACCCGCAAGTTCACTCTCCTTGATTTCTGTTACAGGCGCATCTCGATGCCGCGGTCGGCCATGTAGCGCTTGGCCTCGGGTATGGTGTACTCGCTGAAGTGGAAGATGCTGGCGGCGAGTACCGCATCGGCTCCGCCTTCTATCACGCCGTCCACGAGATGATCGAGATTGCCGACGCCGCCGGAGGCGATCACCGGCACCGTCACGGCGTCGCTGATCGCTCGGGTCACGCCCAGGTCGAAGCCGGCCTTGGTACCGTCGCGGTCCATGCTGGTCAGCAGCAGCTCGCCGGCTCCATACTCGACCATTCTTTTCGCCCATTCGACCGCGTCCAAGCCGGTGGGGCGCCGTCCGCCGTGGGTAAATATCTCCCAGCGTGGCGATTCGCCCTCGGCGGAGACACGCTTGGCGTCTATGGCCACGACGATGCATTGGCTGCCGAAGCGCTCGGCGGCCTCGCGCACGAAGTCGGGGTTGGTGACCGCGGCGGTATTGATCGAGACCTTGTCGGCACCGGCATTGAGCATGGTGCGGATATCGTCGCAGGTGCGGATGCCGCCGCCCACGGTCAGCGGTATGAACACCTCGCCGGCGATGCGCTCGACCATCTCCACCGTGGTGTCACGATCCTCATGACTGGCGGTGATGTCGAGGAAGGTGATCTCGTCGGCGCCCTGCAGGTTGTAGCGCTGGGCGATCTCGACCGGGTCGCCGGCATCGCGGATACCGATGAAATTGACGCCCTTGACCACCCGGCCGGCGTCGACATCGAGACAGGGGATAATGCGCTTGGTCAGTCCCATGATTCAGCTCCCGGCTCGGTCGAGCCCTGCAGTCAGGTCGTCGCACAGCTTCTGGCCTTCGGCCACGTCGAGGCTGCCCTCGTAGATAGCCCGGCCGGTGATGGCACCGAGTATGCCCGGTTCGCTCGCTGCCACGAGGGCGCGCAGGTCGTCGAGATCGGTCACGCCACCGGAGGCGATCACCGGCAGGCCACCCTCGCGAGCTAGCTGGGCGGTGGCCTCGACGTTGACGCCGTTCATCATGCCGTCGCGGGCGATGTCGGTGTAGACGATGCTGGAGACACCGTCATCGGCGAAGCGCTTGGCCAGGTCCACCGCCTTCACCTGGGAGACCTCGGCCCAGCCGTCGGTGGCGACGAAGCCGTCACGGGCATCGAGGCCGACGATCACATGGCCGGGAAAGGCGCGGCACATCTCGCCGACGAAATCCGGTTCCTTGACCGCCTTGGTGCCGATGATCACGTAGGAGACGCCGGCGGCGAGATAGTGCTCGATGGTCTCGGCGCTACGGATGCCGCCACCGATCTGGATGGGTAGTTCAGGCCAGCGCCGGGCGATGGCGGTCACCGCCTCGCCATTGATCGGCTTGCCCTCGAAGGCGCCGTTGAGGTCGACCAGATGCAGGCGGCGAGCACCGGCCTCGACCCAACGGGCCGCCATGGCCACCGGATCGTCGCCGTAGGTGGTGGCGTCGTCCATTCGTCCCTGCTTGAGGCGAACGCACTTGCCGTCCTTGAGATCGATGGCGGGAATTACCAGCATGTCGTGTCCTCTCGGGTGCGTGTGCGCACCGGGTTTGTCATAACGGCTCGGCGATGGAGGCGGCTCAGGGCGCCCAGCTGACGAAATTTTCCAGCAGCTTGAGCCCGGCCCGTGAACTCTTCTCCGGGTGGAACTGCACGGCAAAGGTGGCGTCACGGCCGATGGCCACGTGGGCGTCGACCCCTCCGTAGCGGGTGGTGCCGTAGACGCAGGCGTCGTCTTCTGCCGCCACGTAATAGCTGTGCACGAAATAGAAGTGCTCGTCCTGATCGATGCCTTGCCACAACGGGTGCTCGTGGTGCTGGTGCACCAGGTTCCAGCCCATGTGGGGCACCTTGAGACGCTGCCCGTGGTCGTCGACCATATCGGTGGGAAAACGCTTCACTTCGCCGGGAAGAAAGCCCAGGCAGGGGATGCCGCCGCTCTCCTCACTGTGGTCGAGCAGCATCTGCTGGCCGACGCAAATGCCCAGCAGCGGCTTGCTCTGCCTGGTCAGCAGCTCCTGTACCAGCCCTCGCAGCTCGGTCTTTTCGAGCTCGCCCATGCAGTCGCGGATCGCTCCCTGGCCGGGCAGCACCAGGCGGGTGGCACCCTGGATGCGGCGCGGGTCGCGAGTGATGACCACGCGTTCGTGGGTCACGTGCTCCAGCGCCTTGGCAACTGAATGCAGATTACCCATTCCGTAATCGATGACGGCAATGGTCATGGAGGCTCCTCTCAGGTTCGGACGTCTGCGCTACAGGCAGCCCTTGGTGGACGGCATCTGCCCTGCCATGCGCGGGTCGGGCTCCACGGCCATGCGCAGTGCGCGGCCGAAGGCCTTGAAGATGGTCTCCGCCTGATGGTGGGCATTGAAGCCCTTCAGGTTGTCGATGTGCAGCGTGACCCGGGCGTGATTGACGAAGCCTTGGAAGAACTCCCAGAACAGCTGGGTGTCGAGACGGCCGATGCTGGCGCGAGTGAACTCGACGTCCATGAACAGGCCCGGGCGACCTGAGAAGTCTACCACGACCCGTGACAGCGCTTCGTCCAGCGGCACATAGGCATGACCATAGCGACGAATACCGCGCTTGTCGCCGATGGCCTGATCGAAGGCCTGACCGAGGGTGATGCCGAGATCCTCGACGGTGTGATGGTCGTCGATATGCAGGTCGCCCACCGCCTTGATGTCCAGGTCGATCAGGCCATGGCGTGCCACCTGATCCAGCATGTGGTCGAGGAAGGGAACGCCGGTCTCGCAGTTCAGCCGGCCTTCGCCATCGAGATTCACGGTGACCGTGATTTGGGTCTCCTTGGTGTCACGGGTTACCGTGGCGATTCGCTCGGACATGTCGGCCTCTCTCTGGCGCTGGTGCGCGTCGCATGGTATGGGCCCGGCATGGCCGAAGGCGGCTTCCGGGCGGGCAAGGTGCTGCGCTTGCCGTCATGGGCCGTCCATTATAGAGAATCGCCCCCCCCATCCGCTACAATGCGCCCATCATAGCGGCGGCTCCATGCCGCGGCCCAGGGAGACCGCCATGCCGGTAACGCTTCACCTCGTAGACAAGGCCGTCTGGGCGTCAGACCCACAGATACAGCACGACCTGCAGCGGATCTATGCCGACGCGCCGGCCGAGCGCCTGGCAGTGCCGGTGGAGTCCTTTCTTCGCGGGCACCTCGAGGCCGGCCACTTCTTCGGTTGCGCACACTTCAACGATCGCCTGCTGGGCGCGGTAGCGGTGAGCGACGACGATCGGGCCTGGTGGCTGTCGGAGCTGTGCGTGCGCAAGGCTACCCGGCGGCGCGGAGTCGGCGCGCGACTGCTGGCACTGGTCAGCGATGCAGCGCGTGCCGCGGGCCGTGAACTGTGCATACTCTCCTCGCAGCTTCCGGTCGCCGACCAGGTGCTGCTGACGCGCCTGGGATATCGCCTGGATATCACGGGTGACTATTTCGTATTGGCTCCACCGCTGCAAGGAGGCGGTAACACATGAAGCGATTGCTGCAGATGCTGCTGGCTGCCATCGGGGTGCTCGGCGTCGTGGTGGCGGCGGCTGTGGTCTACGTCACGACCTTTCTCGACCCGGAGGACTTCAAGCCGCGGCTGGTCGAGGTAGTGCGCGAGCAGAGCGGGTTGGAGCTGACCCTGGACGGCCCGCTCTCCTGGTCGTTCTACCCGCGCCTGGGCGTGAGCGTGGAGCAAGCCGAAGGCCGCCTTCCGGAGCAGAGTGCCGAAGATCAGCCCTTCCTCGCCTTCGCCCATGCCGAGGTCAGCCTTGCCTTTGCACCGTTGCTGCGCGGGGAGATCGCCATCGAAGGGCTGACGCTCGACGGGATGCAGCTGCGCCTGGCTCGTGACGAGGAGGGACGCGGTAACTGGGAGACTCTGTTGCAGCGCCTCGACGAGGGCCGCGAAGGCGCCGAGTCGGCGCTGGCGCCGGCCAGCGCCGGGCCCAACCGGGAGAGCGGCAATCTGGCCGTGGCACTCAACATCGCCAGCGTTCAGGTACGCAACGGGTCGGCAAGGTATCGGGATCTCGCGTCGGGAACGGAGTGGCTGGTCGAGGAGATCAATCTTTCCGGCACCAACGTCAACCCCCAGCGCGCCTTTCCGTTCAAATCCTCCTTCCAACTGAGATCGTATCCCACCCTCGACTGGCGGGAGCTCGAACGCAGCCCGGCACTGGCGAGCGACATTTCGCTCGAAGGGCGGATGCGGCTGGCCCTTGCCGAGCGCCGCTACGTACTGGAGGGATTGAAGCTCAGTTCCGCAAGCTTGCTGGCGGGCATCGAGGGTCGGCAGCAACTCGACCTGAGCGGACAACAGCTTATCCTGGACCTCTCGCAGCAGCGGCTACAGCTTCAGGAGGGCCGGCTCGAGGCTGGGCTGCAACACCCTGCCCTGGGCGAGAGTCCCATACCATTGGCGTTGGCGCTGGCGTTGGATGCCGACCTGGCCGAGAACACGGCACAGCTGCGCGACCTGCAGCTGACCGGGCCCGATGAGCTGCGCCTGAGCGGGCACCTCAACCTCACCGGCCTCGACCAGGCACCCGCCTACAGCGGGCAGGTCAGCGTGGCGCCCTTCTCGTTGCGTCCATGGCTCTCGCGCCTGGGCAAAATGCCCGAGATGGCGGATCCCCAGGCGCTCTCCGACGTGGCCCTGACCAGCCCGGTGCGAGGCAATATGGAGCGTCTGGAGTTGGCGGGCCTGACCATGGTACTCGATGGCAGTACCTTCACCGGCAAGCTGAACGCCGGCTTCGACGGCCACCTGCTCGACTTCGAGCTGCAAGGCGACCGTCTCGACCTGGACGGCTACCTGCCGCCTGCCGAGCCCGTCGACCAGAGTGCTGCCCGGAATAATCTCCTGGGTGTCGGCAAGGCCCATGCCGACGACACGGCCGAGCTGGTCCCTGCCGAGTGGCTGGCTCGACTGAACTTGAATGGGGCGCTGGACCTGGCACAGCTGCGCTTGTCGGGGCTCGACTTCACCGAGGTGGGGTTGGCCATGTCCGGTAGCGACGGCCAGCAGCGCCTCGAACGCTTCCATTCGGCATTCTACGACGGTGAGTTGAGCGCCAGCGGAGCGCTCGACCTCACCCGCGGGCCGATTCGCTGGCAGCTCAACCCCAGCCTCTCACGGGTACGCCTGGAGCCGCTGCTGCAGGCGCTGAGCGAGGACGACAGCCCTGCGCCGCTACGTGGTCGGCTCACGCTCGACGGTGAGCTCGAAACGCGCGCCAACAGCTGGCCGGCGCTCAAGCGCAATCTCAACGGACGCATGGCGGGGCAAATCGACGAGGGGGCCATACTCGACGTCAACGTCTCACAAGAGCTGTGCTCATTGGCGGCTGCGATCGAGGGGCGCGAGACGAGCCGCGACTGGAGCGCCGATACGCGCTTCGAACGCGCTGAAGCGAGCCTGCGCATCAACGATGGCATTGCTCGCAGTGAAGACATCCTGGTTCTCATTCCCGGCATCGAGCTGGGCGGCACCGGCGAGCTGGACCTGGGCAGCGAACGCTTCGACCTGCGTGCCGCTGCCCGCTTCGTCGATGGTGCGGATGCCGCCTGCCCGGTCAATCGGCGCCTGGAGCGCGTGCCGCTGCCGATGCGCTGTAGCGGTGAGCTTTCCGGTGACAGCGGGGAATGGTGCCGCTTCGATCGTGAGGCGTTTCAGGCGACCCTGGCCGAGCTGTTGCGGGACGAAGTCTCCCGCCGTGCCGGCGATGAGCTGGAGGAGCGCCTCGAGCGCCCGCTCGAGAAACTCGAAGAACGCCTGGGCGAGGGAGCCAGTCGGGAACTTCGCGACACCTTGCGTGGTCTGTTGAATTGATGACCCAACAAGCCAGTCTCTGCGCCGACTCACAGTCGGCGCTTTTTTTCGCCACGTCTGCGTGAAGGTGGTTCATGCGCGAAATGCCTGAGCCGGTTCTAGAAGCCGCCGAATTCCAGCGCCGCCTGCTGGACTGGTTCGATCGTCACGGTCGCCACGACCTGCCTTGGCAGCGTGAGCGCACGCCCTACCGGGTCTGGGTTTCCGAGATCATGCTGCAGCAGACCCAGGTGGCGACCGTGATTCCCTATTTCGAGCGCTTCATGGGCCGCTTCCCTACGCTTGCCGAGCTCGCCGAGGCCTCTCAAGACGAGGTGCTGCATCTGTGGACAGGGCTCGGCTACTACGCCCGCGGGCGCAACTTGCACAAGGCGGCACAGCAGGTGATGAGCGAGCATGGCGGCGAGCTGCCGGTGGCAAGCCTCGACGCCTTGGCTGGGCTGCCCGGCATCGGCCGTTCCACCGCCGGGGCAATCATTGCCCAGAGTACCGGCCAGCGAGCGGTGATCCTGGATGGCAACGTCAAGCGCAGCCTGTCGCGGCTGCACGCCGTGGAGGGCTGGCCGGGGCGACCAGCGGTGGAGCGTAGGCTGTGGGCGCTGGCCGAGCATTACACGCCCGAGCATCGCGTAGCCGACCACACCCAGGCGATGATGGATCTCGGCGCTACCCTGTGCCGGCGCGGCACGCCCGAATGCGGTCGCTGTCCGTTCGCCGATGTCTGCGTGGCCCATGCCCGCGGCGAGCAGCGCCGCTTTCCCGAGTCCAAGCCCAAGAAGGCTCTGCCGACACGCACTACGCTGATGCTGGTACTGCAGGACGACCAAGGTCGCGTGCTGCTCGAGCAGCGCCCGGCCAGTGGGTTGTGGGGCGGGCTGTGGGGCTTGCCCCAGTTCGACGATCTGATGGCGCTTCGAGCCTGGCTCGATGTACATGCCCCCAGGGCGGCACTCCAGCCGAACTGGCCGGCCTTCAGCCACACCTTCAGTCACTTCAGGCTAGAGATCACGCCGCAGCCGGCGCGGATCGGCGGGCTGGATTCGGTCGGCGAGGCGCGATGCTGGTACGATCCAGGCAATCCCGGGCGCATCGGCCTGGCGGCGCCGGTGAAGTCGCTGCTGGCCTCGCTCGCTCCGTTTGCACTGGCTGCATCGGAGGGACCTTGAGTGTCCGGCCATCTACACATCAGGAGATCACATGAGCCAGACCGTTTTCTGTCGCAAGTACCAGCAAGAACTCGAGGCGCTGCCATTCCCGCCGCTGCCGGGAAAGAAGGGCCAGGACATCCAGGGCAGCGTGTCGAAGCGCGCCTGGGACGAGTGGCAGGCGCTGCAGACCCGGCTGATCAACGAGAAGCACCTCAACATGCTCGATCCCGAGGCGCGGGCCTACCTCAACGAGCAGATGGAGCGCTTTCTCGACAATCTTGAAACCGACCAGGCGGAAGGCTACGTGCCGCGCGAGCGCTAGCCTGAACGACACCGGCTGGGCCGCGGCATCTGCATGAAACGAAAGGCTTGACGCTGCGGATGCGATCTTGTTTAATACGCACCGTTGGCAGCGGCCAGATAGCTCAGTCGGTAGAGCAGGGGATTGAAAATCCCCGTGTCGGCGGTTCGATTCCGTCTCTGGCCACCAATCTGCTGGGGTATCGCCAAGTGGTAAGGCACCGGTTTTTGGTATCGGCATTCCCAGGTTCGAATCCTGGTACCCCAGCCACGCCAACCCTTTCCGATCTGCAATTCGCCTGGATCGGTCCCGAGCCGGCATAGCTCAGTTGGTAGAGCAACTGACTTGTAATCAGTAGGTCCCGGGTTCGACTCCTGGTGCCGGCACCATCACTGAACTAGTGGTGAAGATTCGGGATTTCAGCGACTTGCAGCTATTAAAACCGCCCTTGAAGGCGGTTTTTTTGTCGCTCTTGAAAGCGCACCGCAACGCCACCACATCGAAGGTGCATGGTCCTCCGGGACTCCCCTCCACGGCTGCACGCCGTTGCACGAGTTGGGACTGAAACTGATCACGGATACACAGGAGGTGATTGGATGACAGTGCAGACTTCGTCCAACCGTAAGCTGAAACAGGCGACCGATTACGCCGTTACCGACACCATGACTGCACAGGTCGACGACACGCTCGACCGCATGCGCGATCCCTACCCCACTCGGCTGGCCAAGCCGCTCGACACCCTCTGGCTGGAGCGCCGGGAAGGTGTGGTGCGGGGTAGCGCCGAAGAGGGGCCGTTGAGTCAGGCGCAACTCGACGAGTTCGAGCGCAAGGGCTTTCTGTTCGAGCCCAATTTCTTCAGCGGAGCGGAGCTCGACGAGCTGCGTGGGGAGTTGAGCGAACTGCTCAATCGCGACGACTTTCGCGGTCGCGACTTCAGCATCACCGAGCCCGATAGCCAGGAGATCCGCTCGCTGTTTGCGGTGCACTACCTGTCCGAGCGCTTCGACGCCCTGGCAAGTGACGAGCGCCTGGTCGGCCGGGTGCGCCAGATCCTTGGCGGCGATGCCTACGTGCATCAGTCGCGCATCAACTACAAGCCGGGCTTCGAGGGCAAGGGCTTCAGTTGGCACTCCGACTTCGAGACCTGGCACGCCGAGGATGGTATGCCGGCCATGCACGCCGTCAGTGCCTCGATCGTGCTGACCGACAACCACGAATTCAATGGCCCGCTGATGCTGATCCCAGGCTCGCACAAGGTCTTCGTGCCGTGCCTGGGCGAAACGCCTGACGATCATCACCGCCAGTCGCTCAAGCGTCAGGAGTTCGGCGTACCGGGCCGCGAGGCGCTGCGTGAGCTGGTCGCCCGTCATGGCATCGAGGCACCGAAAGGGGCCGCTGGCGGGCTGCTGCTGTTCGATTGCAATGTCCTGCATGGCTCCAATGCCAACATGTCGCCGGACCCGCGCAGCAACGTTTTCTTCGTCTACAATCGACGCGACAACGCCTGTGTCGAGCCCTTCGCCGCACGGCATCGTCGACCGAGCTTCCTGGCGCATTCACCGGATAAGCCATGGGCGCCGGAAGGTTGATCTCATCGTCGGGCTGCGGACGATTGGATGGAACAGGGCGCATGGTGAGGTAGACTATTAGGCTTGTCGCCGAAATGCGGACGCCTAACGAGAAGGAGAAGACCCGCCATGCGCTTTGTCCCCCGTTTCACCGATGGCCAGGCGTTTTCCCATCCGCTTGGCAAGATCGTCTGCGTCGGTCGCAATTACGCCGATCACGCCAAGGAGCTGAACAACCCGATACCCACCGAGCCGCTGCTGTTCATCAAACCGGCGACCAGCGCGGCCAGCTTCGATGCACCCATCCAGGCCCCATTCGCACGCGGCGAGGTACACTTCGAGGCCGAGCTGGCATTGCTGATCGGCGAGCGGCTGACCCACGCCACACCCGACGAGGCCGAGCGGGCCATCGTCGGTATCGGCCTGGCCCTCGACCTGACCCTGCGCGACGTACAGGCGCGGCTCAAGGAGAAGGGCCAGCCCTGGGAGGTAGCCAAGGCCTTCGACGGCGCCTGTCCGCTGACCGACTTCCTGCCGCTGAATCGCGCGCCGAACTGGAATGCCTTGACCTTCGAACTTCAGATCAACGGCGAGCTGCGCCAGCATGGCGAAGGGGCCGACATGCTGTTCCCGGTTCCGACCCTGGTGGCCGAGATGAGCCGTCACTTCACCCTCGAGCCCGGCGATGTGGTGTTGACCGGCACGCCAGCGGGCGTAGGCGAACTGCCGCGCGGTGCGAACCTGTATCTGACCCTGACCGGCGGACTGGAAGCCCGCGGGCAGGTGGCGGAGTAGGCAACCCGGCTGATCTCCAGCCTCAACGCAACACCCCCTCGGCCTGCCAGCCGAGGGGGTGTCTTGCTGAGGCAGCGGGAGGCCGATCACTCCAGGTAGGTGTATCCCTGCAGGCCGGCGGAGAGATCGTCGAGGAACTGCTCCTGCTCCTCGGCGGATAGGCCGCTCTCCTGCAGCTGTCCGGCCAGGCGGTCACGCAGCACCTTGGCATCGAAGTTGACGTAGGCGAGCACGTCGGAGACGCGGTCGCCTTGCTGGGCGTGGCTGAGCACCCAGTCGCCGTTCTCGTCCAGGGCGGCGTCGACCGAGTCGGTGTCGCCGAACAGGTTGTGCAGGTCGCCGAGGATCTCCTGATAGGCGCCGACCAGGAAGAAGCCCAGCAGGCGCTCCTCGTCTTCGCGCCATTCGGGCAGTGGCAGGGTGGTCTCCACACCCTGGCCGTCGACATAGCCGTCGATGCGGCCATCGCTGTCGCAGGTAATGTCCTGGATCACGCCACGGCGGGTGGGCTCGCGGTTGAGTCCGGTCAGCGGCAGTACCGGGAAGATCTGGTCGATGCCCCAGACGTCGGGCACCGACTGGAACAGCGAGAAGTTGACGAACAACTTGTCGGCTAGCTTCTCGGCCAGCTCGTCGATGATCTCGCGGTGGGCGCGATTGCGGCTGTCGAGTTTCTCGCGCAGGCGGGCACAGGCGGCGAAGTAGACCCCTTCCGACTCGGCGCGAACGGTGATGTCGGCGAGCCCCATGAGAAAGCGGTCGTGCATCTCGCTCATTGCCTGCAGCAGGTCGTGCCAGGCCTCCACCAGCTCGCGCGGTTCCACCGAGTTGCCCAGCAGATCGTGCACGCGCCACAGTTCGTCCAGCTGCGGGTCGTCCTCGGCCAGGCGCGCAGGCGCCTCGTCGTTGACCCGCTCCTCGCCGATCACATTGGCGATCAGCACCGCATGGTGTGCGGTGAGGGCGCGGCCGGACTCGCTGATCAGATGTGGATGGGGGATCTCTGCCTCATTGCAGGCCTGGGCGAAGGCGCTGACAACGTTACGGGCATACTCGCGCATGGAGTAGTTGATCGAGCAGAAGCTGCGCGAACGGGTGCCTTCGTAATCGATGCCCAGACCACCGCCGACATCGACGGTGTCGATCGGTGCTCCCAGCGCCAGCAGGCTCTGGTAGAAGCGCGCACACTCGCGCAGGCCGACCTGGATGTCGCGAATATTGGCGATCTGAGAGCCCAGGTGGAAATGCACCAGCTGCAGGCTGGCCAGTGAATCGGCTTCGCGCAGGCGCTCCACCACAGCCAGCATCTGGCTGGCGGTGAGCCCGAACTTGGACTTTTCACCGCCTGTATCCTGCCACTTGCCCATGCCCACCGAGGCCAGGCGGGCACGCAGGCCGATGCGCGGGGTAACACCGAGGTTCTGGGCTTCCTCGAGAATCAGCGGCAGTTCGGAGAACTTTTCCACCACCAGATAAACGCGGTGGCCGAGTTTCTCGCCCATCAGCGCCAGGCGAATGTACTCGCGGTCCTTGTAGCCGTTGCATACGATCAGCGAGGGGCCGTCGGCGGAGAGTGCCAGCACCGCCAGCAGCTCTGGCTTGCTGCCGGCCTCGAGGCCGACCCGGCCGTGGCCGCGCTCGCGGGTGGCGAGGATCTCTTCGACCACGCGGCGCTGCTGATTCACCTTGATCGGGTACACGGCGGTGTAGCCGCCGATGTACTCCTCCTCGCTCATGGCCAGGTCGAAGGCCTCGCACAGCTGTTCGACGCGGTCGTGCAGAATATCGCTGAAACGGACCAGTACTGGCAGGCGCAAACCGGCCTCGCGCAGCTGATCCACCAGCGGGGCCAGCGGCAAGGCCGGACCTTCGGCCTCGCTGCCGAGCGGGCGCACCAGCGCATGACCGCTGTCGTCGACGTCGAAATAGCCACTGCCCCACTGGTCGATGTTCCAGGTACGGCGCGCCTGCTGGGCAGGGCCGGAGGCAGCTCCCATGGATAGGCTCATGTGTTGCTCGCTTCGGGCAGGGGCAAAGCGCCATGTTTCAGGCGTGCCGTGAGAATGGTATGGAACTGCGCCGGGTCGTGGGGCGTCAGGTCATGGGCCGGTGGGTCCACATAGACCACCAGCAGGCGCGACAGCCAGTAGCGGAGTGCCGTCATGCGCAGCATCGTCGGCCACACCTCGCGTTCGACGGCGGTCAGCGGCCGGCGGGCCTGGTAGGCGTGCAGGATGGCGTCGTGGCGTTCGCGATCCAGTTGACCCTCGGGCCCCGACGCCCAGTCGTTGATCACGATGGCCAGATCGAACAGCAAATCACCGGTACAGCCGTTGTAGAAATCGATGATGCCCCCCAGGCGGTCGCCCTCGAACAGGGTATTGTCGCGAAACAGGTCGCCGTGCAGCGCACCATGGGGCAGTTCGGGGGCGCCGCCGAACACGCCCTGGTAGATCTCCACCTCGTCCTTCATCAGGGCCTGATCCTCGGGCGAGAGGTAGCCCAGCACCTTGTGGTGCATGGCGACGAGCCAGTTGAGATCACGCGGGTTGGGGCGATGGCCGGGAAAATGCTGGGACACGCTATGCATGCGCCCCAGTGCGTCGCCCAGGGCCTGGCACTGCATCCGGTTGGGCGCCATCGGGTGGCGACCGGGCAGCCGTGGAAACAGCAACGACGGCTTGCCGGCCAGGCTGTGCAGGGCGACGCCTTCGCGATCGTGTACCGGCCCCGGCACGGGCAGGCGATGCTCGTCGAGATAATCGAGCAGGTCGACGAAGAACGGCAGCTCCTCGTGCTCCCCCTGCTCGAACAGCGTCAATACCAGCTCGCGGCGGTCGGTAGTGACGAAGAAGGTGGTGTTCTCGGTGCCACCGGCGACTCCCTCCAGGGAGACCAGGTTGCCGACATCGAAACGTCTGAGAAACTCCGCGACCTGTGCGTCGCTCAACGGGGTGAATACGGCCATGTGTCTCTCGCCCAGGTTGCCAAGCCGCCTATTGTAGCGTCTTGGCACTGTGATGCACGTCTGCTGGACACGTTACGGCATTCACCTGGGATAGAGCGCGGCATGGCGGCTAGAAGCGAACCAGTACCCACTGAGGTACGGCGACGCGGTCGCCCTCCTGGCGTTCGAAGTTGCCGTCGCCGTCATGGTCGACCAGGAAGTAGCTGGCGCCCTGCCGCGGGCGGATCTCGATGGCATAGAGCTGGCCGTTGACGCGGTACTCGCGAATGGTGCGATCTTCCTCCTGGCGGATGGTGATGTCGGGCTCGACATCGGCGGAGGATTGGGCCAAGGCGGGCGTGGCCGCCGCCAGCCCGAGGCCGAGGGAAAGCAGTGCTACAGCCAGGAAACGACGAAAAACGTTCATGATGGCCTCCCAAGTGCGCATGCGACGATCGCTGCCACTGATTCCAGTGTATGACGTTGGACAGCGTGATCCCAACGATGGCGGCAAAAGTGGCGTGCAATGCGTATCATGGCTGATCAGAATCACATTTTCCTGCACAGACCCAACGGATGCCGATTCATGGCCGATACGCCCATCGTTCTCGTCGACGGTTCCTCCTATCTCTACCGCGCCTTTCACGCCCTGCCGCCGCTGACCACCTCCACGGGTCAGCCCACCGGCGCCATCAAGGGCGTGCTCAACATGCTCAAGCGGCTGATCAAGGACTACCCCGACAGCCCCATGGCGGTGGTGTTCGATGCCAAGGGCAAGACCTTTCGTGACGAGCTTTTCGAAGAGTACAAGGCCCAGCGTCCGCCGATGCCCGACGACCTGCGCAGCCAGGTGGAACCGCTCTACGCCTGCGTGCGTGCCTTGGGGCTGCCGCTGCTGTGCGTCGAGGGAGTCGAGGCCGATGACGTCATCGGTACCCTGGCCCGTCTCGCCACCGAGGCCGGCCGCGACGCGGTGATCTCCACCGGCGACAAGGATATGGCGCAACTGGTCAACGGCCATATCACGCTGGTCAACACCATGAAGGACGAGCTCCTCGACGTGGAGGGGGTCAAGGCCAAGTTCGGCCTGCCGCCTGAGCTGATCATCGACTTCCTGGCGCTGATGGGCGACAAGGTGGACAACATCCCCGGCGTGCCGGGGGTGGGCGAGAAGACCGCTCTGGGCCTGCTGCAGGGCGTGGGCGGGGGGCTGGATGCCATCTACGCCGATCTGGACAAGGTCAGGACGCTCGACTTCCGCGGTGCCAAGACCTTGCCCAAGAAGCTCGACGAGCATCGCGATATGGCCTACCTCTCGTACCAGTTGGCCACCATCAAGACCGACTGCGAACTGCCGGTGGGGCTCGACG
Source organism: Halomonas sp. LR3S48 (assembly GCF_025725665.1). Taxonomy (NCBI): domain Bacteria; kingdom Pseudomonadati; phylum Pseudomonadota; class Gammaproteobacteria; order Oceanospirillales; family Halomonadaceae; genus Halomonas; species Halomonas sp. LR3S48. The sequence goes on along the minus strand of NZ_CP107009.1, from coordinate 4,336,783 downwards.
ACCTCGACATCGCTCATCCCGATCGCGAGGCGCTCAAGCGGCTCTACACCGAACTCGAATTCAAGGCCTGGCTCTCCGAGCTGCTGGCCGGCAAGGACGAGGGTGTCGACGATGTCCAGCGTGGCGCCGGGGTGGTGGGTACGGCGGCAGCGGGCAATCTCGACCCCGACGCGCCGCCGGCCAGCGTAGCGGCGTGCCAGAACCACCTGATCCTGACCCAGGCGGAGCTCGACGCGTGGCTGGCTCGGCTTGATGCCTGCGAAGCCTTCTGCTTCGATCTCGAGACCAACAGTCTCAACTACATGGATGCCGAGATCGTCGGCGTGGGGCTGGCGCTGGAGCCTGGAGAGGCGGCCTACGTGCCGCTCGCCCACGATTACATCGACGTACCCGACCAGCTCGACCGTGCCAGCGTGCTGGCGTCACTGAAGCCGCTGCTGGAGGATCCCTGCCGCGGCAAGATCGGCCAGAACCTCAAGTACGACATCTCGGTGCTGGCCAACTACGACATCCATGTGCGTGGGCCGCTGACCGATACCATGCTCGAATCCTACGTACTCAACTCCACGGCCACCCGCCACGACATGGATTCGCTGGCCCTCAAGTATCTCGGCCAGAAGACGGTGAGCTTCGAGGAGATCGCCGGCAAGGGCGCCAAGCAGCTCACCTTCAACCAGATCGATTTCGAGCAGGCCGTGCCCTACGCCTGCGAGGACGTCGACGTCACCCTTCGCCTGCACTGCGAACTGCGCCCTCGCATCGAGGCGGAAGGGCGCCTGGCCGAAGTGCTCGACAACATCGAGCTCCCGCTGATCCCGGTGCTGTCGCGCATCGAACGCACCGGGGTGGCGATCGACGCCGCGCGCCTGCACGCCCAAAGCCAGGAGCTCGAAGCGCGCATCCAGACGCTCGAGACGCGCGCCTTCGAGCTGGCCGGGCGCGAGTTCAACCTCGGCTCGCCCAAGCAGTTGGGAGAGATCCTGTTCGACGAGCAGAAGATCCCAGTGCTCAAGAAGACGCCCAAGGGCGCACCCTCCACTGCCGAGGCGGTGCTCGAGGAGTTGGCGCTGGACTACCCGCTGCCCAAGGTGATCATGGAGCATCGCGGGCTGGCCAAGCTCAAGTCGACCTATACCGACAAGCTGCCGCGGCTGGTCAACAAGCGCACCGGGCGGCTGCACACCAGCTATCACCAGGCGGTGGCCGCCACCGGGCGGCTCTCATCGAGTGACCCCAACCTGCAGAATATTCCCATCCGTACAGAGGAGGGGCGCAAGATTCGCCAGGCTTTCATCGCCCGGCCCGGCTATCGCATCGTCGCCGCCGATTACTCGCAGATCGAGCTGCGTATCATGGCGCATCTCTCCGGGGACGAAGGGCTGCTTTCCGCTTTCGCCGAGGGGCGCGACATCCACACCGCCACGGCGGCCGAGGTCTTCGGCGTGATGCTGGAGAAGGTCTCGGGCGAACAGCGACGCAGCGCCAAGGCGATCAACTTCGGCCTGATCTATGGCATGAGCGCCTGGGGGTTGGGCAAACAGCTGCACATCGACCGCAGCCAGGCACAGACCTATATCGACCGCTATTTCGACCGCTACCCGGGGGTAGCGCGTTACATGGACCGCATCCGCGCCCAGGCCGCCGAGGATGGTTTCGTCGAGACCGTGTACGGCCGCCGGCTCTACCTGCCCGAAATTCGCGCCCAGAACCATGCCCGGCGCCAGGCCGCCGAACGCACCGCGATCAATGCGCCGATGCAGGGCACCGCGGCGGACATCATCAAGCGCGCCATGATCGAGGTCGACGCCTGGCTGCAGGAAAGCGCCTTCGACGCCTGCATGGTGATGCAGGTCCACGACGAACTGGTGTTCGAAGTCGGCGAGAACCAGGTGGAAGAGTTCATTGGCGAGGTGAAGGCACGCATGCAGGCCGCCGCCGAGCTCAGCGTGCCGTTGATCGTCGAGGCCGAGAGCGGCGTCAACTGGGACGAGGCGCACTAGGGGACGCTAGAAGGGGGTCATCAGGATGACGCCCGACACCAGCGCGAACAGCAGCACGCCCTGGCGCAGACGCCTGGCGTCGATGCGGTGATGTGTCACGCGGCTGGCGACGCTGCCGATGACCAGCGGGGGCAGCAGGTAAAGGGCCCAGAGCAGCTGGTTTAGGTGGAACTTGCCCGCCGCGGCCAGAATGATCAGCGAGATGATCTCGCCGACCAGGAAGCAGCAGGCAATGGTCGAGCGCAGTTCCGGTCCTGGGCGATGCTGGTAGAGCAGCGCCAGGGGCGGGCCGCCGACCCCGGTGGCGGTCTCGGTGATGCCGGTGATGACGCCGACGGTGGCGCAAGCACTGCGCTGTGGTCGAAACACCGGGGCGAACAGGGCGGCGAGCACGGCGATTACCGTCGAGGCGCCGACCAACTGGTTGAGACCGTCGGCGCTCAGGACGACCAGGATCCACAGGCCGAGGAAGGTGCCGGGCAGACGACCCAGGCTGATCCAGCCGACACCCTTCCAGTCGATTGCCTCGCGTTCACGCAGGCCGACATAAAGATTGAGCGGCAACATCAGAATCAGCAGCGCGATAGGCAGCAGGTCCGGGCGCAGGAAGCCCAGCACCGGGGCGACGATCAACGCGAAGCCGATACCGATCGCGCCCTGTACGAAGGCGGCGATGCCGGTGGCGGCGGCAATGATGACGAAGACGGCGATCTCGTTCATGACGGGCGAGCCGCTCCTGCGGTCATCTTAGCGTCGGCTCCCTGAACCCCGTTGACCGTTGCCCGCTGCGCCGAGGACGGCGGGTGCACTCGGTAGATCGGTGCGCGTTCCACTGCGGCGCCGGCCACCTCGCGCACCTCGCGCAGCAGCGCGCGGGCATCCCATTCCACCGGCCAGCCCTGCCACAGGCGCAGCCGACCGTTGGTGAACACGGCGTCTATCTGGTCTCGATTGGCGTAGCGCACCAGCTCCCACGGACGATCCCAGGACGGCGTCATCTCCGGCACATCGAGATCGACAAGCAGGAAGTCGGCGGCCAGGCCCGGAGCGACCTCGCCAGTCAATTCCTTGAGCCCCGCCGCATCGGCACCGGCACGGGTGGCGTGTTCGAGCCACAGCCAGCCGCCGCCACAGGACGAATCTCCGGTCGCCAGGCCGACGGTCAGGCGCTGGCTGGTCTCGGCGGCATCCATCAGGCGAAAGGCGTCGCTGCGCGTGCCGTCGGTGCCCAGGCCGAAGCGGATGCCCAGCGCGGCCATCTGCAGGGCGGGCGCCACGGCGTTGCCCTTCCACGAGCTGGCAACCGGATTGAAGGCCACCGCGGTGCCGGTGTCGCGCAGCAGGTTGAGTTCCGTTGATGTGACCAGGGTGGCATGAGCCACCAGCGCCTGCGGGCCCAGGGCGCCGACGCTGTGGAGGTGTTCCAGGGGACGCTGGCGACGTGCCACCAAGGAGCGTTCCACGGCCTGGAGGTGTTCGTTGACGTGGGTCTGGAAGATGGTGCCAGCCTCGGCGCAGAGCGAGGAGACGGCATGCAGCATGGCGTCGCTAGCCACCTCGGGAATCGACACCGCCAGCGAAGGCGCGATCAACGCATGCCCCGCCCAGCGGGACAGATGCCGCTCGGCGTCGCGCCGGATCTCGGCGCCATTCGCGGTGGCTTCCGTGCCGCCCTTATCGTTGCAGATGAAGCCCAACACGCAGCGCAGGCCGGTCTCCTCGGCGGCCTGGGCGATGCTGCCGATCTCCGCCGAGGCGCGGGTGCCGGCATCCACTGCGGTGGTGAAACCTCCGCGCAGCGCCTCCAGCGCGGCAAGCTTGGCCGAGAGGTAAAGCGTCTGCTCGTCGAGGCTGGCCTCGAGCGGGACCCAGATGCGCTTGAAGATCTCGGAGGGCTCGCCGAACACCAGCGACTTGCCCAGCGATTGGGTCAGGTGATGGTGGGTGTCGATGAAGCCGGGCATCAGCAGCTTGCCCGGCAGCTCGATCGGCGTCAGCTCGGGATGACGGGCGAGCAAGGCGGCGCGCTCGCCGATCTCGGTGAACTTTCCCTCGGAGACGAGAACCGCCTGGCCCTTGGCGCAGCCGCTTCCGAGCAGTACCTCCTCGGGGAGCAGTAGAAGGGTGTCGGCGTCGAAAAACTCAGGGGAAAGCATTCCCTGGCCCGCGGTGTCGCGGGCCTGTGAAGGAGTGGACATGGGGGTTCCCTTTTTACTTGCTCTTGATGTGTTCGCCGGCGAGGTCGACCTGCTTGGTGGCCGGTGCCGGGGTGCGAGAATGACCCAGGTGATAGAACAGGATATTGACCAGCACTGCTGTCAGCGTGCCCATGGCCAGGCCATTGCCAAGGACGATCTGCAGGTGCTGCGGGAAGGCGCTGTAGAAGCCGGGCACGACGATGGGAATCAGGCCCATGGCCAGCGCCGCGGCCAGCGTGAACATGTTGCCGTTCTGATTGAAGTCGACCCGGCGCAGGATATTGATGCCCATGACGCCGATGATGGCAAAGACGATCACTGCTGTGCCCGCCACCACGGCGGTGGGGATGGCATAGGCCAGCCGCCCCAAGGGCGCGCAGAGGGCCAGCAGCACCAGCATGGCGCCGGCGGCGATGGTCACGTAGCGGGAGCGTACGCCGGTGGCGCGGATGATGCCGATATTCTCGCCGCTGGTGATGATCAGTGAGGTGCCGAAGCAGCCGCCGAACAGCGAGCCAAGGGCGTCGGCACGGATGTTGCGCGGCACGATGGCCTTATGGTCGCCCTTGCGCTCGACAATCTCGGCGGTGGCGAGTGTCTGGCCCGTTGCCTCGGTCATCGATACCACGGAAAAGATGATCAGTGGCAGCGAAGCGAACAGGTCGAACTTCGGCATGCCGAAGGGGAAAGGCTGTGGGAATGCCATTATCGGCCCCTCCAGCACGCCCGAGAAGGACATCGCGCCCGAGGCAACGGCCACCGCGGCACCGGCCAGCAGCCCCAGCATCACGGCGATGCGCTGCCACATGCCGGTGAAGCAGCGGGCGAAGATCACGGTACAGGCGATGGTGACCAGGGCCAGGCCGATGTTGCCCATGGCGGCGAACTCCGGGGACCCTGGACGGCCGGTGATCAGGCCGCCGAAGATGCGAATCAGATTGACGGCCACCAGCAGCAGCATGGTGCCGATCACGATGGGTGGGAAGAATCTCAGCACCCGGGTGAAGAAGGGCAGGGCCAGGAAGTAGAAGAGGCCCGTCAGGATCACGGCGCCGGTGGCTGTCTGCAGATCCGTGGCCTGGGCGATGGCCAGGAAGATCACCAGCGGGGCGCCTCCGGGTACCTGAACGAAAGGCAGGCGAGCACCGAAACCGGATACCCCAACCGACTGCAGGATGCCGGCCAGGCCACAGGCCAGGAAGATGGCACTCATCAGACCGACGGTGACATTGTCCGGCAGCTCCAGGGTATGACCGATCAGGAAGGCGGCGGTAATGGGGGCGGCCGCCATCACCAATACGTGCTGTAAGCCGTAGAGCAGCATGGTGCCCAACGGCAAGCGCTCATCGACGGGTTCGACCGTCGCATCGGGTGGGTTGGGAGTGGTGTTCATCATGGATCCTCTTGTTGTTGTGGTGGCCCGGTAGAGGGCTGAGGCAGAGAGCCGACTTGGCATCCTGAAATCACCCTAGCGGGGCTGATCTGTTCTGGTCCATAATAAAATTTCGTGACAACTGTTGCCGAAAAAGCAACGATTGAGCAAGGAGAGGGCATGCATCTGCTGCTGCCTGGATTACGTTACTTCGAAGAGGTGGCGCGGCAGGGGTCGTTGCGGAAGGCTGCCGAGCGTTTGCACGTGGCGGCGTCGGCGATCAATCGACAGATCCTCAAGCTGGAAGACGAGCTCGGGGTTCCACTTTTCGAGCGTCTGCCCCGCGGGTTGCGGCTCTCCCCAGCGGGAGAGCTGATGCTTCACCAGATTCGCCAATGGCAACGTGACGAGAGACGCTTGCAGGAGTATCTCGGTGAGATCCGCGGTACCGGTTGCGCAGAGGTACGTATTGCCAGCGTGGAGTCACTGACGGACCAGCTACTGCCCCAGGTGCTGGCTGCCTTTCATGAGCGCTTCCCTCAGGTGCGCTTCAAGCTGGTGACCGGCATGACCGATGCCATCCTCGAGCAGGTGGTCACGGGGGATGCCGATATCGGACTGTGTATCAATCCCCCTATCACGCCCAAGGTCCGTTTCATCGAGCAGGTTGGCCTGGAGTTCGGGGCCGTGCTGGCGCCAAGTCATCCATTGGCCGAACGCGAGGCGCTGTGGTTAAAAGAATGCCTAGCCTATCCGGCGCTGTTGCCCAGTTCCGAGATGTTTCATGGCTCGACCCTCCAGCAGGTATTGGCCAGGGCAGACCTTGAGCTGGAGCCTGTCGCTGCGGGGAACCGGATCCTCACCCTCAAGTCGCTGGCACGAGCTGGGCTTGGTGTCGCCTTCCTCAACCGACTCGACATCGCTCGCGAACTCGCCCATGGCGAGCTGATGTTCAAGCCGTTGTTCGATCGGCATATCGCCAAGGCGCAGTTGACCCTTTGTGCCCACAGCGACCGTGCCCTGCCCATGGCTACCTCCATTTTGGCGGAACGGCTGCGCGAGGCGATGCTGTCTATCGAACCTGGGTCGGCGGATTAGTCGCCTGGCCCGGTCGGCAGACGGCGCGCAGACCGGCCACTGGTCGATCCTGACACCTCAAACGCAATCGCCCGCGGCCATGGCCGCGGGCGTTCTTGCACGGTAAGGCTTAACGCCAGCCGGCGCGATCGAAGATGCGGATCGCTTCCGGGTTGTTCTCACCCAGGATGTTGACGTTGAGGTCGTCCTTCTTGAACTCGCCCCAGGACTCCAGCGTCTCGCTCATCTTCACGCCCTCGACCACGGGGAACTCGTAGTTGCCGGCGGCGAAGATCTCCTGGGCTTCGTCGGAAGCCAGGAACTCGAGGAAGCGAACCGCATTCTCCCGGTTGGGTGCGCCTTCGACCACGCCGGCGCCACCGACGTTGATGTGGATGCCGCGGTCGTCCTGGTTGGGGAACAGGATGCCGACTTTCTCGGCCACTTCACGGTCGGCGGCTTCCTCGGATTCGAGCAGGCGCACGTAGTAGTAGTGGTTGGCCACGGCCAGGTCGCACTCACCGGCAGCGACTGCCTTGATCTGGTCGGTGTCGCCGCCTTCGGGATCGCGCGCCATGTTGTTGACGATGCCCTGGGCCCACTCCTCGGCACCTTCCGCACCGTGGTGCTCGATCATCGAGGCCAGCAGCGACTGGTTGTAGATGTTGTTGGAGGAGCGGATGCACACCTCGCCTTCCCAGCGCGGATCAGTCAGGTCCTCGTAGGAGGTGATCTCGTTGGGATCGACATTTTCGGGGTTGTAGAAGATCGCCCGCACGCGCTGGCTGAAGCCGAACCACTTGCCTTCGGGGTGACGCATGGCTTCCGGCAGACGCTCGGCGAGCACGTCGGATTCGACACTCTGGAAGATGCCGTCCTGCTCGGCGCGCCACAGGCGACCGGCATCGACCGTGATCATCACGTCGGCAGGGCTGGCCACGCCCTCGCGCTGGATGCGTTCGATCAGCTGGTCGGAGTCGCCCTCCAGCAGGTTGACCTTGATCCCGGTCTGCTCGGTGAAAGCCTGGTAGAGCTTCTCGTCGGAGTCGTAGTGGCGAGCCGAATAGAGATTGAGCTCATCGGCGGCTGCCGTGCTGGCCAGTGCGGAGCCCGCCAGCATGGCGGCGAGCGGAGCGACGAGACGATGACGGTGGATCATGATGGTTTCACCTCGAGAGGCTGACTAGGTTTTTGTTGAAGCAATGATAATACGTTGCATTACGTTGAGCGCTATTGAAGCGTTTTGCGTACAAGGCGTCAAGCCTGCCGCAGGAAGCCCATGCGTGCGGGGTGCGGCGAAGCTGACCGGAAGCAAGAAAATGCGAAAAAATTGGCAAATGCGATTTGATTTCAAACGTATTTGCTGGACATTTCGGGTAGGATGAAGGTTGTCATTTCCCCTTGGATCATGTCGCCTGCTCTATGACTAGCCAATCGAAGCCAATGGAAGTCGGACACGCTCCCTACCGTCAGACCACTGCGCTGTCCATGGAGGGGGTGCACCACACATTCGACCGCCAGGCCGCCGTGCGTGGTGTCGACCTGGACGTGGCGCCCGGCGAGGTCGTCTGCCTGCTGGGGCCGTCAGGCTGCGGCAAGACCACCCTGCTGCGTATCGCGGCGGGGCTCGAGGTACTGCAGCAGGGACGTGTATCCCTCAACGGTGGTGAGATTGCCGTGCCCAAGGGGCGCCACGTGCCGCCGGAGAAGCGCAACGTCGGCCTGGCCTTCCAGGACTCGGCGCTGTTCCCGCATCTCACGGTGATCGAGAACGTCACCTTCGGTCTGAAGGGCGAGCCGCCCCGGCAGCGCCGCGAGCGGGCCCTGGCGCTGCTCGAACAACTGGGCATGGCCGCCTATGCCGAAAGCTACCCGCACATGCTTTCCGGAGGGCAGCAGCAGCGCGTGGCGCTGGCCCGCGCCCTGGCGCCGGCCCCGCAGCTGATGCTGCTCGACGAGCCCTTTTCCAGCCTCGACGCGCGCCTGCGCGACCGTATCCGCGACGATACCCTGCACGTGCTCAAGAAGGTCGGTGCCGCTACCCTGCTGGTGACCCACGATCCCGAAGAGGCCATGTTCATGGCCGATCGTATCGCCCTGATGCGTAATGGTCGCATCGTGCAGATGGGCACGCCTCGGGAGCTCTATTGCGCGCCCTGCGATCCTTTCGTCGTCGCCTTCTTCGGTGAGGTGAACGAGCTGAGTGGCGTGGTACAGGGTGGTCGTGTGCAGACTCCGGTGGGGCCGGTGGAGGCCGGCTGGCTGCCCGAAGGGAGCCAGGCACTGGTAATGATCCGGCCCGAGGCGCTGCGCATCACCGAGCACTTCGAGCCGGCGCCGGAGCATCGCTACAGCCATGTGGTCATGGCCAAGCTGCTGGGGCGCAGCAGCCTGCTGCACATCTGCGCCCACGGCGAGGATGGCAGCGAGGCCCACCTGCATGCCAGGGTACCCGGCGTCTTCCTGCCTGCCGAAGGGCAGCGGGTCGACATACACCTCGACCTGTCGCAGGTCTTCGTTTTTCCCTCAGCGGCTGCCTGAGCCGGGGCGCGAGCGGCGCATCGCCATGCTCAGCAGGACCACCGGAACGATGCCGACGACGACGATGGCCAGTGAGGCCGTCGAGGCCTCGGCGAGGCGCTCGTCCGAAGCCAGGCTGTAGGCCCTGACCGCCAGGGTATCGAAATTGAAGGGGCGCAGGATGATGGTCGCCGGCAGTTCCTTCATCACATCGACGAAGACCAGGATGCCGGCGGCGATCAGGCTGCCGCGCATGATTGGTGTATGCACCCGCTTGAGCGTGCCGGTCGGCGTCTGGCCCAGAGTGCGTGAGGCGGCGTCCATGCTCGGCGTTACCTTGCCCAGGCTGGCCTCCACGGTATTGAACGACACCGCCAGAAAGCGTACGACGTAGGCATACACCAGGATGAACGCCGAACCGCTGAAGATCAGCCCGACGATCTTGCCGTAGTGGGCGTGTAGCCAGCTGTTCAGGGTGTTGTCGAGCCAGGCGAAGGGAATCAGGATACCCACCGCGATCACCGAGCCGGGAATTGCGTAGCCCATCGAGGCGATCCGCGTGGCGATGCGCGTCAGCGGTCTGTCGTGAAGGCGCACCCCATAGCTGAGAACGACGGCCAGGCCCACCGCGATCACCGAGGCGATGACGGCCAGCAGCAGGCTATTCCAGGCGAAGTCGAGGAAGCGGGTGCCGAGCAGCGCATCGCCTTTGGCGATGGCCATCTGCAACAGCAGGCCGCAGGGGATCAAAAAGCCGATCAGTACCGGCAGGGCACAGGCCATGAAAGACGTAGCGGCCCGCCAGCCTTGCAGGCGGTATTCGGGCAACTGCTGGTAGCGGTTGGTGGTATGGAAATACTGGCGCTTGCCCCGCGACCAGCGCTCCAGCAGTACCAGTGCGATGACGAACAGCAGCAGGCAGGCGGCTAGCTGGGCGGCTGCGACCTGCTCGCCCAGGCCGAACCAGGTGCGATAGATACCGGTAGTGAAAGTGTCGACGCCGAAGAACTGTACCGCGCCGAATTCGTTGAGGGTTTCCATCAATACCAGCGAGACGCCGCCAACGATGGCCGGACGTGCCAGCGGCACGGCCACGCTGGAGAACAGGTTCCACGGGCCGCGCCCCAGTGTGCGGCCAACGTCGAGCACGCACACCGATTGCTCCAGGAACGCGGCCCGGGCCAGCAGGTAGACGTAGGGGTACAGCACCAGGGTGATCAGCGTGGCGGCGCCGCCCAATGAGCGAATATTGGGAAAGTAATAATCACCGCGCCCCCACTCGAAGATCTCGCGCAGCCAGCTCTGCACGGGGCCCGCATATTGCAGGAAGTCGGTATAGGCATAGGCGATAACATAGGTGGGCACGGCCAGCGGCAGCAGCAACGCCCACTCGAAGATTCGCCGACCCGGGAAGCGACACATCACCACCAGCCAGGCGGCACCTGTGCCGATTACCATGCTGCCGAGCCCCACCGTGACGGCGAGGTAGAAGGTATTGCCCAGGTAACGGCCCAGCACCGTACTGGCCAGGTGCTGCCAGACGCCTTGGGTCGGCATCACGATATGGGCCAGCACCACGATGACCGGCAGGGCGACGACGAGTGCCACGGTCAGGATCAGCAGTGTCCAGAGGCTCAGGCGGCGAGATAGCGAGGAAAGGCCGGTAGTCGCGGATCGGAACAAGCGGGAACTCCTTCACTGGCCGGCGCAGCAGCGCAGTAATGCGAGGCGGTAACGGCCGGAAATGATACCAGTTGCCGCGTGCGGCTGCAGCTTGCGCCAACTGACCGGCATCAAGGAAAGGCGCCCGCATCTTGCGATACGGGCGCCGAAGTCGAAGTGTGCGCTGAGCTAGTAACCGAGCATGAGCGAGGGCAGGCCCGTCACCAGCACCGGGAAGAAGGCCATCAGCAGGCAAGCCAGCACGATCAGCGCACAGAAGGGGATCACCGCCTTGTAGAGATCGATGATCTCCACGCCTTTCGGTGCCACGCCCTTGAGGTAGAACAGCGCGTAGCCGAACGGCGGCGTGAGGAAGGAGGTCTGCAGCACCACGGCCACCATCACCACGAACCACAGCATGTCGATCCCCATGTCGGCGACGATCGGCAGCATGATCGGAAAGCTCAGCAGCACGATGCCGGTCCAGTCGAGGAACATGCCCAGGACGAAGACCAGGAACAGCATCAGGATCAAGGCGCCGGTGGTGCCGCCGGGCATGGCCATGACCAGCTCGTGGATGACCGTCATGCCACCGCCGCGGGAGAACACCCCGGTGAAGGCGGTCGCACCGACCAGTACCAGCATCACCATGGTGGTGGTCTTGCTGGCGTCGATCAGGGTGCGAAAGCAGGTGGAGATCTTGCGGTCGCCGAAGATCAAAAACAGCACGAAGGCGATGCCTACCCCGATGGCCGAGGCCTCGGTGGCGGTGGCGACGCCGGTGAACAGCGCGCCCAGCACGCCGAGGATCAGCGCCATCGGCGGTAGCACGTACTTGGCCAGCATCAGCAACAGCTCGCCGGTGCTGGTCTCGGCGCGCTCCTCGGGAGGAACCGGCGGGCCGTAGCTCGGTTTCACCAGGCAGATCACCAGCACGTAGAGGGCATACATGGCGCCCAGCAGCAATCCCGGGACCAAGGCGCCGGCGAACAGCGCCCCCACCGACACCGGCGAATAGCTCGCCATCAGGATCAGCATGATGCTCGGCGGGATCAGGATGCCGAGGCAGCCGCTGGCCATGATCACACCGGTGCTGAGCCCCTTGTGGTAGCCGTACTTGAGCATCGGGGCCAGGGCGATCATGCCCATCACCGCGATCGAGGCGCCGACGATGCCGGTGGTCGCGGCGAGCAGTACCGAGACGATGACCACGGTCAGCGCCAGGCCGCCGCGCAGGTTGGCCAGCAGCAGGCGCATCGACTCGAACATTTTCTCGGTGACCCCCGAGTCGTTGAGGAAGCGTGCCATCAGCACGAACAGCGGGATGGCCACCAGGACATAATTGTCCATGGCGTTGCCGTAGATATTGTTGATGATGGTGCCGAGTACGCGGGGGCCGGGGCCCAGGTAGGCGCCGATGACGGCCACGCCGCCCAGCACGAAGGCCAGCGGATGGCCCATGAACAGCCCCACCAGCAGGCCGCCGAACATCACCAGAGTCAGCATTTCGGGGCTAAGGCTCATGCGGCTTCCTCTCGCAACTGCTGGATGGCGCGGATCACGATGGCGATGGCCTGGAGCAGGATCAGCACCGCGGCCACCACGATCACGCCCTTCACCGGATAGACGGGAATCGAGACGATGCCATAGGTGGTTTCACCGCGACTGAAGGCGCGCATGAAGAAACTCCAGCCCAGGGTCAACAGCATCCAGATGAAGGGCACGAAGAAGATCAGATAGCCGAGTATCTCGAGTGCGGCCTGCTTCCTGCGCGAGAGCAGGCGCTTGAGCACGTCGACCTCGACATGCGCATGGTGGCGCAGGCCGTAGGCGGCCATCAGCATGAAGTGGGCGCCGAACAGCATCTTGGTGATGTCGAAGGCCCAGTCGCTGGGTCGCCCGGTGAACAGGCGCAGGGCGATGTCGTAGAGCACCACCAGGGTAACGATGGCGATCAGCGGCGCGATGATCCGCCCGAACACCTCGTTGAGGGTGTCGATCGCCTTGGCAATCGCATTCATGGCATACGGTCTCCGACCTCAGGACTGAAACGCCCCGGCGTGAGAGCCGGGGCGACGTGAGGAGCGCCTTACAGGCAGGCTTCGATGGCCTCGAGGTCGGGCAGGTTGTCGAAGCTGCGGCTCATGTTGTAGGGCACCGAGACATCCCGCCAGTTGGCGTAGTGCTGCAGGTAGCTGACCATGGAGTGGTAGACCTTGGCGTGCATCGGGTCCTCGCAGGCGCCTTCCACGATCACCTCGTTGGCCACTTCCTGGATACGGGCCATGTCCTCGTCGCCATAGGTGGAGATCTCCACGCCGGCTTCCTGGAACTTGACGGTACCCTCGGTCGACTCGCGTTCGGACCAGGCAAGCGACCAGGCCAGGGTGGCGTCGGCGGCGATCTTCAGCTTCTCCTGGGTCTCCTCGGAGAGGGCGTCCCAGGCGTCCTTGTTGATCATCACGCCGAACACGCTGGCGGACTGGTGCCAGCCGGGCGTCGCCCAGTATTCGACCACCTCGGCGAAGCCAGCGTTGTAATCCACGCCCGGGGTAGAGAACTCGGCGCCGTCCACCACGCCCCGTTCCACCGCCTGGTAGATCTCGCCGCCGGAAAGGGTGACCTGGGAGCCGCCCAGGCGTTCCAGTACCCGGCCCTGGTCGCGACCGGAGAGACGCAGGCGCTTGCCGTCCAGGTCGGCCAGGCTCTCGATGGGGGTGCGCCCCATGAAACCCGACTCGTTGTTGGTGATGCCGTAGGGCAGGTAGACCATGTTGTACTGGCCGTAGACCTCCTGGTAGAGCTCGAAGCCGCCCCACTGCTGGATCCAGTTGAGATAGTCCATGGCATTGAACAGGCTGGGCGTGGCGGCCAGGGGGGAGAACGCCGAACTGCGCCCCGCCCAGTAGCCGGGCCAGTCGCCGGCGGCCTCGATGCTGCCGGTCTCGGTGGCGTCGAACACTTCGGTGCCGGGCATCAGCGTGCCGCCGGCGCGGAACTCGATCTGCAGCTCGTCGCCGGCGAGCTTGTTGACCAGCTCCGCCCAGTGGCGGTCGATCTCGATCAGGTCCAGGTTGTCCGGCCAGGTTGTGGTCATGGTCCACTGTTCCTGAGCCTGGGCGGCGGAGGCGAAGGCTGCCAGGGCGATGCCGGCAGCCAGGCCGGAAAGTGCGAATTTCGACTTCATCTTCATCTCGTGCTCCCTTGTGGGTCTTGTTGTAGTGCCGCAATGGAAGAGCCATGTGCCGAGGCGGGGCACCGAGGGGGCCCGCAGCCGCTGGGATCACCAGGCTGGCCGTTCGGCAAACATCGACAAGCTAGCATGCTGGCACGATCGGAATCGATAGCTTGCTTTGGCTAGGGTAGCGGCTCGGGCCCGACCGTGCCGGTGATCAGTAGCGTTTAATTAAGAAATATGCCAAGTAGATGTGCCTGTATTGGAAGGCAAAATGACAACATGACGGCAAGAAGGGGGAAGTGCGGGGGCGAGAGGGGCGATAGACCAAAGTCTGACCGATTGGGCATGAAATCCGAGGAGGCGCCCGGATCGGCTCGGGCGCCTCTCGGTGCCATGGATCAGCGTCCGCTGTAGATCTGGGCCGGCAGCCAGGTCGCCAGCGGCTCGTAGAAGAACACCAGGAACAATCCCAGCAATTGCAGCGCCACGAAGGGAGCCACGCCCTTGTAGATGTCGAGCGTGCTGATCTCCGGCGGGCAAACCCCCTTGATGTAGAACAGCGCGAAACCCACCGGCGGGGTCAAAAACGAGGTCTGCAGGCAGATGGCGAAGAGAATGGCGAACCATACCGGATCGACGCCCAGGCTGAAGACCACCGGGGCGACCAGCGGCAGGATGATCAGCGTGATCTCCACCCAGTCGAGGAAGAAGCCGAGCAGGAACACCACCAGCATGACCGTGAGCACCACACCGGCGGGGCCGAAGGGCAACCCGGTGATCGCGCTACGGATGACGTCGTCGCCGCCGAGCCCTCGCAGCACCACGGCAAAGACGGTGGCGCCGACGAAAATACCGAAAATGAAAGCGGTGGTGCGAGTGGTCTGGAACAGCGCCTTGGAGACGATATCGAAACTCAGGCGTCGATTGAACAGCGCGAGCAGCATGGCGCCGAGCGCGCCCACGGCGGAGGCTTCGGTGGTAGTGGCAAAGCCGGTGAAGATCGAGCCCAGCACCGCCACGATCAGCGCCATCGGCGGGAGTACCGCAATCAGCACCTCCAGCAGCGCACGGGCGTTCAGCGGTTGCCTGTTTTCCGGTGCCGGAGCCAGGTCCTTCTTGATATAGGCGGCAATCACGATATAGGCGATATACATCACCCCCAGCATCACGCCGGGAATCAATGCACCCATGAACAGCCGGCCGACCGAGGCCTCCGAGGTGCCCAGCCGGTCGGCCATCAGCACCAGCATGATGCTCGGCGGCACGAGGATGCCCAGGGTGCCTACCGAACAGGCGGTGCCTACGGCCAGCGACTTGTTGTACTTGGCCTGCAGCATGGGACCGATGGAGAGCATGCCGAGCAGTACCACCGAAGCCCCGACGATGCCGGTGGAAGCCGCCAGCAGCACGCCGACGATGACCACGGTGACGGCATAGCCGCCGCGCAGCCCGCCCAGCACGCGAACCAGGGAGTTCATCAGCCGCTCGGCGATACCCGAGCGATCGAGCATGATGCCCATGAAGATGAACAGCGGCAGGGCCACCATCAATTCGTTGGCGACGATGCCGTAGAGACGCCTGTCGAGCACACCGATGGTGCCGCCCCAAGTGAACCAGACGTCGGCATTGAAGGTTTCGACCAGTACGTGGCCGATGATGGCAAACAGGAAGCCGATGCCGGCCAGCGCCCAGGCCACCGGGAAGCCCAGCAGCAACAGCCCCATGAAGCCGGCGAACATGCCGATGACGAGAAGTTCTTCCAGACCCATGACGATCCTCGCTCAGGCACGTTAGCGGTAGTCCACCGGGCGGCGCAGCGGCAGCTTCCGGGGAAAGTCGAAGAGATAGGTGCAGCAGCGCAGCGCCCGTGACGACAGGGCGAGGGCGATCAGTGCCATGCCCAGGGGCAGCGTGCTCTTGATGATGAAGCGATAGGGCAGCCCGCTCGGCGCCTGTGAACGCTCGCCGCGTTCGAAGGAGCGGTAGGCGTATTCGGCCAGGCCGTCGACCATGAAATAGAGGACGGGAAGTACCAGCAGCAGGATTCCCAGCAGTTCGACCCAGGCCTGGAAGCGTAGTGTGAAGCGCTCACGCAGCACGTCGACGCGAACGTGGTCGTCGGTGACCACGGCATAGGCCAGGGTGAGGATCATGGTGGCACCGAAGAAGTGCCAGGAGAGCTCTTCCAGGGCGATGGAGCCTCGTCCCAGAATGAAGCGACTGAACACGTTGGTGAGTACCACGACGAGCGTGGCAAGCCACAGCCAGGAGAGCCCCTTGCCGAGTACGGCGATGGCCGTGTCCACTGTGTGGCTGATACGGTTCGTGGGCAGTTCCGGCTGGAAGTTCTCGGAGTTGTTCGAAGAGGGGGCGGGGCAGGGTGTTGACATCGAGCAGCCTCATATTTCGCAAGCCGGGAAGACGACCGCCGGAGCCAGGACTCCGGCGGCCGTCACTCTACCGTTGCTGATCAGTTGGAGCTGGGTGCGTAGTAGGAGCGCGGCAGGTAGCCTTTCGAGTGCCAGTTGCCGTGCACGCCCATCCATTCACGCTGGCTTTCCAGCACGCGGTTGAAGAGTTCGTCCTCACCGGCCATCTGGTCCAGCACGCGCATGGTAACGGTCTCCAGCTCGGCGAGTATCTCCGGCGACAGGGTCTGGGCATTTACGCCCTCGGCCTCGAAGCCGGCCAGCGCCTGGGGGTTTTCCCATTCGCTCTCGGAGAAGCCGAACAGCGTGGCGGAGCGGCAGCCGGTCTCGATCTGGGCGCGGCTCAGGTCGGAGAGATCGTTCCACATCTCCTGGTTCACCAGCAGATGCGAGGTGGTATAGGTCTGGTGCCAGCCCGGCATGACGTAGTTCTGCACGATCTCCTGCATGCCCAGGATACGGTCGACGGCCGGGGCGGAGAACTCGGTGGCATCGATCGTGCCGCGCTCCATGGCTTGATAGAGTTCGCCACCGGGCAGCATGGTGACCGAGGCCCCCAGTTCTTCCATCACCCGCCCGCCGATGCCGGCGAAACGGATGCGCAGGCCATCGATCTGGTCCAGCGACTCCAGTGGTTCGGCGAACCAGCCGGCGGCTTCCGGCCCGATGACGCCGCACAGCAGCGCCTTGACGCCATAAGGCTCGTACACTTCCTGCAGCAGCGTATCGCCGTCGCCGAAATAGTGCCAGGCCATGAAGGCGGGCGGTTCCATGCCGAAGGGAGGGCCGGACAGCAACGGCAGCACCGGGATGCTGCCCTGGTCGTAGCCGATCCAGGTATAGCCTGCCGGATAACGACCTTCCGAGACGGCGTCGAGAATCTCGAACGGCGGTATCAGCTCGCCCGGCTCGTAGTAGCGCAGGTTGATGTTGCCCCCTGATATCGCCTCAAGCGTCTCGGAAAGGTGCACCACCGGTGTACTCAGGCCGACCAGGTGAGAAGGGAAGGCAATGGGGACCTGCCAGCGAACGCTCTCCTGAGCGTTGGCGGTGCCGGCCAGGGCGGCACCGGCCACGATCACGGCGGCGGTCGTGCCGGCCAGCTTGAAGCGAGCGGACACCTTGAGGCCAGTTGAGACTTGCATAGACGCGACTCCACTTGTTGTGACGGGTATTGTTCTAGGAAAGGCCTATTCCAGCGACGAATTAGCCATGGCTTCTGGTTGCATAGCAAGAGTGGAAAATTGGTAAGACCAAAACTGCTGGTGCTTGAGGCGAACGTGAAGAGCGTGGAAGTTTGTATCGGAACGTGTGTCTTGTCGCGATTTTCTCAAAACGTGCCGCCAAAATAAGAGATTTTCTGCTTATATTTAGCAGGCTCATATATTTCTTTGGCGAGTTGAATGCTACCAATTGTTAAGAAAGGCGAAGGTGGGAAAGCGGAGAGGAGTGCGCGTGAACGAATCGGGGGAGCTGGCAATATTAAATTGGTCTGACCAAATGCGCTTGCGCGGCTGGCGTGGGCTGGTGTGGTTGGTCGCGGCTGCCGAGCCGGCTCGGGACCAGGCCATCGCCCTGTGGCAGGCGGGAAGATGGCTGTCGCCCTGCTGGGTGTCGCCGACGCCGCCAGGGGCGCCGTGCGACGGAGCCTGGCTGCCACCCGCCAAGGCCAGGACGCGCCTGGGGAGCGAGCACGACCTGGTCGTCTTCGATGCCGCCTCGCCAGGGGCCGATCTCGATGCGGATGCCTTCGGTGCACTGAGCGGCACCCTGCGTGCCGGTGGCCTGCTGGTACTGCTGATGCCGACTCAAGATGCCGCGCCGAGCCGCTATATGGACCGCCTGCGACAACGGCTGTCGCAGGCCGCCGGTGTGGTGCGCTGGCCAGCGGGCATGCCTCCCCAGCTGCCCGAGCTTGGCGACGTACGGTCCCGCTCGGGTCGTGCCAGCGCTGATCCGGACTGCCTGACGCCAGATCAGGCCGATGCCGTGAGGCGCCTGGTCGGCCTGCGGCGACGTCGGCCGCTGGTACTCACCGCCGACCGTGGCCGCGGCAAGACGGCAGCGCTGGGCATTGCATGCTCGCGCTTGATAGCGGCGGGCCAGGAGGAGATATGGGTGACGGCGCCGCGCCCGCAGGCAGTGGCGGCACTGTTCGAGCGCCTGGAAGCGCTGCGTCCCGAGGGCTGGCGTGAAGGCAATCGCTTTGTCGACGCGCAGGGCGGACGGGTCGAGTTCGTTGCTCCCGACGAACTGAGCACCAGGGTCGAGCGCAGCGAGGCTGGCGGCCAGGGTAGCTGGCTGCTGGTGGACGAGGCCGCTGCCATTCCCGCCACCATGCTGGGGCAGTGGCTCACGGCGTTCCCGCGGATCGCCTTTGCCACCACCGTGCATGGCTACGAGGGTTCCGGTCGCGGTTTCGCCCTGCGTTTTCGCGAGCGGCTCGCGCGGGTGGCACCCGACTGGCGCGAACTTCACCTTGCAACGCCGGTGCGCTGGGCCGAGGGCGACCCTCTGGAGCGCCTGGTCAACGACCTGCTGCTGCTCGATGCCGAGCCGGTGACCCCACTTCCCTCCATAGCTGCGACGTCGCTGCAGACGGTGCGCTGGCAACGCTCGACGCTTGCTGCCGATGAGGCCGCCCTGCGCGAGCTCTTCGGCCTGCTGGTGCAGGCGCACTACCGTACCACGCCGGCCGACCTGCAGCGCCTGCTCGACGAGCCGGGGCTCAGCATCACGACCCTGACCGACGGCGTCCATACTCAGGCCGTCGCGGTGTGTGCCGACGAGGGTGGCTTCGAACCCGGATTGGCCGAGCGGGTGGCGCGGGGCGAGCGACGCCTGCCCGGACACCTGCTGGCGCAATCGCTGGCCGCCCATGCCGGTTCCCGCGAGGCGCTGATGGCGCGTCTACGCCGCGTGCAGCGCATTGCGGTGAGTCCACAGTGTCGGCGCCAGGGGCTGGGCCGTCGGCTGCTGGAGCATGAGCGCGAGGTCGCCCGTGAGGCCGGGTTCGACCTGCTGGGAGCAAGCTTCGGCGCCGAGCCTGGGCTGCTGGCGTTCTGGCAGGCGCTGGGCTTCCGTACGGTGCGCCTGGGGCTGTCGCGGGAAACCTCCACCGGCGAGCACGCCGTCATGGTCGTCGCCCCGCTCGGCCCCAAGGGCGAAGCGCTGACCGAGACGCTGGTCGAGCGCTTCCAACGGCTCCTGCCCGCCCTGCTGGCCTTCGAGCTTGCCGACCTCGACCCCGAGGTGGCGCTGGCGCTGCTGGCCGAGGGGAAGCCCCCACCCTTGAGCGATGCCGAGCGCCGCGATATTGGCGATGTGGCCCATGGCCATCGCGAACCGGCCCTGGCACGCCCGGCCCTGCAGGGGCTGGTGCGATGGGCGGCGGCGGCGGGGCGGCGGGAGGGCGAGCTGGCCTGGCTGGTCGCCTGGGCCTTCCAGGGCCGCGACATGGCCTGGCTCGCCGCCCAGTCCGGTGTCAAGGGGCGCCGCCAGGTCATGGAGCGTCTGCGCGACGTCGTGGCCCGCATCCACGACACATGCCTTGACCGGGCTTTTCCCGGCGCCGGCGGCCCGGTAAGGTAGCCCGGTTATCCCCAAGCAGACGGATCATGAACGAACATCTCGAGCAACTCGCGCCGCAACCGCTGTGGCGTCATTTCCGTACCCTGTGCAACACGCCGCGGCCCTCGGGACACGAAGCCCAGCTGGTGGCCATTCTCGAGGGCTGGGCCGAGCGGCACGGACTTGCACACGATCGCGACGGCTTCGGCAACCTGCGCATTCGCAAGCCGGCCACGCCGGGAAAGGAGGGCGCTCCGGGCGTCATCCTGCAGGGGCATCTCGACATGGTGGCCCAGGCCAACGCCGATCATCCCCACGACTTCACCCGCGACCCCATCGAGACCTACGTGGACAATGGCTGGCTGCGGGCTCGGCACACCACGCTTGGCGCCGACAACGGCCTCGGCGTGGCGGCGGCGCTGGCACTCCTGGAGGACGAGGCGCTGGTCCACGGTCCGCTGGAGGCGCTGTTCACCCTCGAGGAGGAGACCTCGATGGGCGGCGCATTGCAGTTGGCGGAGAACTGGCTCGAGGGGCGCGTGCTGCTCAACCTGGATTCGGAAGATCGCGGCGAAGTATTCATCGGCTGTGCTGGCGGTGCCGACATCGTGGTGGAGGCCCAACTGCCCACGGCAGAGCCGAGTTCCGATGACGTTGCCGTGCAGCTCTCCCTGACCGGCCTGCTGGGGGGCCACTCCGGCATCGACATCCATCGCGGTCGCGGCAATGCCAACCGTCTGCTGGTCCGGGTGCTGCGGGCGCTGGAGGCCTACGACATTCGCCTGGTCAGCTATCGTGGCGGCACCCTGCGCAACGCCATCCCGCGCGAGGCCTTCGCCACCCTGATGTTGCCTGCCGATGAGGTCAATGCCGCCCAGAGCCGCGTGGCGGCGCTGGAGCATGAGCTGCGCAGCGAGCTGGCCGGGGTCGAGGAGAATCTGACGCTGACCATGACACCGCTCGAGGCTGCGCCCGCCCAGGCGCTCAATGCCCATGCCAGCCACATGCTGCTGGCGGCGCTCAACGTGGCGCCCTACGGCGTGGAGCGCATGAGCAGCTCGGTGCCCGGCGTGGTGGAAACCTCCAACAACCTTGGCGTAGTGAGCCTCGACACGGGCCGCTTCCACCTCTGCGCCCTGGTACGCTCGCTGCGCGACAGCGCGGTGGAGGCCATGGCCGACCGCTTCCGCGGCCTGTTCGACCTCATCGGCGCGCGGACCCGGGTCGAGAATGCCTATCCCGGCTGGACGCCCGCGCCCGACAGCGCGCTGCTGGCACGTTTCCGTCGCCTGCATCGACGGCATGTGGGCAGCGAGCCGGCGGTCAAGGTGATCCACGCCGGTCTGGAGTGCGGGATTCTGGCCGGCAAGTACCCCAACCTCGAGATGATCTCGTTCGGACCTTCGATCCGCGGGGCACATTCGCCCGACGAGCGGGTGGAGTTGAGTTCGGTAGAGGAGTTCTGGGTACTGTTGCGGGCGCTGGTCGAGGATCTGGCCAGCGACACGGCGGAGCAGGGCGCCTGAGCCGACAGAGAACTTCCTGGCAAGAACGACCAGAAGAAACCGCCGCTCGCTGGGGCGAGCGGCGGGAGACGAAAGCTCGGCGCATCAGGCGTGTTGCCGGCTGTGCTTGCCTTCGGCTATCTCCTCGACGAGCTTGCTGCAGAACGCCTCGAGATCGTCGGGCTTGCGGCTGGTGACCAGGCCGCTGTCGACCACGACTTCCTGGTCGACCCACTCGGCTCCGGCGTTGCGCAGGTCCTGTTCTACCGAGGGATAGGAGGTCATGCGGCGGCCCTTGGCGACGCCGGCATTGATCAGCACCCAAGGGCCGTGGCAGATCGCGCCGACCGGCTTGTGTGCTTCGAAGAAACGCCGGGTGAAGGCCAGCGCCTGCTGGTTCTGGCGCAGGGCGTCGGGATTGAACAGGCCGCCGGGAAGCTCCAGCGCGTCGTAGTCGTCGGCATTGGCCTGCTCCAGGTGACGGTCGACGTCATAGGAGGGGCCCCAGTCGGTTTTCGCCCAGGCGCGGATGCTGTCCTTGTCCGGCGCGATCACGTGTACCGTAGCGCCTTCGCGCTCGAGTGCCGCCTTGGGCTCGGTGAGTTCCGACTCCTCGAAGCCATCGGTGGCCAGGATGGCGACGGTCTTGCCTCTCAGCTTCTCGCTCATGTGCTACCTCCTTGCAATCAATGTTCGCTGGCTCCGCCAGCATGGGGCGAGTCGCGTCTGTACTTACCCAAGGGTTGTAGCGGATGGCGTCGAAGACAAGGGTGGGAATGTTGCGAATCGTCAAACGGGGTGTCGGCGTGTGGTCCGCATGCGCGGGGAGCCGGGCTGCGCCCGGCTCGGTCAGGATGGCGCTCAGCCCAGGTAGGCGTTGAGCATCCAGACGGTCTTCTCCTGCTCGCGGATGTAGTCGCCGGCCTGGGCGGCGGTGCCCTCGTCGTCGGCATCCGAGGCCGCGGAGAGCAGATCGCGCTGCAGTTCGATCAGGGTCTGGTAGCCCTTGAGCACGCCGCGCACGCAGGCTTCGCCGTCGTGCACGTCCTTGTCCTCGCGGATCTGTGCCATCGAGACGTAGTCGCTGTAGGCGTGTACCGGCTGGTGCCCCAGGGTCAGGATGCGCTCGGCGACTTCGTCGACCTTGGTCAACAGGTCGGTGTAGAGCTCCTCGAACTTGGCATGCAGCTCGAAGAACTGCGGACCCTTCACGTTCCAGTGGTAGCCGCGCACGTTCATGTAAAGGACCTGGTAATTCGCCAGCAGAAGGTTGAGCTTCTCTGCGAGCTGGCTGGCGCTGCCTTGATGCAGACCGATGGCGTTGGTGTCGCTCATGTGCGTACTCCTTTGGCGTGTGAATGCGTTGCAGCCAAGTCTAAGGTCCCAGCAAGGGTTGCTTAAACAATATCTGGCCATGGTTGCGATAGACTGTGTGCATGAGGGGGCGGCCTCGGTCGCTGGTGTCCAGGCGATGCGCGCTCGCATCGCGCGCGAATGCCGGCCGCTCGGGAACCCTTGGGCTTGCCGGGACTCTCAAGGCGTCAGTGACGTCCTTGCACGGTGGGCCGGGCGGCGTAGACTGCGTCCCAATGACGAACAGGAGAACCTCCATGCGCCTGTGGTGGATGTTGCCCGGCCTGGCCTTGCTGGTCGGCTGCCAGACGACCCCGTCGACTCTGCCATCGGCAGAGCCGCGACCCGCAGCTGAGTGCCGCTGGGAGACCGAGGGCATCGAGTCCCGCGAGTGGGTACGTCGTGCCCTCGATGCGCTGGAAGCGGACGATTTCGTCGTGCGTGATACCGAACTGGAACTGGGGGTGATCAGCGCCGAGCGCACCCGGACCATTCCGGGCTATGGCGATCGCTACGATAGCTGGGAGCGGACCGGCTTCTTCGGCGGCTTTGGCCTGGGCGGCGGCCGTGGCGTATCTACCGGCGTGATGATTGGCTTCGGCGGTGCCGGCGGCAGCATCACACAGGATGCCACTCAGCTCGAACGCGTCTCGGTCGTCGCCGATGAAGGCTGGGTGCGAGCCAGCCGCGACATCCAGGTGATCGACTGGCGGGGCGAGCTGCGTGAAACGCGAAGTGGCAGCGATGCCGCCTTCTGCGGTTCGCTGCGTCAGGCCATGCAGGCCGCCCCGGTGAGGGAGGAGCCCTGATGCGTGGTCTTGCCATTGCGTTGTTGCTCGTCGTGCTGTCGGGCTGTGCCACCACCATGCAGCCACCGGAGCCACGCGAACTGGCGCTCGCGGCGGCACCCGAGGCGACCCTGCAGGAAGTCATCGGCCTGCTGATGGAAGAGGGTTACGTGATTCGCCATGCCGATGCCGATCTGGGGCGCGTCGAGGCGGTACTCGCTCGCTGGCCGGGCTACCGAGTGCGGGCCGAGGTGACCTCCGAAGGCCAAGGCGCCCGGGCCTCGCTGACGGCGACCCGGGGAGGCAGGCCGCTGCCGCCACACTTGCTCGACCCGCTGCTGGCCGAACTGCAGCGCCGGCTGGGGCTGGCGCCGCGATGATTCTCAACCCGTTTGCATGAGCTCAATTGCCACATGAATGCTTTGCGTCAACTCTGCCGCGCAGGAACGAGGCGAGCCTGGCTCGCGGGCCTGTTCTCCCTGTTGCTGCCCGGCCTGGCCCAGGCCCATCCGCATGGCTGGATCGATATTCGGGTACGCCTGGTGGTCGACGAGGAGGGGCGAGTCGAAGCGCTGCATCAGGCCTGGCGCATGGATCCTTTCTATAGCCTGGTGCTCATCGAGGAACTGAGCCGGACCGAAGGCGGGCTTGAAGCGGGCCTCGACCGGCTGGGCGGCGAGATTCGCGGCAACCTGGCACCGTTCGATTTCTTCACCGAAGTGCGCATGGGCGATGACGAGCTGAGCCTTGGCGACGTGACCGAATACACCGTGATGGAGCGCAACGGCCGGGTGGAGTTCGTTTTTCTCCTGCCGCTCGAGGAGCCGCAGGCGCTGGGCGAGCAGACGCTGGAGTATCAGGTCTTCGATCCGACCTACTACCTGGAAGTCGTCCACGAGGCGGAGGGCGACACGCCAAAGGACGATGCTCTGACGGTCGGCGGCGAGCTGAGTTGCACCACCCGCATCCTGCCCGCCGATCCCGATCCCGAACTGGTGGCGGAAGCCGCCATGCTCGATATCAATGATGAAGCCGAGCCCGGCATGGGGCGGCATTTCGCCGAGACCGGAGTCGTGACATGCGAGTGATGGCCAGGATGATCGCAGGAACTCCTGCCAGAGCTTGGCTGGTCGGGCTCGGACTGCTGGCCCTTGCCGCACTGACGCTGCATTTTTTCAGCCAGGGCGGGCTGCATGCAGTGAGCTTTCAATTGCTGAGCTGGCAGCGCGACTTCCATCGTGCCCTGACCATGGCCATCACCGAATTCTCCGGCACGCCCACGCCGGGTGCCTGGGCGGCGTTACTGGGCGTCAGCTTCGGCTATGGTGTCTTCCATGCCGCCGGGCCCGGGCATGGCAAGGCGGTGCTGACGACCTACCTGCTCTCTCAGGGGGGGGAGGTGCGTCGGGCGCTGGCGCTCTCCTTTGCCGCTTCGCTGCTGCAGGGGCTGGTGGCCATCGGTCTGGTCGTGGTGCTGGTGCACGGCCTGGGCTGGGTCACCCGCCAGGCGATGGGGAGCGTCGTCTGGGTCGAGCAGGCCAGCTTCCTGATGGTGACGCTGCTGGGAGGCTGGCTGTGCCTGCGGGCGATTCGCCAGCTGCGGCGCACTGCCGATAGGCCGGCGCATGAACACGAACGGCATGGCCACCACCATGACCACCACCAGGAACATGTTCACCACCACGCCCACGATCCTGTCTGCTGTGGCGGTCATCATCACGTCGACCCGAGCCAGGCCGCCGACTGGCGTACCGCGCTGGCCACGGTGGTTGCCATCGGCATTCGTCCCTGCAGCGGTGGTGTGCTGTTGCTGGGTGCGGCCACTCTGCTGGGTCAGTTCGCGGTCGGGGTGGCCGCGGTCATGGTGATGGCGCTGGGCACGGCGCTGACGGTCTCCGGCCTGGCGCTGGCCAGCGTGATGGCGCGCGGCTGGGCCGAACGGCAGTTGGTGAAGCAGGGCGGTATGCAACGGGTGGGGCGCCTGCTGAGCTGGGCTGCCCTGGGCGGCGGGTTTGCCATCATGGCGCTGGGTATCTCGCTCACGATCACCGGGGCGACCCAGCCCGCTTCGGCACCCCTGCTGGGGGAGCCGCCCGCCCGTACAGGCCCGGCAGAGCCTTCGTCACCTCCCGGCGGGCACCCGCTGGGAGGGTGAGCATGGCTCAGAGTCGCTGCTTCAACCCGTCCAGCCGCGCCAGCAGATGGTCGCGCATGCCGGCCAGGCCGTTCATGTCGTAGGGCTGCGGCTGACCCTGCCCCCATACCGGTCCCGGCCAGGCCTCATCGTCTCGCCGGCGAGCGACGACGTGGACGTGCAGTTGGGACACCACATTGCCCAGGTTGGCCACGTTGATCTTGTCGGCCAGGCTCAGGGCCTTGAGCATACGCCCCACCTCGCTGGCCTCGCGCCATAGCTGCTGCCGGTCCGCCTCGTCCAGGTCGAACACCTCGCTGACCTCGGCGCGACGAGGAATCAGGATCAGCCAGGGGAAACGGGTATCGTCCATCAGGCGCAGCTGGCACAGCGGCAGCTCCGTTACTGGGTAGCTGTCCCTGACCAAGCGCTCATCCAGCAGTACTGACGACATCTTCCCTCTCCCTCACGGTGACGGTGTCATCCATCATGACACAGGCCGACGGGAAGCGCCTGGCATGAGAAACAAGCGAAGCGAATCGACAGCAGCTAAAGTGAGAGAGTGAGCCTGGACGCAAACGAGGAGAGCAACATGAAGCGAACGGTAGCGGTATTGTTGGCGGCGCTCATGGCGCTGTCACTGCTCAGTGGCTGCAATACCATGCGCGGTATGGGTGAGGATATCGAACAGGGGGGCGAGGCGATCCAGCGGCAGTCATCGTCGTAACCTTTATTTAGCGGTTATGCAAAGCGGCAAAGGGCTGTTACGCTTAAGTGGCCATTGCTTCAGGCAAGGAATGGATTTCCCTTTATCATTTCAAGGAGATAGACCATGAAGAAAGCAATTGCCCTGAGTTTCGCCCTGCTGATGGCCGCCGGTACCCTGGCGGGCTGCAACACCATGCAGGGTGCCGGTGAAGACGTCGAGCGCGGCGGCCAGGCCGTGCAGGACGCCGCCGAGTAAGTTCATACGGTACGGCCTGGCAGCGCACGGGGGCCTAGCGGTTTCCCCGTGGGCTGCCTGAGCCAGCTATTGACTGCTTCTTCTCATTTTTAGCGAGACCTTGTGCATGGTAAGCCCTCTGCGGTTGTGCCTGATGTCTGTCGGCCTGATGTTACTGACAGGTTGTAATTCCATGTCGAATGCCAACAACGCTTCACATGATCCCGCTCCCAAGCCGCCTCAAGTAGGCGAGAGCGAAGACGACTGCGGCGCGCAGCGCGTGCAGGATCGGGTCGGTCGACGCTACGACGAGGCGCTGGGCGAGTCGATACGCCAGCAGAGCGGCGCCGCCACGCTGCGGGTCATCCGCCCGGGGCATGCCTACACCATGGAGTACCGGGGCGACCGCATCAACGTCCATATCGACGACAGCGATACCATCACCGACATTGGCTGCGGCTGACGCTCGTTTCTCTCGACGGGCGGGCGGCACGTGCCTTCCGCCTGCCCATGTCTACTCTGCGCCGTGCCTGCCTTGACCATGCTCCGCCTGGGTCTGGCGTTCGGCCTCCTCGGCCTGCTTGCGCAGCTTCTTGCGTAGCGCCGCCTTGTCGAAACGCAACTGCTGCATCGGCGTCTCCAGCTTTAGTGGCGGCACCTTAGCCGGCTTGCCGTCGGCATCCACCGCCACCATGGTCAGGTAGCAGCTGTTGGTATGGCGGATCAGTTTCTGCTGTATGTCTTCGGCCACTACCTTGATGCCGATCTCCATCGAGGAGCGTCCCACGTGATTGACGCAGGCCAGGAAGGTGACCAGTTCGCCGACGTGGATCGGCTGCTTGAACAGCACCTGATCGACCGACAGCGTCACCACATAGTGGCCTGAGTAGCGGCTGGCGCAGGCGTAGGCCACTTCGTCGAGCTTCTTGAGAATGGCGCCGCCGTGCACCTTGCCGCTGAAGTTGGCCATATCGGGGGTCATCAGTACGGTCATGATCAATTCATGCTGGCCGGGCAGGGCATATTCGTCCATCGAGGCGCTTCCATTGTCGGATTTTCCCACAGCATAACGCCTTCGCCGCAGGATGGGGCCAGCTATCGAGTGCACGGCCGTCTCCGTCTCGTCGGAGTGGTATGATCTCTGCAATCCGGACACCAAGACCGATGCCGCCGACCGGACAGGAGGAGACCCCATGTGGCCGCCATGCCTGAAGCCGCTGCCTTGAGCTGGCAGCGACGCCTGTTGACCCTGTGCCTGGTCGGGGCGGCGCTGGCCAGCCTCTGGTGGCTGTGGCACTGGCAGTATGCCCAGTCGGAGGCGGAGGCGCGTCGTCATGCCGACAACCGGCTATCGCTCTACGGCAGTAGCTTGCAAGGGGCGCTCGAGCGTTCCAGCTACCTGCCGGGGCTGCTTGCGCAGCAGACTCAGATACAGGCGGCGCTGCTCGACCCTGCCGGCATCCTCGTGCCCCAGGTCAATGACTTCCTGGCGCTGGTGGCCGAGCGCTCCGGCGCTGAGGTGATCTTCCTGCTGGACGCCGAGGGCCTGACCCTGGCCAGCAGCAACCATGCCGAGGCCGACAGCTTCGTCGGCCATGACTACCGCTTCCGCCCTTACTTCTACGAGGCCATGGCCACGGGGCAGGGAGAGTTCTTTGCCGTGGGCAGCACCACGGGGCGCCCCGGCTACTTCGTCTCCGCCGCCGTGGGCTCCGGCGAGACGGAAGCATCCCGGGGCGTCCTGGTGGCCAAGGTCTCGCTGGAGGCGCTGCAGGCGGACTGGCGCCGTGCCGGCGAGAAGGTGCTACTCACCGATGCCAACGGCGTGGTGATCCTCTCCAGCCGACCCGAGTGGCGTTATCGCCGCCTGGCAGAGCTGACGCCCCAGGCCCGCGAGGAGATTCTCCGGCAGCGTCAGTTCATGGACGAGCCGCTCGAGCCGTTGGGACGGCGCCTGCGTGACGGTTCGCTGCTGGCAGGAGGGACGGGACACGGCGAGCGCCTGATCGACAATACCCTCACCCTGGAGACCCTGGGCTGGACGATGCACTACCTGGTGCCGGTACGGCCACTCTATGTCAGCGCCCGCAATGCCCTGATGGGCGGCGTGGCGGTGTGGCTGGCGCTACTGCTGCTGGCGCTGTGGCTGCGCGAGCGGCAGAAGCGGCAGCGGCTGCGGGACCGGGAGGCGGCGATCATTCGCGAGGCCAACGAGCGGCTGGAAGCGCGAGTGGTGGAGCGCACGCGCGAGCTGCAGGAGGCCCAGGCGGAACTGGTGCAGGCCGGCAAGCTGGCGGCCCTGGGTACCATGGCCGCCGGTATCGCCCATGAGCTCAACCAGCCTCTCTCGGGGATCCGTACCTATGCGGCCAACGGCCAGCGGCTGCTGGGCCGGGGGCGCCCGGAGGCCGCCAACGACAACTTCCAGCGCATCCAGGCGCTCTGCGAGCGGCTCGGCGGCCTGATCCGCCAGCTCAAGCTGTTCGCCCGCAAGGGCGGGGCGCGGGAGCCGGTGGACCTGGTGGCGCGGCTCGATTTCGTTCTCGAGCTGCTGGCGGAGCGCTGTCGCGAGCAGGGGGTGCAGCCCCAGCGCCGCGTGGATGAGACGCAGGTGGGGCTGTGGGTACTGGGCGACGAGGTGCGTGTCGAGCAACTGCTGACCAACCTGCTGCGCAATGCCCTGGACGCCGTGCGCGGGTTGCCCGAGCCGTGTCTGGAGGTTGCCGTCGAAGCCGAGGCCGAGCGTCTGGTGGTGACGGTCGCCGACAACGGCGCAGGCATCCCCGAAGCGCTGCTGGAGCAGCTCTTCGATCCGTTCTTCACCACCAAGGCGGTCGGGGACGGCCTGGGGCTGGGCCTGTTCATCAGCTACGGCATCGTCCAGGATCTCGGCGGGCGCATCCATGCCGGCAATCGCCCATCGGGAGGCGCCTGGTTCCGTGTCGAGCTGCCCCGGGCCCAGACGACGGGTCTCGCGCCCTCTTGTTCGATTCGGGAGAGTCAGGATGAACCATGATGTGTGCCCCGATACCCTTCCGATCTGGCTGGTCGACGACGACGCGGACGTACGGGAATCCCTCAGCCAGTGGTTGGAGATCTCCGAGCTTGCGGTGCGTACCTTCTCGCGTGGCCAGGCGGCCCTGGAGGCACTGCAGGCCGGCGATGCCTGTGGCGTGCTGGTCAGTGACGTCAAGATGCCGGGCCTCGATGGCCTGGCCCTGCTACGGGCCCTGCAGGCCCTCGACGACCCGCCGCCCGTGATATTGATCAGCGGGCATGGCGACGTGCCCATGGCGGTGGAGGCGATGCAGGCCGGGGCCTGGGACTTCGTCGAGAAACCCTTCGAGCCCGAGCGCCTGGAGGAGTGCGTGCGCCGTGGCCTGGAGCGCCGCCGCCTGGCGCTGGAGAACCGCCGGCTGCGCGAGGCGTTGCGCGAAGGAAGCCTCGCCGCTCGGCTGCTCGGCCAGGCCCCGGGTATCGTGCGCCTGCGCCAGCAGGTCGCCAATCTGGCGACGACCCGCGCCAATGTGCTGGTGCTGGGAGAGACCGGCAGCGGCAAGGAGGTGGTGGCGCGCTGCCTGCACGAGGCCGGCGGGACGAAAGGCCCCTTCGTCGCCCTCAACTGTGGCGCCATCGCCTCCGAGCTGATCGAGTCGGAACTGTTCGGCCATGAGAAGGGCGCCTTCACCGGCGCCAGCGAACGGCGCATCGGCACCCTCGAGCATGCCAGTGGCGGCACCCTGTTTCTCGACGAGGTGGAGTCGCTGCCGCTGGCGGCGCAGGTCAAGCTGCTGCGCGCCCTGCAGGAGGGCGAGATCACCCGGCTGGGCAGCAATGCCGTGCGCGGGGTCGATCTACGGGTGGTGGCGGCCACCAAGGTCGACCTGCTGGCTCTGGCCGCGGAGGGAGGCTTCCGCGAGGACCTCTACTATCGACTGGCCATTGCCGAGCTGACCATCCCCCCGCTGCGAGAACGTCGCGAGGACATCCCGCTGCTGTTCCAGCATTTTTGCCATCAGGCCGCCGAGGTGCACCAGCGTCCGCCGCAGGAGCCGGAGGGCGAGCTCCTGGCTGCCCTGGGGCGCCACCCGTGGCCGGGCAACCTGCGCGAACTGCGCAATGCGGCGACCCGTTTCATCCTCGGACTGGAGCTGCCGTGGCTCGCCGCGGACGCCGCGCCGGAGGAGGGCTCCCTGGCGGCGCAGCTGGCGGCCTTCGAGGCGGCGCTGCTGCGGGAGGCACTGAGCCGTCATGGCGGCAACATCCAGGCGGTACTGGAAGAGCTGGAGCTACCGCGCCGCACCCTCAACCAGAAGATGCAGAAGCATGGGCTGCGTCGCGAGGCCTTCACCGGCGGAGTCGAACCGCCGACACCGGCGTGAAGGCCCGTATCGGCAAGAACTTGCCGATACGGGCCATTGCCATCGGCAAGTTCTTGCCGATGGCAATGGTGAGGCGGATGGCCGGCCTGGCTGAACGCCATGCAATTCATTGATGCAACAAGCGATCTATCTCAGCTGGCAGGCTTCTCGCTATCGACATGGGGCATAACCACAACAGGCTCCCATCGATAGGAGAAGCTCCATGCACAAGCGCCAGTTCCTCAAGTCCGCCATGTGTCTCGCCACCGCCGGCCTGCTCGGCATCACAGCCACCGGCCTCGCTGCCCAGCAGAATGGCAGTGAGGGTGGTCAATACATCATGGGCACCGCTACCACTGGCGGCACCTACTACCCGGTGGGCGTGGCCCTCTCCACCCTGGTGCGGGTCAAGCTCGAACCTACCCACGGTCTCTCCGTATCGGCCATCAGTTCTGCCGGTTCCGCTGAGAACCTGCGCCTGATGGACGACGACGAGGCCCAGTTCGGCATCCTCCAGGCCCTCTACGGCGCCTGGGCCTGGAATGGCGAAGGCCCGGTCCCCAAGACCTACGACAACGTCCGCTCCGTCTCCATGCTGTGGCAGAACGTCGAGCACTTCGTGATGCGCAGCGACCGGGTCGAGACCGGCACCATCGATGACCTGGCCCACCTCTACGGTCGCGGCTTCTCCATCGGCGCGCGCAACTCCGGCACCGAGGGCTCGGGTCGGCAGATTCTTGCCGGTCTGGAGATAGACCCGGAGCAGATGAACCTGGCCTACCTGGGCTACGGCCCCAGCGCCGACTCCATGCAGAACGGCAACATCGACGGCATGAACGTTCCCGCCGGGGTGCCCGCCTCGGCGGTGACCAGCGCCTTCGCCAACATGGGCAGCAATATTTCCATCCTGAACGTCACGCAAGAACAGCTCGAGCGGATCAACGGCGAGTACCCGGTCTGGTCTGCCTTCGAGATCCCCGCCGGCACCTACCCGGGCCAGGACGAGGCAGTTCACACCATCGCCCAGCCCAACATCCTGGTGGTCAACGCCGACGTACCGGAGGAGCACGTCTACCAGATCACCAAGGCAATGTTCGAAAACCTGCCGTTCCTCAACAACATCCACCCTGCGACCCGCGACATGTCGCTGGAGAAGGCGCTGGATGGCCTGCCCATGCCGCTGCACCCCGGCGCGGCCCGCTACTTCCAGGAGCAGGGGCTGGAAATCCCCGAGCATCTGCTGGAGAGCTAAGCACGCCTTTCCAAACCTTGTCAGAGCCTGCTGCCGAGCCATTCCCGGTGAGGGGCGCCGGGGGCAGGCCGAAGAGGAGGTCTTTTTCCAGGGAAGGAAAAAGTAGCGCCCAAGGAAGGGGCCACAGCGCCTCCTCGATGGTCCGACACTTCGGGGCCTGCGCCCGGCAAAGCCCCGAACCAGGCCACCGGCAACGCCTTCCCATCCACGCCAGCTCCGTGAGAATGCCCATGAACGCAACGCCTATCCCCGAGGTGCGCGACGAGGCCGCCAGCGAAGCGCCCGAGCGCCTCGACCACCCCTGGCTCGGCCGGGTGCTGTTCGCCCTGGCCATCGTCGTCGCCCTGTCGCATCTCTACTTCAACACCCTGGGTACCCTCTCCGAGGTGTGGGTCAGCGCCCTGCACTTCGGCATGTTCGGGCTGCTCTGCGCCCTTTCGGTGCCGATGCTCAAGGCGCGCTCCGCCGACGGCGCCCGGCTGGTGCTGGCGGTCGATATACTGCTCGGCCTTGCCGCGCTGGGCTGCGCCTTCTACCTGATCGGCTTCGAGGACGCCCTCTACGCCCGCGGCGTGCGCTTCTCCACCGCTGACTGGGTCGTCTCCATCGTCGCCCTGGCCCTGGTGCTGGAGTTCGCCCGGCGCACCACCGGCTGGTTCATCCCACTGCTGTGCCTGGTGGCGCTGACCTATGTGGCCTGGTGGGGCCGCCATGTGAGCGGCGTGTTCGGCTTCCCCGGCCTGACCTGGGAGACGGTGCTCTACCGCAGCTACCTGGGCGGCGACGGCATGCTGGGCTCCATCGCCCGTATCTCCTGGTCCTATGTATTCATGTTCATCCTCTTCGGCGCCTTCCTGGTGCGCTCCGGCGCCGGCGACTTCATCATCGAGCTGGCCCGCTGTGCGGCCGGGCGTTTCATTGGCGGCCCCGGCTTCGTGGCGGTGTTCTCCTCGGGGCTGATGGGCTCGGTATCGGGATCCAGCGTGGCCAACACCGTCTCCACGGGGGTGATCACCATCCCGCTGATGCGCAAGGCCGGCTTCCCGCCGCGTTTCGCCGCCGGCGTCGAGGCGGCCGCCTCCACCGGTGGCCAGTTGATGCCGCCGGTCATGGGGGCCGGGGCCTTCATCATGGCCTCCTATACCCAGGTCTCCTACCTCACCATCATCGGCGTGGCGGCCTTGCCGGCGCTGCTCTACTTCCTCTCGGTGGCGATGTTCGTGCGTATCGAGGCCAAGCGCAGCAACACTCAGCACGTCGAGACCGAGGAGGCACCGCGGCTTCTCGAGGTGCTCAAGGGCGGCTGGCACTTCCTGCTGCCGCTGGTAGTGCTGGTGGCATCGCTGATCCACGGCTACACCCCCACCTATGCCGCGGGTATCGCCATCCTCTCGGTGGTGGTGGCCTCCTGGCTGTCGAAGCAGCCCATGACGCCGAAGGTGGTACTGGAGGCCCTGGTGCTGGGTACTCGCAACATGGTCACCACGGCGATCCTGCTGCTCACCGTGGGCCTGATCGTCAACGTGGTCTCCACCACCGGCATCGGCAACACCTTCTCGCTGATGATCACCGACTGGGCCGGCGGCAGCCTGTTGATCACCCTGGTGCTGATCGCCATTGCCTCGCTGGTGCTGGGCATGGGGCTGCCGGTCACCGCTGCCTATATCGTGCTCGGCACGCTCTCGGCACCGGCCCTCTACGGCCTGATGGCTCATGGTGAACTGGTGGATCTGCTGATGGCCGGCGAGCTGCCCGAGCAGGCCCGGGCGATCTTCATGCTCGCCGCGCCGGAGAGCCTGGAAGCCTTGGCTGCGCCGATGGACGCCGCCAGCGCCCGCGAGCTGCTGACCCTGGTGCCGGACGACTTCCGCAGCCAGCTCTACGAGCAGGCCCTGTCGTCGCATAGCCTGGCCATGCTGCTGGTGGCCGCCCATATGGTGATCTTCTGGCTTTCCCAGGACTCCAACGTCACCCCGCCGGTATGCCTGACTGCCTTCGCCGCGGCGGCCATCGCCAAGACGCCGCCGATGCGTACCGGCTTCACCGCCTGGAAGATCGCAAAGGGGCTCTACATCATCCCGCTGCTGTTCGTCTGGTCGCCGCTGATCGGCGGCACGCCTCTGGAGATGGCCACGGTGTTCGCCTTCGCCCTGTTCGGCATCTATGCCATCATCGCCGGGCTCGAGGGCTTCCTGGAGCATGAGCTGCCGTGGTGGGTGCGCCTGGCGATGTTCCCCATCGGCGCGCTGATGCTGTGGCCGCATGGCCAGCTGGCGCTGGACGGCCTGGGGCTGGTGCTGTTCCTGGGCGCCCTATGGTGGAGTGCCCGCATGGGGCGCGCACCGGTACGGTCGGCGATGGCTTAGCCGGGGTAGGGGCTAGCGGCTCGATGCTTCTTCATTCGTTCTTGTCACGCTGGGAGCCGCCTGCATCCTTGTAGCGGCTGTCCTGCCACGGCCAGTGCCCTTCCACCTCTACATGCAGGGTGAAGCCGAGGAAGGCGCGGATCAGCACGATGATGCCCAGGGTGGCGACCTGCTGGCTGGTGTTGGCGATGATGACCGTCTTGATCACGTCGCCGGCGATCAGGAAATCCAACCCCAGAATGAGCGAACGGGCGATGCCGTGGCGATAGTGCATGAAGGCCTGCTGCTCATGGAACATGCGATGGTGCAGGAACCGCCAGGAGGTAATGGCGAAGCCGCCGACGATGATGGCGACCCCGAGTACCTCGATGAGCAGTGCAATCGTATCAATGGCTTCAATGAAATGATGCATATGGCTCGTGGCGTCGAAGGAGGCGACGGCCCCGACACTTGCCGGGGCCGCTCAACGGGTGGGGCCGTGCTCAGAACCAGGTCAGGCCCACCGAGATGATCACCCCGGTGATGACCAATTGGATCAGGCAGTAGCCCATGATGTCCTTCGCTTTCAAGCCGGCGATGGCGAGTACCGGCAGGGCCCAGAACGGTTGCAGCAGGTTGGTCCAGGCATCGCCCCAGGCCACGGCCATGGCCACGCGCGAGACGTCCACGCCGAGCGCTTCGGCTGCCGGCAGCATGACCGGTGCCTGCACCGCCCACTGCCCGCCGCCGGAGGGGACGAACAGGTTGACGATTCCGGCGCTGATGAACGACCAGAATGGCAGAGAAGTCTCGGTGGCGAAGGAAATCAGCCCCTCGGACATGGTTTCCGCCAGTCCCGACTGCACCATGATGGCCATGATCCCCGCATAGAAGGGGAACTGGATGACAATGCCGGCGCCGCCCTTGATCGCCTCGTTGAGGCTTTCCAGCAGGCTGCGCGGGGTGCGATGCAGCACGATGGCCAGGAACAGGAACATGAAGTTGACGATATTCAGGTTCAGGCCGCCGCCGCGCAGCACGAAGTGGTCGAGCAGGAAGATCACCCCGGGGATGCCGACCAGCCAGGCCAGGGTGATGCTGTTCTCCAGGCGCTCGGCCGGGCGAGTGATACGCACCCGCGTGGCGGAACCATCATCGAGCAGCTTGGGATCGATGTAGACGCTGTCCTTTTCCTCGGGGAGCATGGCCCGGTTGACCAGCGGGATGGCGACGAACAGGCAGGCTACCAGCGCCAGGTTGAAGAAGGCGAAGATAGTCGAGCCGGTACCGATGACACCAATCAGGTCGGCGGTGAAGTGGCCCTCGGTGGCGATGGTCAGCGGGATCGAGCCGGCGAGACCGCCGTGCCAGACCACGAAGCCGGAATAGGCGCTGGCCACCAGCAGGCGGTAGTCGACTCGCACCACGCGCGCCAGTTCCTTGGCGAACAGCGCGCCCACCACCAGGCCGAAGCCCCAGTTGATCCAACTGGCCACCAGCGAGACCAGCGTCACCAGCAGGATGGCGTGACCGGCGTTCTTGGCCAGGCCGGCGAGCCGCTGCAGCAGGCGCTTGATCGGCGGCGAGCTGGCCAGCATGAAGCCGGTCACCAGAATCAGCAGCATCTGCATGGAAAACGTCAACAGGTTCCAGAAGCCGTCGCCCCAGAAGCGCATGACGGCGAGAGGCGTCTGGCGCTCCACGCCGATGGCGGCGGCAGCGGCGATGATCGTCAGCAGCAGCACGAAGATGAACGGATCCGGCAAGTAACGATCGACCAGCCGGACGGCGGGTCTGGACAGCATTCTTAGCATGGCGGCGTCGCTTCTTCTGATTGTCTGGAGTGCGTCTGAGAAAAATAGCGCAATGTCATCAGCTTGCCCTAATAAAAACGGGCATTTGCAGGTTCAGCAAGAACGATCAGGTATCCGTGGCGTCGCTTCGTCGTCCATTCGATAGCACCAGCGGGTGCGCCGATGATGCCAATAGTAAGTGACCAGCACCAGCGACCGCACCACGGTGAAGGCGAGGAACGCCAGCCACAGGGCATGATTCTCGTGGTCAGGTGAAGCGAACGCCCGTGCCAGCCACCATATAGGCAGGTAGGCGACCAAGGCAACGAAGATGCTGTTGCGCATCTCGCGAATCGCGGTGGCGCCGATGAAGACACCGTCGAGCAGATAGCTCCACACCGCAATCAACGGCATGGCCACCATCCAGGGCAGGTACTCGCCGGCCGTTTCCCGTACTTCTGGCAGGCCGGTCAACAGGGCGATGAGATAGTGGCCACCCAAGGCGAAGGCGAGCGCCGCGGTAGCGGCCGTGACCAGAGAGAACCAGGCGGCGGCGTGCACGGCGGTACCGAACTCGTCCCAGCGTCGCCGGCCCACGGCGCGACCGGTGGTGGCCTCGGCGGCATGGGCGAAGCCGTCCAGGGCATAGCTGATAAGCATGATGAACTGCATCAACACGGCGTTGGCAGCCAGCACGGTGTCGCCCTGGGCCGCGCCACGCGAGGTGAAGAACGCCATGGCGAACAGCAGCCCCAGGGTGCGCAGGAAGAGATTGGCATTGACCTGGAACAGCTCGCCGTAAGCGCTCAGGCGGAACAGCCGCTCGCGCAGGAAGCGACCCTGCAGCAGCTTCAACTGGCGGGCGACCAACCAGGCGCCGAAGGCCAGCGCGGTATAGTCGGCGATCACCGTGGCCCAGGCCACGCCGTCGCTGGTCATGCCGAGCCCGACCACGAATAGCAGGTCCAGCGCGATGTTGACGCTGTTGGTCAGTACCAGGATGGCCAACGTCACGCGTGAGTTCTGCTGGCCCAGGAACCAGCCGAGGATGGCGTAGTTGGCCAGCACCGCCGGTGCCGAAAGGATGCGGATCTGGGCATATTCGGCGGCCAGGGAAGTGGCGACCTCGCTGCCGTCGAGCAGCCATAGGCCAAGGGTGATCAAGGGGTTGGAGAACAGGATCAGCAGCGCCCCGATGCCCATGGCCAGCAGCAGCGCCTGGCCCAGCAGGTTGCGCACCTCACTGTCGCTCTCACGCCCCACCGCCTGTGAAGTCAGCCCGGTGGTGCCCATGCGCAGGAAGCCGAAGCCCCAGTAGAGGAAGCTGAACAGGGTGGCCCCCAGCGTCACGCCGGCCAGATAGCGCGAGTCCGGCAAGTGACCGACCACGGCGGTATCCACCAGCCCCAGCAGCGGCACGGTGACGTTGGAGAGAATGATCGGCCAGGCCAGGGTCCAGATGCGCCGGCGGGCGGCGGCAGGTGTCTCGGCTTGCAGGGTCGCCACGACTTGCCCTTGTGATTGACGAATCGAGCAGAATGGCCGGCCAGGGGGCTTAATGCAACAGCCCCGCCGAAGCGGGGCTGTTCCGAGCCATATTGGCCTATCAGAAGTGATAGCCGAGGCTTGCTGAGATCATGTCAATCGTATAGTCCTCGCCGCTGTCGCTAATGTCGTAGCGTTCGAGTTCGGCGCGCATCACGATCTGGTTAACGACATACTCTGCACCGATACCGTAAAAGGGGTCGGTACCATCTTCACTAGCGGTTGCGCGATAAGATTGTCCTTGTATTGTTGCGTTCAGCGTCAGATCAGCATCCCAGGCGATCATGCCCAGTTTGCCATAGACACTGAAACCACTCTGGATCGGAAGCTTGCCCACCAACGCTGCGGTGAAACCTTCCGCGCTAAGCTTTAAGTCTGCATTGTCGGCACCATTGCTACCGCTCGCTGTAAAGCTGCCGAAATCCACGTAACCCGCTTCGATGGCGAAGTTGGAGTTGAATTGATAACCGGCGAATAGTTTGTAGCTAATGTCAGTGTCATCCGTGTTGACACCATTTTCGTCAAGCCAATCCAGTGTTTCGTTATCCAGCTTCGCATGCCCGATCCCTGCCCCAATATAGGGACCCATGTCAGGACTGAAAGCCTGACTCTGAGCGAGGACGGGGCTGGCGAACAAAGTGGTCATGGCGATAGAAACTAACAGGCGCTGCATCGTGCGCTCCTCGGACATGGATATTGATTTGCGGGCTGGTGGCGGTGAACTTCGATCACCTTTTTTGTATCTTTGTGCGTAAAATTGTAACTGTGCGGCGACTGGAAGTTAAGTAGAATTCGTGCATGGTATGACGTGGGTCATGCACAAGGAGGGAAGACGGATGAACGCAAGTAAAAGTTTGGCGGCTACGGTGCTTGCAATGGGCGTACTGCTAGGCAACACACAGGCGCTGTCCCAGACACAGCAGCGTATGGAGGCACAGCCCAGCGGTGGCGCCATGGTCGCGGATGCGTTAATAGCTCGGCCATTGCTGGCCGTAGCGACCCTGGGAGGGACGGCAGTATTCCTTGTCTCGCTGCCATTCACGGCGTTGGGCGGTAACGTGGGACCCGCAGCGGAAGCCCTTATCAAGACACCGGCTGAGGCAACCTTTCGCCGCTGCCTGGGATGTACCGTTAGCCGTCGCGCGAATGAGTTGTAGCTAACTCAGAAAATATTTCCTTATACGCCGACGCCCCGCTCAATGGAGCGGGGCGCTGCTGGTAGAAAAATGAATGCAGGTTCAAGCCGCAGTGATCAGGCGGTACTTGGCCATCAGCTCGTCTCGGCTCTCACGGCGCTCGGGGTCGAGCGGAATGCAGTCGACCGGACACACCTGCTGGCACTGCGGCTCGTCGTAGTGGCCGACGCACTCGGTGCAGCGGCTAGGATCGATGATGTAGATCTCCTCGCCCGCCGAGATGGCGTCGTTGGGGCACTCGGGTTCGCAGACGTCGCAGTTGATGCACTCGTCGGTGATCATCAGGGCCATGGGTTACCTCGCGATCGGGCAGGCCGCGTCCGGCCGTGCCCAGGATAAAGCGGCTCGGGAATTACCGAGTAATACGGTCAGGTATTGTAATGCTTGCGCAGCGTTTCGGCGACCCTGGGGTGCACCAGCCGGGACACGTCGCCACCCAGCTTGGCGATCTCGCGCACGATGGTCGAGGAGATGTAGGA
Organism: Halomonas sp. LR3S48; assembly: GCF_025725665.1. Taxonomy (NCBI): domain Bacteria; kingdom Pseudomonadati; phylum Pseudomonadota; class Gammaproteobacteria; order Oceanospirillales; family Halomonadaceae; genus Halomonas; species Halomonas sp. LR3S48. Next base: position 4,297,083 of record NZ_CP107009.1, on the reverse strand, counting down.
GTTTTCCACCGCCGGGGTGAGGAACACGCTTTCGAGCTCGGGTGCCTGGGCGCGGTACATGTTGGCCAACTGCAGTTCGTATTCGAAATCGGAAACCGCACGCAGGCCGCGCAGGATGATATGGGCCTGCTGTTCGGTCATCAGGTCGGTGAGAAGTCCCGAAAAGCCGATCACCTCGACGTTGTCGAGCCCCGCCGAAACCTCGCGGGCCAGGGCGATACGGGTGTCGAGATCCAGCGCCGGGTTCTTGCCGGGGCTGGCCGAGATGGCAACCACTACCTTGTCGAACAGCAGGGAGGCCCGCTCGATCAGATCGTAGTGACCGTGGGTGATGGGGTCGAAGGTGCCCGGGTAGACCGCGATTTTCATGGCGCTCCGCTCACGTTTGCAGCTCAAGAAGGCTAGGGTAAACGCCCGCGACCGGACCGACAATGCCGCCCGGGCGGGTCAGTCGTCCAGCTTGCCGAAGGGGTTGTCCACCGCCAGCGATACCGGGCGTGTGTAGCCGGGAATGGTGATGCTGGTGGCACTGACGTCGAGTTCGGGTCCTTCCAGCACCCCTTCGCCAAAGCGGTAGCGCGCCTGGTAGTGGCCGCCATCGGCCTGGGCCAGATAGGCCTGGCTGACTTGGCGGATGGCTTCGCGTCGCTCACGCCAGGCCGCAATGGCGGCTTCGCCATGGCGTTTCACCAGCAGGCGCTCGGTAACGGCGGGCGACAGCACCACGCCGGTGGCGTTGTTGCCGCCGAAGCCCTTGGCATTGATGAAGGCGGCGTCGGCAGCGAAGGGCACCGGTGTACACGAGAAGCGCAGCCGCTCGGCGTGAACGTCGGCGGCCACCGCGTCGAGAGTGGGGATACCCGGTAGCATGCCATGGGCAAAGCTGCCCAGCGCGCTGGTCAGCTGGTCCCCGGCGGCGCTGCCCTGGGAGTGCCCGACGAAGGCCTTCACCGCCACGACCGGCCAGTGTTCGATGCCGTTGGCCCGGGCGACCAGGTCGAAGACGTGGGATTCCGTCACCCGGTTCTTGGGCGTGCTGGTGCCGTGGGCATGCAGGAAGGTGCGTTCGCGCAGCGCCTCTCCACCCAGCATGTCGCGTACCAGTGAGGCCGCCTTGCCCAGGGTGATGTAGTTGCCGATACCGGGAGCGGAGATGGAGCGCTTCCAGCCGTCGGCATTGACGAACACGCCCGGCACGCTGCCGAGGATCTCGGCGCCGAGCTCCAGCGCCAGGGCGTCGTCGAGCAGCAGCACGAACTGGCTGGCCTCGGCGATGGTGAAGCCGCAATTGCGCGCGAAGGGGCGGCAGGCGCGCTGGTAGTCGGCATCGGTGAGCAGTTCCAGGGCATCCAGCGCCTTGAGGCTCTCGTCGTCGGCCAGGGCGCCCATGGCGCGGAAGCCCTCAATGATCTCGGGCGTTACCGGGGCGTCGGAGGTGCCCACCATGACCGCACGGCGCTGGCCGCTGCGGATGTCCTCGACGCCCAGACGGAGGTTGTAGAGAAAGCTGGCGCAGGCGCCGAGAACGGCACCGGTGCCACCGACGCTGCCCAGTACGTAGGCATTGAGGAAATCGGCGGGCATCTGCCCGTAGCCCAGCGGCATTTGCTTGGAGGTGGCGCGGTTGCCCGAGACGAAGCTCTTGAGCAGCCCGCCCCAGCCCTCGTCGTCGAGCTGACCGATGGAGTTGCCGGCATAGACGGCGATGTCGTCGGGGTCCAGGCGGTCGCGCAGGGTCTCCCACTCCAGGCCGCTGCTGGCCAGGCAGTCACTGGCCGCGAAAATCGACATCGACAGGCCGCGGGGATGGTGCACGCTGCGGTAGTAGCGGCTGGGATCGAAGCCGCTGGGCAGCTGGCCGGCAGCCCGCACCTGGGCCGGTCGGGTCTCCGGCAGCAGCACGTCGAGCTCACCCGGGGGCACCGTGACCTCCAGGGTGTGACGGTCCAGCTCACGGACTTGCCAGGTAGGCGGCAGCCGCTCGGGGAGCTGGCGGCGGCGGATGCTGAAGGTCAGTTCCGATCCCAGGCCCAGGCCGGCGCGACGATTGGCCGGTAGCCCGTCGTCGTTGAAGCGGGGATCTTCGATACGCCGGATCAGGGTATGGTCGAGCACCTGCGCACGGCAGTTCTCGGCCAGCCGACTGGCGGCGATGGGATTTCCGGCGGCGTCGTACCAGGCGCCTTCCCGGCAGCTGCCCAGCCCCATCAGGGCGGCCAGGCCGAGCAGCAGGGCTTGCTGCTCGGCTTCGGGAAGGGCGTCGATCACGGTGCGACGAAATGCTTGATGGCCTGAGGTACGACCGGCGGCGTTGACGCCGCCCATGCCGACGATCACCGGTAAGTGTGACAAGCCGCTTTCCTCGTTGTGCTGTTCGTGCGAGTCAGTAATGAAGATATAAGGGAGAAGATCATAGCACCCGCCTCGGGACGCCGTCATGGGCGTGCGGTGCAAGTTCTGACCGAGAAGGATAAAACAAACGTTTGAAAAAAGGCGCGAGAAGGGTTATGCTGTCGACGCTGTTTGAGTCATACGAGTGGGTATGTGGGCGCTCCCGATATTGGGTGCGCCTTTTTTTTGCCCCTCGCCTGCTGCGTCATGGCTGCTAGAATGGCCAGTTCGTCCGCTACCGAACCGCTTCCGCCATGCATGCCACTTCCCGTGCCATCGCCACCAACCAGCTCGGCCCGCACAAGGACATTGCACGAAGGGTCGAGCGCGCCCTGAGTCATCCTCTGCGCAAGCCCGTAGCCGAGCATACGCTCGAGGCGTTCGATCGCGCCCGTGCCTGGTACGAGCGCGACGGTGGGCGACACCCGTTGATCCTCGATGCCGGCTGCGGCGTGGGGCTGTCGACGCGGCAACTGGCTGCCCGTTTCGACGATCACCTGGTCATCGGCGTGGATCGCAGTGCCGATCGGCTCTCGCGGGAGCATGGCGAGGTGGGGGGCAACGCCCTGCTGGTACGCGCCGACCTGGTGGACTTCTGGCGACTGGCGCTGGCCGCCGGCTGGCAGCCGGCGCGGCACTACCTGCTCTATCCCAATCCCTATCCCAAGTCGGCGCACCTCAAGCAGCGCTGGCATGGCCACCCGGTGCTGCCGGTGATCCTGGCGCTTGGCGGCCGGCTGGAATTGCGCTCCAACTGGCAGCTCTACGTGGAGGAGTTCGCCCAGGCGCTCAGGCAGGTCACCGGCATTGACGCCGCGGTGGAAACCTTCGTTCCCGGCGAGCGATACCTGACGCCCTTTGAACGCAAGTACCACTTGAGCGGTCAGTCTCTCTGGCGCCTGGTAGCAGATTTGCCCTACGCGCCGCAGCTCGTCCCGGGCGGTGCAAAGGAGGTTGGCTGATGGCATTCATCTACCTGGCGCTGGCGATCGTGGCGGAAGTCGTGGCGACCAGTGCGCTCAAGGCCACCGATGGCTTTACCCGGCTTGGCCCCAGCCTGGTGGTGGTGGTCGGCTACTTTATCGCCTTCTTCATGCTGTCGCTGGTGCTGCGCACCATCCCGGTCGGCATCGCCTATGCAATCTGGGCCGGCCTGGGTATCGTGCTGGTGGCCATGGTCGGTGCCGTGGTGTACGGCCAGAGGCCCGACCTGCCGGCCGTGCTGGGCATCGGCCTGATCATTACCGGTGTGGTGGTGATCCAGCTCTTTTCACGCGTTTCCGCCCATTGAACCGGATTCGATGGGCGTTGGATGGGTTTGACCGAGATGCTATCGATTGCTGCCGTCAGGCTGGGTTGCCTGGCTCTGTTCCTAGGATTATGGCTCCCCCTGGCCGCCTCCGCGACAGGTTTTCCGGAGCTGGAAAAAATGCTCGAGAAGGGCTTTCAGATCAGCGCCGAGGTCCGGCTGCTGGGGGACGGCGGGCGCTCCGGCGAGGTGCTGGGTGCCATCGAGCCGCAGCGCCAGCTATCGCCGGCGTCGGTATCCAAGGCCTACCTGGCGGCGGCGGCGCTAGACCGCTGGGGCCCCCAGCATCGTTTCACCACGCGACTGGTCAGTACTGCCGACCTCGACGCCAGCGGCATATTGCGCGGTGACCTGATACTCGATGGTGGTGGCGACCCTGCGCTGGCCAGCGAGGATCTGTGGCGATTGGCACAGCGGCTGCATCAGGCCGGCGTGCGCGAGATCGAAGGGCGCCTCGTGGTAAGCCAGTGGCGCTTCGGCCCGGTGGAGTGCATCACCACCGATCGCTGCGAGGCCCAGTCGCGCGCCGCCAACAGCTACAGTGCGCTGCTCTCGTCGGCCGGGGTCAACCATGGCAACTGGTGCGTCAACGTGGCTCCTGGGGTGTCGGGCGAGCCGGCTCGGGTCACCAGCTGCGACAGCCAGTCGCTGATCGTGGGCATCGACAACCAGGTCGAAACGCGCGCGGCCGGGACCGGCACCGAGTTCAGCGCCGAGCGCGTCACTCGCGAAGAGGGGGATGTCATGCTGCTACGCGGTCACATCGCGCTCGATGCCGCGCCTCGTGACGTCTATCGTGCCAGCGGCGACCCTGCTCGCCAGACGGCGCGTACCCTCACGGCCATGCTCGAACAGGCCGGAATTTCCATCGGCGATGGCTATGCCACCAGCATCGAGCCACCTCCCGCTTCCGCCCGCTCCCTGGCAGAAGTGGAAGGCAAGTCGCTACAGGAGCTGCTGTTGCACGTCATGAACTACTCCAACAACTTCATGGCTGACGTGCTCGCGCTCAATCTGGTCGATACACCCCGGGCGACCCTGCTCCAGGCAGGGGAAGCGATCCAGGACTACGTGGCCGGGCTACCCGATCACGGCCCGGTGATCATGTTCAGCGGCAGCGGCCTGACCACCGAGAACCGTACCTCGGCACAGGGCGCCAACACGCTGTTGGAGAGCATGTTCCACCGCTCGTCGCTGTTTCCCAGCTTCGTCGCCAGCTTCCAGTCGCCGTCCAACGGCGTGTCGCGCTTCATTCGCCGTGGTTCGCCGCTGGTCCAGGACCACCTCATGCTCAAGACCGGCACTCTCAACCAGCCCCATGCGGTGCGCGCCGCCAGCGGGTACTTCCGTACCCGCTCGGGGCGCTGGGGTGTGTTCACGGTATTGGTCAACGGTACCGCTTCCACGCCCTGGCTCAACTGGGCCCAGGTGCTGGATCCCTTGACCCAGGATCTGGAGCGCATGATCGAAGCGCACTGACGTCTACCCGCAAGTAAGGATAGCGAGACGATGAAACCAGCACGTACCGGTTGGCGGCACCTCTTCGATGCCACGGGCTACTCGCTCAAGGGGCTCAAATTCGCCTTTCGCCACGAGACGGCGTTCCGGCAGGAACTTGCCCTGTGCGTGGTCATGCTGCCGCTGGCCTGGTGGGTCGGCTCGGGACCGGTGGAGTGGATCCTGCTGGTGGGCAGCTGCCTGCTGGTGCTCACCGTGGAGCTGATCAACAGTGCCATCGAGAGCGTGGTGGACCGCATCGGCACCGAGCACCATGAACTGTCGGGGCGCGCCAAGGACATTGGCTCGGCGGCGGTAATGATCGCGCTGCTGGCCGCCGGCCTGACCTGGGGGCTGCTCGCCTGGCAGAAATTCTTCGGCTGAATGCCGCAACGCCCCGGTTCAGGGGTGCCGCACAGCCGGCGCCTTCGATATGCTGAGGGTGACCCAGCTGCGACAAGGCCCGTTGCCATGCCCTTACCCGATGACTTCCTGCCCGCCGTCGATCTTCCCCCCGCACTCGTGCCTGCACTGGAGAAGGCCTGGCAGCGTCTCGGCGAAAGCCTGGCACGCAGCGACAGCGTTGCCGAGATGACCGGCCAGGAACTCCCGTCGGAGAACTGGCAGGGGCTCGATCCCGAGCGTCGGCGCCAACTGGCGCGCGTCATCGCCATTTCCGACTTCGCGGCCGATACGCTGGTGCGCTACCCTGACTGGTTGCAGCACCTCGATGCCAACGGCGAGCTCGATACAGCCCCGGGCGCCGATACGCTCGGCGCCTGGCTGGCGGAGCGGCTGGAGAGCGCCGAGGACGAGGCCGCCCTGCACGCGGCGCTGCGCCGCTTCCGCCGGGCGCGCATGCTGGGCATCGTCTGGCGTGACCTGACGCGACCGGCGGGCACCGACATGTGGGCCACGGCCGCCTCTGTGTCGCGGCTTGCCGAGGTGTGTCTCGAAGGGGCGCTGGGCTGGCTCGAGGCGCACCTCGAGCCGCGCTGGGGGCGCCCGGCGCCGCGCGCCGATGGCAGCGAGCAGCGCCTGGTGGTGCTGGGCATGGGCAAGCTCGGCGCCGGTGAACTCAACCTCTCCTCGGATATCGACCTGATCTTCGCCTACCCCGAGAAGGGCGAGACCGAGGGCGGGCGCAAGTCGCTCGAACACCAGGAGTACTTCACCAAGCTGGGGCAGAGGCTGATCGCCGCGCTGGATGCGGTCACCGCCGACGGCTTCGCCTTTCGCGTCGACATGCGCCTGCGACCCTTGGGCGAAGGCGGCCCGCTGGTCGGCAATTTCAGTTCGCTGGCGGCCTATTATCAGGACCAGGGCCGGGAGTGGGAGCGCTACGCCCTGCTCAAGGCGCGGCCAGTGGCCGGCGACCTGGGGGCCGGGAGCGAGCTGCTCGGCAACCTGCGGCCCTTCGTCTATCGCAAATACCTCGACTTCGGCGCCATCGAATCGCTGCGCGAGATGAAGGCGCTGATCAACCGCGAGGTCAAACGCCGCGGCATGCAGGCCAACATCAAGCTCGGCCCCGGCGGTATCCGCGAAGTGGAATTCGTGGTGCAGGCCTTCCAGTTGATCCGCGGCGGACGCGATACCGAGCTGCAGGTCACCTCGCTGCGTACCGCCCTGGCACGCCTGCCCGCGCTTGGTCTGCTGCCGCAGAGTGTGGTCGATGAGCTCGAGCCCGACTACGTCTTCCTGCGCGACCTCGAGCACGCGCTGCAGGCGCTCGAGGATCGCCAGACCCAGAGCCTGCCCGATGACGACCTCGACCGCGAGCGCGTCGCCCAGGCGCTGGGCATGGAGGACTGGCCGGCGGTCGTGGCGCGGCTCGACGAGGTGCGCAGCCGGGTACGCGACCACTTCGACGCGGTGATCGCCGACCCCGAGGAGGAGGTTGAGGAGTCGAGCGAGGCTCCGGGGGTGGGGGCCCTGTCACTCGAGGAGTGGCGCGCGCTGTGGTGCGGCGAGCTCGAGGCCGAGGAGGCGCAGACGATGCTCGCCGAGGTGGGCTTCGAGCAGGCCGAGATGGCACTGCGGCGCCTCACGACCCTGCGCCAGTCGCGCCAGGTGCAATCCATGCAGCGCATCGGTTACGACCGACTCGAGGCGCTGATGCCACTGCTGCTGGACGCCGTGGCCGCAAGCGACACACCCGATACCGCGCTTGAACGGGTGTTGCCGCTGATCGAGTCGGTGCTGCGGCGAACCGCCTACCTGGCGCTGCTGCGCGAGAACCCCGAGGCGCTGAGCCACTTGATGGGGTTGTGCGGTGCCAGCCCCTGGATCGCCGAGCAGTTGGCCCGCTACCCGCTGCTGCTCGACGAGTTGCTGACGCCGGATACGCTCTACACCCCGGCCGACAAGGCACGTCTGGCCGACGAATTGCGCCAAGTCCTGGGGCGTATCCCGGAGGATGACGAGGAGGCCCAGCTCGAGGCGCTGCGCGTGTTCAAGCACGCTCACGTGCTGCGCGTCGCCGCCTCGGACATCGCCGGTACCCGGCACCTGATGAAGGTCAGCGACTATCTCACCTATATTGCCGAAGTGCTGTTGGAGAAGGTGCTGGCCATGGCTTGGCGCCACCTGGTGCGCAAGCACGGCTATCCGCGGCGCCGCGACGGCTCGCGTGCCGGAGCCGAGCCGGAGTTCCTGATCGTCGGCTACGGCAAGCTGGGGGGCATCGAACTGGGCTACGGCTCGGACCTCGACCTGGTCTTCATTCACGATGCCGATTCCCAGGGCGAGACCGACGGCGCGCGGCCCATCGACACCCCGGTGTTCTTCACACGCCTGGGACAACGCATCATTCACCTGCTTACCGCGGTCACCCCGGCCGGGACCCTCTACGAAGTTGACATGCGCCTGCGCCCCTCGGGCAACGCCGGGCTGCTGGCCACCACGCTCGATGCCTTCGGCGACTACCAGCGCCGCGAAGCCTGGACCTGGGAGCATCAGGCGCTGGTGCGCGCCCGTGTGGTGGCCGGCCACCCGCGCTTGGCCGAGGGCTTCGATGCGGTGCGCCGCGAGATTCTCGGGTGCGAGCGCGACTGCCTGGCGCTGCGCGAGGAGGTGGTGAAGATGCGCCAGAAGATGCGCGACCACCTGGGTGGCAAGGCCGGGCAGGGCGAGTTCGACCTCAAGCACGACCCCGGTGGCATGATCGACATCGAGTTCCTGTGCCAGTTCGCGGTGCTCTCCATGGGCCACGAGACACCCGAGCTGCTGCAGTGGAGCGACAACATGCGCATCCTCGAGACCCTGGAGAGCACCGGCCGGCTGCCCGCCGAAGAGTGCCAGCGCCTGCGCGAGGCCTACCTGGCCTTGCGCAGCACCGCGCATCGCGCCTCGCTGACCCGCGAGCCCGCCCGCGGCCGCGACGCCGATTTCCGCGCCCACCGCCAGGCGGTGATCGATGCCTGGCAGCGGCTGCTGGAGCCGCAGGCATGAGTCTCACCCGCCCGATTCCGTTCCCCCGAGAGAGATAGCGATGAACAAGGTCCTGATCCTGCACGGCCCCAATCTCAACCTGCTGGGTACCCGCCAGCCCGAAATATACGGCCGTGAGACGCTGAACGACATCAACAACGCGCTGTACGAGAAAGCCGCCGTCAACGGCTGGGACATCAAGGCGTTACAGAGCAACCACGAGGGTGTGCTGATCGACGCCATTCACGCCGCGCGTGAGGATGGCACCGCGGCGATCGTCATCAACCCCGCCGCCTATACCCACACTTCGGTGGCCATTCTCGATGCGCTCAACGCCTTCGAGGGCAAGGTGATCGAGGTGCATCTCTCCAACGTGCACAAGCGCGAGAGCTTCCGTCACCACTCCTACGTCTCGTTGCGCGCCGATGGCGTGATCGCCGGCCTCGGCAGCCAGGGCTACCTGGCCGCGCTGGATGCCGTGATCCGCGCCGCCGAGCGCGCCTGAACCTGGTGCCCGTTGTCGTACCCCACGGCAGCGGGCCCTGGCACGACACTCCCCCTTAGAGCAACGAGTCTATCAGCTCGCTATTGACGAGTAGCGTCTCGTGGGTGACGAGCAGGTGGTTGTTGAACTCGTCGAGCTGTTCGTCCCCCTTGGGGCGGTTCTGCTCCAGGTACTCGATCGCGGCCATGTGCAGCTCCATCTGGTAGGACAGAAAGGTCTCGTCGAACGCCTCGCCTTCCAGCTCGCGCAACGCTTCGAAGGCCTCGCGGTCGTGGAGGGCGTGTTCGTCGTGCGGGGTGTCGCTGTTCTCGCTGGCCTCGGCCAGCCACTCGTCGAGGATGGCATGGTCGCGCCGCAGCGTGTTGGCCAGTTGGACGACCTCGTCATCCTCGGCACGCTCCTCGGCCAGCTCCGCCAGGTCGGCCTGATGCTGATGCAGGGCCCGCAGGCTGGCCTGGATCGCTTCACGGTCATCGCCTTCCTGCGACAGGGCCGGAGGACCGGCCAGCAGGCAGGCCAGCGCAACCGCTAGGAAAGTCGAGCCCTTCGAGAGAAAGATTTTCATTCCGTTGCTCCTGCTTATTTCCTGGATGCTGAGCGAGCTTGAATCCGGTTTGCGCAATACCTCTTTGCTTCCTACGGTAGTACAAGACGTCTCGCTCTGGTGCCGATTCATGCAAAGAACGCTCGACAAGCCTAGCCGAAAGCCCAAGCCGCAAACGCCCGAAGAGCGGCAGCAAAAGAAGCGGGAACTGCTGGTCTTCCTGTTTCTCGCCGGCATCCTGTTTCCGATCCTCGCCGTGCTCGTAGTCTCTGGCTACGGCTTCGCCGTGTGGATCTTCCAGATCTTTGCGGGACCTCCCGGACCGCCCGGTTAGCGGGCCGAGAGGTAGGTTAGCCAGAACGAAAGAAAGAAGAATTGCGACACAAGAATGAAATAAAAAAGACCGTGGAGAAACAAATGGGAGTGGATCCCTCGCGACGAGCGCTGCTCAAGGGGCGCCTCGAATATTCCCCTGCGCTGCGCCCCCCTTGGGCCCGTGAAGAGCCCGAATTCCTGGCGAATTGCAGCCAATGCGGCGACTGCCTCCAGGCCTGTGAAACTGACATCATCGTGAGCGATGCAGCTGGTTTTCCGCAGGTCGATTTTCAACTGGGCGAATGTACTTTCTGTCGAGCCTGCGTCGAGGCCTGTGAGGAAGATGTCTTTCGCGACCCAGAGCGCGAACCGCCGTGGCGACACGTCGCTGCTATCGGCTCGGCATGCCTGGGGCCGCAGGGCGTCTACTGCCGTAGCTGCGGCGAGAGCTGCGAGGCCGGTGCGATCCACTTCGCCTTCAATGCCCGGCGCGTGCCGGAGCCGACGATCGACAGCGCGGCCTGCAACGGCTGCGGGGCCTGTGTTTCGGTGTGCCCCACCCAGGCGGTGGCGGTCGGTCTGCTGGAATCAGGCCATTCTACCCGCCTGCATACAACCCGCCTTTGAGGAGGGGACATGAACGCCCAGGTGCATATTTCGAGCCTCGTCGTGCAGCTCCAGCCGGAGCGCATAGACGAGACCAGACGGCACTGCCAGGCCCACCCGGGCGTCGAGGTTCACGCCACGGACCCGTGCGGCAAGATGGTGCTGCTGCTGGAGACGGCGGGGCAGCGCGAGATCGTGGAATTCATCGAAGGGCTTCAGCGAGCGCCCGGCGTGCTGTCGGTGAGCCTGGTGTATCACCATGCGGAAAGTGCTGCGGAACTGGACAGGGAGATGGAGGAGATGAGTAATGACGCTGACGCGACGTGACTTCATCAAGGCCACGGCGGCGACGACAGCCACCGCGGCGGCAGGGATCAGCGCAACGGCCCAGGCGCAAAACGTGGTCACCGACGCCAGCCAATCGCAGCTGAAGTGGTCGAAGGCGCCGTGCCGCTTCTGTGGCGTGGGCTGCGGGGTCAACGTGGCGACGCGCGACAACCAGGTGGTCGCCACCCACGCCGACATCAATTCGCCGGTCAATCGCGGCGTCAACTGCATCAAGGGCTACTTCCTCTCGAAGATCATGTACGGCGAGGACCGCCTCACCCAGCCGCTGCTGCGCAAGCGTGGCGGCGTCTACGACAAGGAAGGCGAATTCACTCCGGTGAGCTGGGACGAGGCCTTCGACGTCATGGCCGACAAGTACAAGGCGGTGCTGCGCGAGAAGGGCCCGCAGGGCATCGGCATGTTCGGCTCCGGCCAGTGGACGGTGTGGGAGGGCTACGCCGCCAACAAGCTGATGAAGGCCGGTTTCCGCTCCAATCACATCGACCCCAATGCGCGCCACTGCATGGCCTCTGCGGTATTCGGCTTCATGCGCACCTTCGGCATGGACGAGCCGATGGGCTGCTACGACGACATCGAGGCGGCGGATGCCTTCGTGCTGTGGGGCTCCAACATGGCCGAGATGCACCCCATCCTGTGGACCCGGGTGACCGACCGCCGGCTCTCGGCGCCGCACGTCAAGGTGGCGGTACTCTCCACCTTCGAGCACCGCTCCTTCGAACTGGCCGACCAGCCGATCATTTTCACGCCCCAGGCCGACCTGGCGATCCTCAACTATATCCAGCGCTACATCATCGAGAACGACCGGGTGAACTGGGACTTCGTCAACGAGCACGTGCGCTTCATGGAAGGCAACGTCGACATCGGCTATGGACTGCGCCCCGAGCATCGCCTGGAGCTGGCGGCCGAGAATGCCGCTGACAGCGGCGGCGCCCGCGACATCGACTTCGAGCGCTATCGGGAATTCCTGCAGCAGTACGATGCCCAGACGGTCAGCGAGCTCTCCGGCGTGCCCCAGCGCCAGCTCGACCAGTTGGCCGAACTCTATGCCGACCCTGACACCAAGGTGATGTCGTTCTGGACCATGGGCTTCAACCAGCACACCCGCGGGGTCTGGGCGAACAACATGATCTACAACATCCACCTGCTGACCGGCAAGATCTCCACCCCGGGCAACAGTCCCTTCTCGCTGACCGGCCAGCCCTCGGCCTGCGGCACCGCGCGCGAGGTCGGTACCTTCTCCCATCGTTTGCCGGCCGACATGGTGGTGACCAATCCCGACCACCGCCGCTTCGCCGAGAATGCCTGGAAGGTGCCGGAGGGCACCATCCAGGAGAAGCCCGGCGCGCATGCCGTGCTGCAGAACCGCATGCTCAAGGACGGCGATATCAACGTCTACTGGGTACAGTGCAACAACAACGTCCAGGCGGCGGCCAACCTGGTCGAGGAGACCTATCCCGGTTATCGCAACCCCGACAACTTCATCGTCGTCTCCGACGCCTACCCCACCGTGACCGCCGAGCTGGCCGACCTGATCCTGCCGGCGGCGATGTGGGTCGAGAAGGAAGGCGCCTACGGCAATGCCGAGCGGCGCACCCAGTTCTGGCACCAGTTGGTCAAGGCGCCCGGCGAGGCGCGCTCCGACCTGTGGCAGATGATGGAGTTCTCCAAGCGCTTCCAGATCGAGGAGGTGTGGCCGGAGGAGATGCTGGAGGCCAACCCGGAGTACCGCGGCAAGTCGATGTTCGAGGTACTGTTCCGCAACGGCCAGGTGGACGCCTTCGGCCTCGACGAGCTCGACGAGGAGTACGACAACGACGAGGCCCGCCACTTCGGCTTCTACGTGCAGAAGGGGCTGTTCGAGGAGTATGCCAAGTTCACCCGCGGCAAGGCCCACGACCTGGCCCCGTTCGAACGCTATCACCAGGAGCGCGGGCTGCGCTGGCCGGTGGTCGACGGCGAGGAGACGCGCTGGCGCTACAACGGCGAGTACGACCCTTACGTGGAGGAGGGACGCGACTTCCAGTTCTACGGCCACAAGGACGGCCGCGCCGTCATCTACGCCGTGCCCTACGAGCCGCCCGCCGAGTCGCCCGACGAGGAGTACCCGCTGTGGCTGGTCACCGGTCGGGTGCTTGAGCATTGGCACTCCGGTTCGATGACCCGACGCGTGCCCGAGCTGCATCGCGCCTTTCCCCAGGCGGTGGTTTACCTGCATCCCGAGGACGCGCGCCAACTCGGCGTGCGCCGCGGCAGCGAGGTGCGCATCATCAGCCCACGCGGCGAGATGAATTCCCGCGTCGAGACGCGCGGGCGCAACCGCATGCCCAGGGGGCTGGTGTTCGTGCCCTGGTTCGACGCCAGTCAGCTGATCAACAAGGTCACGCTGGATGCCACCGATCCCATCTCCAAGCAGACGGACTTCAAGAAGTGCGCCTGCCGGATCGAACCGGTCTAGGGAGGGAAGCACGATGCGAATGATTGCTACTGCCGTCGCCATTTTGGGAATCAGCCTGGGAGTGCTCGCCCAGGAGGGCGAGCTCGATGCCCTGCGCGGCCACGTGCCGCTGCTCGAGGAGCGCACTCCCGAGCCGCTCTACAACGTCGAGAACCATGATCGCCGTCGCATTCGGGCCTACCCGATGCAGCCGCCGACCATCCCGCACAAGATCGACAACTATCAGGTCGATCTCAACGCCAACCGCTGCATGAGCTGCCACAGCCGCCAGCGGGTCGGCGACACCCAGGCGCCGATGATCAGCGTGACCCACTACATGGACCGCGACGGCAACTTCCTCGCCGAACTCTCGCCGCGGCGCTACTTCTGCAACCAGTGCCACGTGCCGCAGACGGATGCGCCGCTGGCGGTCGAGAACCGCTTCGTCGATATCGCCGAAATCCTCCGCCAGCCACGCGAGACGGAAGAGTGAGGTCCGCTGCATGATCAAACGTATCAAGAACCTGCTCTCGGTCTTCTGGCGCGTCTTCAACTCGCCCAGCGGCTACTTCAGCCTGGGGTTTCTCACCGTGGGGGGCTTCATCGGCGGGGTGCTGTTCTGGGGCGGTTTCAACACCGCCATGGAGGCGACCAACACCGAGCGGTTCTGCATCAGTTGCCACGAGATGCGCGCCAACGTCTACGAAGAGATCCAGCCGACAATTCACTTCACCAACCGCTCGGGGGTGAGGGCGGTCTGCTCGGACTGCCACGTGCCGCACGACTGGACCGACAAGATCGCGCGCAAGATGCAGGCCTCGAAGGAGGTCTGGGGCAAGATCTTCGGCACCATCAATACCCGCGAGAAGTTCCTCGATCATCGCCTGGAGATGGCCTCGCGCGAGTGGCGTCGCTTCGAGGCCAACGATTCGCTGGAGTGCCGCAACTGCCACGACGAGGGTGCCATGGACTTTACCCGGCAAAGTCCCAGGGCGGCCGCGGCGCATCGGCGCGGGTTGATCGACGGCGACGATACCTGCATCACCTGTCACAAGGGGATCGCCCATGAGCTGCCCGACATGGCGGGCGTCGAAGGTTGGGAATGAAGCGACGATAGAGCCAGGGCAGAGGGGGCAGGAGGTAGAACGGCAAGAGTAATGACTCGGGCTTTCCTGGTCAGAGTTCCTGCAACGCGGCTTCCAGACCGTGCAAATCGCGGACGGTAATGGTGTCGTCGGGGAAAGGGGACGCGCCCGGGTCGGCGGTGACGCCGACGAAGCGGGTGCCGTTGGAGCGGGCGGCACGAAAATCGTTGTACGAATCGCCAATCATCACCGTTTCGTGTGCGGCATGTCCGCAGCGAACCAGGAGGTTACGCAAGCCGGTGACCTTGTCGGGAGGCGAGCCGACGACCTCACTGAAATAGCGTGCGAGCTCGCGCTTCTCGACGATGGCCTTCAGCTCGGCCTCGGGAGTGGCCGAAAGCAGATAGAGCGGACGCTTGCCGGCCCAGCGGGCGAGAAATTCCACGGCGCCGGGAATGGCCGGGGCCTGCAAAAGGCGCTGCTCGACGCTTGCCTTGAAGAGGGCACAGAGTTCCCGGATGCGTGCTTCGCTGGCTTGGCGGCCAAAGATATGCGCCTCGATGTGGCGAAACTTGACCTCGCGTGGCTGACCCCCCTTTCGGTTCAGGTAGGCGCATACGGCCTGGTACTGGGGGGCAGGCGCCTCGGCGTAGAGATCGGCGAAGGCTTGACGCTTGAGGGTGGCCGAGTCCAGCACCACACCATCGAAGTCGAAGACCAGCGCATAGTGAAGGGGTGGACCGATCACACTTCTCCCCTTTGTCCTTGGTTTTTTTCACCGTTGGCGCGACCGGGCATGGCCGCGCCAGGGTGCGTCAGGCCCTGCTGAAGCGTTTGGCCACCCAGCCCTTGAGCGGGGTATTGCTCAGCAGCACCAGTGTAATCACGCTGGTCAACACCAGGGACAGCGGGTTGGTGACCAGGGCCAGCAGGAAATCCCCGCCACGGTCGCCTACCGAGGACATTGCCTGGCGATAGGACTCGTCGAGCAGCGGGCCCAAGATGACGCCGAGGATGATCGGGCCCATCTGGAAGCCGAATACCTTGAGCCAGTAGCCGAGGATGCCGAAGCCGAGCATCCAGTAGACCTCCATCATGTTGCTGTTGATGGAGTAGGTACCGACGACACAGAGCACCAGGATCAGCGGGATCAGCACCGCCTTGGGTACCTCGACGATCTTCGAGAAGATCTTGATGCCGGTGAGCCCGAATATCAGCAGGAATATGTTCGCCAGTGCCAGGTTGCCCACGGTGAACCAGAAAATATACGGGGTTTCGATCATCAGCATGGGCCCGGGGTTGAGCCCGTGGATGACCAGGGCACCGATGATCACGGCGGTCACCGCATCGCCGGGCATGCCCAAGGTCAGCATCGGCACATAGGCACCGCCTACCGCGGCATTGTTGGCCGTCTCCGGTGCCACCAGGCCCTCGTAGGCCCCTTCGCCGAACGGGCGGCTGGGGTTCTTGACGGTGCGCTTGGCGTGATCGTAGGCAAAGAGCGAAGCGATATCGCCACCGGTGCCGGGTAGTGCGCCGACGATGACGCCGATCACCGCGGTACGTATCGAGAGGGGCAGGAATTTCAGCACCATGTTCAGCGGCGGCACGATCTTGTCGACGTTCTGCTTGATCGGCACCTTGGCCAGGTTGTGCAGTTGGTAGAGTGCCTCGGCCACGCCAAACAGGCCGATCATCACCACCACATAGTGAATGCCCCCGAGCAGCTCCATTTGCCCCAGGGTGAGGCGCGGCTGGGCGGTGACCATGTCCATGCCCACCAGGCCAATGACGCTGCCCAATGCCACCGAGAAAATACCGCGTGACAGCGACTTGCCGGAGAGCGAGCTGACCAGCAGCAGGCCGAGAACGGCGATCAGGAAGTAATCGCGAGGCGCAAACTGCAGGGCCAGGTCGGAGAGATAAGGGGCGGTGCCGGCGAGTACGGCGACGCCGATCAGTCCGCCGATCACCGACATCACGGTGCTCAGGCCGATGGCGCGGCCGGCCTCGCCGCGCTGTGCGAGCGGGTAGCCGTCGAAGGCGGTGGTCACCGCCGAGGGAGCGCCGGGGATGTTGAGCAGGATGGCGGTACGCGAGCCACCATAGACGCCACCCACGTAGATGCCGACCATCAGCGCCAGGGCATTGTTTATGTCCCAGGAGAAGGTGAAGGAGATCAGGATCGACACGGCCATGGTCACGGAGAGGCCGGGGATGGCGCCGATATAGATGCCGGCCAGCACGCCGAGGGCGGTCAGGCCGAGCAGGCCCGGGTCGAGCCAGGCCATGAGCAGGAAGGAAAGGGTGTCACTCATCGAAGGCCTCGAAGGTCAGGGAAGGTAGACGCGGAAGACCACGGTGAAAAGGACATAGATGATCACAAGAGCCACCGCGGTAATGAGCAGTGAGCTGACGACCTTGCCCTGGCGGAGGTAGATGAACATCGCTGCCAGGAAAATGGAGGTACTGACGTAGAAGCTTGCCCAGACGATGGCCGCGAGATAGATCACCGCGGCCACGGAGAAGACCACGATATGGGGCTGGAAGTGCTCGTGAAAGAATGCGCGTAACTCTTGGCGGGCACCACCAATCTGCTCATCACGTCGCTTGTAGCGGTGGCTGAACAGAATGGCCAGCGACGAGGCCAGCATCACCAGGGCCAGGCCCACCGGGAAGGAGCCGGCCGAATTGAGCCTCAATCCACCGTCGATGCGGTAAGCCTCGACCAGTACACCGATACTCAACAGAAGAAGCAGCCAGTCGAAGACCTTTTCACCCGCCTGTACGCGCTCGATTTTCTTGCTCATCAACAGACTCCAAGGGGGAGGCTTTGCCACCCCCTTCACCGCGAAGATGGGTTACGGACGCGGAATGCCGAGCTCTTCAGGCGTGGCTTTCAGTGTCTCGGCATCGGCTTCGAACATGGACCAGGCGGTAACCGACTGCCAGCTGTCCAGGTACTGCTGAGCTTCATCGCCGCGCAGGTTCAGCGGTTCGGCGCCGAAGTTGTGCAGGAATTCGACGAACTCCTCCTCGGCAACGGCCTGCTCATAGGCGTCTTCCAGGATGGCCTTGATATCGTCCGGAGTGTCCTGATGGACGAAGACGCCCCAGAACGGCCCCCACGGCAGGAAGGCCTCGATGTCGGGCAGCGCCTCGGTGATCGGCGGTACGCCTGGCAGCAATTCGATCTCCTCTGTGGTGAGCACGGCCAGCCCCTTCATCTTGCCGCCACGAATCTGTTCGCCGGCGGCGGCCAGGCTCAGCGGCATGAAGTCGATGTGGCCGCCCAGCATGGCGGTGATACCGGGGCCATCGCCACCAAAGGTGACGGTTCGCACGTCGAGTTCGTCCACGGCATTGATCATGGCGTGTACGGTGCTTGGCAGGCCGCCGGCGCCGGTGCCGCCCATGCGCAGCTCGTTCGGGTTCTGCTGGGCATGCTCGAGCAGGTCGGCGAAGCTGTCGAAGGGACTATCCGCCGGAGCCGCGATCACCACCAGGCCCTGGCCGATGATGTTGACGGTATGCATGTCGTCGTAGGTGAAGTCGGCCAGCCCCATCAGCGGATAGAGCTGCGGGTTCTCGGCGCCGATCAGCAGGTTGTAGCCGTCGGGGCGCTGTTGCATGACATGGTTCATGCCGATCACGCCGGTGCCGCCAGGGCGGTTGGTCAGCACGATGGTGGTATCCAGGATCTCCTCGACATGGGGCGTGAGGCTGCGGGCGACGTTATCGGTGGCGCCACCTGCGCCCCACTGGATGGTGCCTTGAATGTTGCGCTCCGGATAGTCGGCGAGCGCGCTGCCGACCATGGCCAGCGAGCCGAGGATAACGGTCAGGGATGTGAGAAGTGGTTTGAACATGGAATCCTCCGGGGGGTGTTGTGATTGGTTGTTATGTCGACCGATGACGCTTCCTGTCTTGGCAGGAGTGAACTTGTGTTCGCTTTGCGAACGATAGTGCTTTTTGCGAACACTAGAACTCCCTTCCAATACTGTCAATGCCCAGAGGGTTTTCTGCGACGAAGGTTTAATACATGGCGCTGCCAACGCAGGTGCGCCAAAAAGCAAAGAAGGGAGCCAAGGGCAAAGTGCACCTCTATGATATTCCTCGAAGCCCAAGAAAGGCTCATCCCGATGGGAACTCGACGAGAGCCGTAGATATTGCGAACTTAAGGCCGTCATGCGAACATCGAAACCGTGTTCCAGTTCTGCGCGAGGCGGGACGATGGAATCTTGAACGAACAAGAAGGCTGCTCATCGCTGTCAGGTGATAGGGGCCGGGAGGGGATGAGGATGCGTGCCATTGCCACGGTCTGCTTGAGCGGCGATCTCAGGACCAAGCTGGAAGCGATCGCTCGTGCGGGCTTCGAGGGTGTGGAGATCTTCGAGAACGACCTGCTCTCGTTCGACGGTTCACCCGAGGAGGTGCGTCGGCTCTGCGAGCGTCTGGGTCTGGCCATCGTCGCCTTCCAGCCGTTTCGCGACTTCGAGGCCATGCCCGAGCCACAGCGTAGCCGCAACTTTCAGCGTGCCGAGCGCAAGTTCGACCTGATGGAGCAGCTCAGCACCGATTTCCTGCTGGTGTGCAGCAACGTCTCGCCCCAGAGCATCGACGATATGGATCGCACCGTGGCCGATCTGCGCGAGCTGGCGGAACGGGCCGCCCGGCGAAGCATTCGTATCGGTTTCGAGGCACTGGCCTGGGGGCGCCATATCTCTGACTATCGTGATGCCTGGGAGGTGGTTCGCCGTGCCGACCATCCCAATCTTGGTGTGGTACTCGACAGTTTCCATATCCTCTCTCGCCGGCACGACCTCTCCGCCATCGGCAAGATCCCCAAGGAGAAGATCTTCTTCGTCCAACTGGCCGATGCGCCGCTGCTGGACATGGACATCCTGCAGTGGAGCCGACATTTCCGCTGCTTTCCCGGCCAGGGACGCCTGCCGCTCCAGGCTTTCATGGCCGAGCTGGGCAAGTCGGGCTATGACGGGCCCCTTTCGCTCGAGATCTTCAGTGATGCCTTCCGCGCCGCCCCGACCGAGGTGACTGCCCTGGATGGCCTGCGCTCGCTGATCTGGCTCGAGAACCTGGTCGATGCCGGGCCTTGGGCGAGCGAGCTGCCAGCCGCGCCACACTACCATGGTGTGCATTTCATCGAGTTCACCCTCGACGAGGAGAGCGCCGGCCCCCTGGGCGAGTTCATCGATGCGCTGGGTTTTCGCCATGTGGGGCGCCATCGCTCCAAGAACGTGGAGCTATGGAAGCAGGGCGAGATCCACTTGGTACTCAATTTCGAGACCGACAGCTTCGCCCACACCTTTCGGCTACTGCATGGCACCTCGGTGTGCGCCGTGGGCTTTCGGGTCGACGACGTGGAGCGGGCGCTGGAGCGTGCCCGGGCCTTCAAGGCGCCGCTGTTCCGCAGCCAGGTGGGGGAGGGGGAGATGGAAATCCCGGCGCTGCGTGGCGTCGAGGGCAGCCTGATCTACCTGGTGGACGAGGCGGCCGCCGACGACCTGCAGTGGCGCACCGACTTCGAGCTTTTCGACCAGGAGAGCCGCGACGAAGCGGGCCTGGTTCGTATCGACCATCTCTCATACGTTTTGCCGGCGACGCAACTGCTGGGCTGGCAGCTGTTCTACCGCACCGTATTCGGCTTTGCCGCCGAGGCAGAGAACGAGATCGTCGACCCTCACGGCATGATGATCAGCCAGGCGGTGGTCAGCCCCGACCGCAGCATTCGCCTGCCGCTCACCGTCTCCCAGGCTCGCGAGACCCAGCCGGGGCGCTTCCTCAGCGAGTTTCGCGGCGGCGTGCAGCAGATCGCCTTCGAGAGCCGCGACATCATCGCCACCGTGGACGAAATCCTGGCCCGCGGGCTGCCGCTGTTGAAGATTCCGCGCAACTACTACGACGACCTGGAGACACGCTTCGACATCGCCCCGGAACTGCTCGACGCCCTGCGTTCGCGCAACATCCTGTTCGATCGCAACGAGGACGGCGACTTCCTGCATGCCTATACCGAGACCTTCTCGGGGCGCTTCTTCTTCGAGATCGTCGAACGGCGCGGCGACTACCAGAAGTTCGGCGAGGCCAACGCCGGCATCCGCCTCGCGGCCCAGGCCAAGGCCGGCTGAGAACTAGCAGTGAGTGGTTGTTCCGGGATTGATTTTCGCGATCTATGCGAACTCGTTCGCCCCGTTCAGGAGACGGCGTTATGAAATTGGGCTTGATCGGCAAGGCAATAATGAACTCCAGCTCGCCGGATCTGCATGTGCGGCTCGGTAAGTTGACCGGCATACCCGCCACCTATGACCTGTTCGACGCCAACGAGCAGCCGATCGAATCGCTCGAGAGTCAGGTAAGGAAGGTGATGGCCGTCGGATACCGGGGCGTCAATGTCACCTATCCCTGGAAAGAGGATGCCGTGCGCCTTGCCGATCGCGCTTCCGAGGGGGCGCGGATGGTCGGAGCCGCCAATACGCTGGTCTTCGAAGAGGATGGCATCTTCGCCGAGAATACCGATTTCACCGGTTTCATCAGCGGCTTTCGTGCCACTCTCGGCGAGCGTGAGCCGGGGCGGGTATTGCTGCTTGGTACCGGAGGCGTGGGCAAGGCGGTCGCCTTCGGCCTGGGCCGGCTCGGCGCTTCAGAGATAGTGCTGATGGACCTGGACCCGACGAAGTCGCGTCAGCTGGCCGAGGAGCTGAAGGCCCAGGGATTTGCCGCCTCCACCATTACCCCGGAACAACTGGCCGAGACGGTGCCGGCCTGCGACGGCCTGGTCAACTGCACCCCCATCGGCCACGAAAAGAGCCCGGGCTGCCCGCTACCCGCGGAGCTGATCGCGGCGCACCACTGGATCTTCGATGCCGTTTATGTGCCGGCAATCACCGAGTTCGTCGCTGCCGCCAAGGCTGCGGGGGCAGAGGTGATGAGTGGTGTCGGGCTATTCGTCTTCCAGGGTGTCGACGCCTTCAAGCGCTTCTGCGAGGACGAGGCCAAGCGCGCCGCTGCCGACGAGCAGGCCGCCACCCTCTATGCCCATTACCGCCGTGAGCTGCTCAGGGAGCCATGATCGTTCGCCGGCGCCGCTTCTCAGCGAACCAGTATCAACCGACAACGACGGCACGTGCCGCCTCGAGCGCCCGCCGTGCCCGCTCCAGTGCGGTGACGCCTCGGCGACGCAGCGATTCAGTGGGAATCTCGAGGCTTAACGGCCGGCCCGAGGGTAGGGCTGCCAGCAGGGCTGCCAGGTCGATATCGCCATCACCGGGGAAGCGGCGTTGCTGCCTCGCCTCGTGCAGGATCGCTTCCATGCTGTCCGGAATCGGGCCGGCCACGTCGCACAGCTGCACGTAGCGCAGCCAGTCCGGCGGCACATGCACAAGATCCCCCAGGCGGCTGGCCGAGCGGTTGAAATGGAAGGCGTCGACCAGCAGGCAGGCGTTGCCCTGCCCGGCCTGGCGCGCGGCGGCGACGATGCGGTGCGCCTGGGCCAGGTTCTTCACTCCCGTCCAGGGCATGAACTCCAGATGCGGATGCAGGCCCAGCGGGGCGGCCAGCTCGCACAGGGCGGAAAAGTTGTCGACGGTACGTGCCTCATCGTCGTCGTTCCCCGCCACCAGCACCTCGCTGGCGCCCAGCTCGGCGCCGATCTCCAGCACCTGGCGGAAATCCCGGCCCACGGCGGTGTCGGGCTTCAGGCGCAGGATCTCGATATCAAGCACTCGTAGCCCGGTTTCATGCAGGCGCTGCCGGGTACGCCGTAACAGACCGGCATCCTGGGCCAGCGGGAAGTGGTGCTCCTCCGGCGTGGCGGGAATCAGCCGCAGGCCCACGGCCTCATAGCCGGCCTGGGCGGCGACCTCGACCATCTCGGGTGGCGACAGCTCGAGTACGGTGAGGGCGGCGAGGGAGAAGATCGGCTCACGCATGGGCGGTGTCGGCTCCGGCGTTCGCGGCGTCGTGCCGTATCCGTCCCGCGGCATGCAGGCCGGCGATATGGCCAAAGGTCATGGCAGGGCCGAGGTTGATGCCGCCGGCCGGGTAGAAGCCGCCCATGAGGCTGGCCATATCGCTGCCCGCTGCATAGAGGCCCTCGATCGGCGTGCCCTGGGCGTTCAGCACCTGGGCATGCTCGTTGGTCTCGAGGCCGGCGAAGGTGCCGAAGCAGCCCGGGACTACCTTCACTGCATAGAAAGGACCCTGGTCCAGGGGTGCTACGCAGGGATTGGGGCCGTGGGCAGGGTCGCCCTGCTTGCGGTTGTAGGGAGTGGAGCCACGGCCGAACTCGGGGTCCTCGCCCCGGGCGGCGTGGCGGTTGTAGTCGGCCACGGTGGCCGCGAGGCCGTCCGGGTCGATACCGCATGCTTGCGCCAGCTCGGCGAGTGTCCTGCCGCGCTTGATGTAGCCCTTGCGGATCCAGTGCCTGAAGGGGACCGGCGCCGGACGGGTGATGCCGAGGCCATAACGACGCTGGAAGTGGTGCGTGCAGATCAGCCAGGAGCAGACCTCCTCGCCCTCGGGCACCGCCTTGACCATGGCGTCCACGTAGTCGTAGTAGCCGCCGGCCTCGTTGACGAAGCGCCTGCCGCTTTGCAGGACGCCGATCAGGCCCGGCTTGCCGCGGTCGATGATATGCGGGAAGTGACCGACACGGCCATCACCCCAGGGCACCAGCGACACCGGTGCCCAGGCCACCGGTGAGTGGAGGTCGGTGGCCACCGTGCCGCCCACCGACTCGCCCAGACGCAGGCCGTCGCCATTGGCGGAGGGGGGCGGCAGGGGCCAGTGCTCCTGGCCCGTCGGCGTGCGCGGGAAGAGTTCCCGGCGGCGCTCGACGTCCCAGGGGAAGCCACCGGCGGCCAGCACCACGCCACATCGGGCTCGCAGGGTCACCTGCCCCTGCGAGCCCTCGACCACCACGCCGGTGACCCGTTCATCCTCCTTGATCAGGCGTTTCGCCGAGGATGAGACGTGCATCTCCACGCCCAGGTTCTCGGCGGACTTGGCCAATCGCCCTATCAGGGCCACCCCGTTGACCAGCTGCATGGCACGGCCGTAGCGGGCCAGGTCGAGGCAATGGCGGGTGAGGCGTCGGGCCACGTGCACGAAGGATTTCAGCGAGCGGGTAGCGGTCAGGAAGGCCGCGAGGTCCGGCCCGGCTTGGATCGGCATGCCGAGGAAGGCTGTCTCCGGCATGGTCTTGCGCAGCTTGGCCAATGTCGCACTGCTCAGTTGGCGTCCGTCGAAGGGAGCGGCGATCACCGAGCGGCCGCCGGTGCCGGCCCCGGGCGTGTCGCCGTGGATGTCGGCGATGGCGTTGCCGTCGGCGAACTGCAGCGCGGTTTTCTCATGGAAGAAGGCGACCATCCGCGGTGCGGCGTCGAGGAAGGCGTCGATCTTCGCCGCGTCATAGCGTTCACCCAGCTCATGACGCAGGTAGGTACGCACGGTCTCTGGATCTTCATCGATGCCGGCCGCCTTGGCCAGCGGATTGAGCGGGGCCCACATCCAGCCGCCTGACCAGGCGGTAGCGCCGCCCAGCGCATCGGCTTTTTCTACCACGGCTACTTCGAGACCCTGGTAGGCGGCGGTGACGGCGGCGGCGAGGCCGGCGGCGCCGGAACCTACCACCACCAGGTCGTAATCCTGTCGTATGTCGGCCATGTAGAGGTTCGCTGAGAAGCTGTTTGGAACAATTTAGAACTTTGTTCCAATTTATGCAATGGCCAGACAAGCCGGAGACTCTTGGGGGATGAAATGGGAGCCATTAAACGAGAGCGGCCCCTGAAAAGGGGCCGCCATTGGGGCGCTTGATTAACCAGACACGGTTATGGATCGGTGCCTTCGACCAGGCGTAGCGCGGCCTCGACGGCCGTCCGATAGCCGGACGGCCCCAGCCCCGCGATCACGGCCGTGGCGATGCGCGAGACGAGCGAGCGATGATAGATCTCCTCGCGTCGGTGGATGTTGGAGATATGCAGCTCGATGATCGGCCCGGGAAACATCTTGAGCGCGTCGAGGATCGGGATCGAGGTGAAGGTCAGCCCCGCCGGATTGATGACGATGGCGGCAGCGGGCTCATCGATGGCCTCATGAATCCACTCGACCAACTGGCCTTCGTAGCCGGACTGGCGGAACACCACCGGCCGGGTGCCGGAGGCCTGCCGGCACAGAGATTCGACCTCCGCCAGCGTGGTATGGCCATAGATCTCTGGTTCGCGCTTGCCGAGCCGGTTGAGGTTCGGGCCGTTGAGAACGTGAATGGGGCTGGGCATGGCATTACCTCTTATCGTTATTCAGCCCTGGTAGCCGAACTGTCGCGGTAGCCAGAGGACGAGATCGGGAAAGAGCGTGATGACCGCCAGCGACACGAAGAGCGCGGCGATGAACGGGACGAGATCGCGGAACAGGCTGCGCAATGGGGCGCGGGTAATGCTCTGCATGATGAAGATCAGTAGCCCGTAAGGCGGTGTCACCAGCCCGATCATGATGTTCACCACCGCGATGACGCCGAAATGCACCAGGTCGACGCCCAGGGCATTCGCCGTGGGGATGAACACCGGCACGATGATCAGGATGATGGCCGTGCCTTCCAGCAGACAGCCCAGCAGAAGCAGCACGAGATTGACGAGCAGCAGGAACTGCAACGCCGAAAGGTCGTAATCGGCCAGGAAGATGCGCAGTGCCTGTGGAATGTTCTCGGACGTCACCACGTAGTTGAACACCAGTGCCCCCGCGATCAGCATGCCGATGGCGACGGAGGAGCGGGCGCTGGCGACGAGAGAATCGTAAACCTGTCGCACACTGACGTTGCGGTAAAGCAGGACCGAGATCAGGAAGGCGTAGGCCGCGGCGACGGCGGCTGCCTCGGTGGGTGTCATCGCTCCGCTGTAGATCCCGCCCAGCAGTACCACCGGTAGCATCAGCGCCGGGAACGCGCGAACGGTAATGCCCGGCAACTCCCGTACCGGTGTTGGCTCCTCCACCGGAAACCGCCGGCGCCGCGCCGTGACCATCACCACGATCATCAGCATAGCGCCCATCAACAAGCCGGGAATGATGCCGCCGAGAAACAGGTAGCCGATGGAGGCGTTGGACACCAGGGCATAGAGCACCATCGGAATCGAGGGGGGAATGATCGGCCCGATGACCGCCGCGCTCGCCGTCAGGGCAGCGGCGAAGCTGCGGGTGTAGCGTCCGTCCTGGATCATCATGTTGGCGATGATCCGGCCCGAGCCTGCCGCATCGGCGAAGGCCGACCCGGACATGCCGGAGAAGATGATCGACTGCGCGATGTTGACGTAGGCCAGGCCACCGCGGAAGCGTCCGACCAGGGCATTACAGAAATGCAGCAGGCGATTGGTCATGGTGCCGATGTTCATCAATTCCGCGGCGAGGATGAACAGAGGCACCGCGAGAATGACGTAGCCGGTGAACATGCTGTTCAGCAATCGCTCGGCCACCAGCCCCATGTCCATTCCGTTCATGAGGAGGTAGACGATGGAGCCCGAAATCATCGACAGCCCGATGGGCAGCCCCAACAGCGCCAGGGCGATGATTGCCAGAAGCGTGAGCGTAAAGGGATCCATCCTTAACCTCGCTGTGTTTCGTCGTCGGCGTCGCGTTTGGCCATCGGGTCGTGCCCCAGTGCGGCGCGAGTGCCAATCCAGCCGTAGCGGATGATGATGGCCACGGCGAAGACCACGTAGATCGAGTACAGCCAGTCGTAGCGGATACGCAGATACGACGTGCGCTGCACCTTCATGAAGGTCACGTAGTCGTAGACCGCGGGCAGGGAAACCAGGAAAAGGCCGACGACGCCAAGGGAGAAAAGCACCGTCATCATACGGCGAATGGGAGGCGGAACATTGCTGTAGAAGATGTCGAAGCGGATCTCGTCACGCTCGCGGAGCAGAAAGGCCGCACCGAACAGCACCAGCCAGACCCACATCACGGTGCTCAGTTCCGAGGCCCAGCCCGCCGGCCAGTTAAGAACGTAGCGGAACAGCACCGTGATCAGGAACGAAGCGAACATGACGGCGAGCATGGCGGCCGCAACGGCCTCGGCGCCATGGCGCAGCCATGCCGCCCACCGGAGAATCCTTTGGCGCATCTGCGTACCTCCAGGGTGGAGTGGGATCGACCGCGACGCGGCCGATCCATCAGCCATTAAAGGTTGTTGATGCGCTCGAGCATGCCTTCCGGCCATGCGTCGGAGATCGAGGATTCCAGGTACCGCTGCTGCGCATACTCGCGGAAGGCATCGATATCCGGCGTGTAGACATCGAGTCCTTGCTCGCGGAAAAAGTCAGCCAGTTCCTGCTCTTTGCGCTGATGTTCCGCCGTGCTCCAGGCAATCGCCTCGTCAGCAGCGGCCTGGAAGGCTTGCTGCTGCTCCGGCGTCATGTCGTTCCAGACGCTGGAGGAAACCATCAGCAGGTCGAACGCCACGAGATGCGACGTCAGCGCGATCTGATCCATCACTTCGTAGAAACGCATGTTCTGGACGTTCGGCAGGGGATTGTCCTGACCGTCGATGGCGCCGGTCTGCAGGCCTGTATAGACCTCGGCATAAGCCATGGCGGTCGGATTCGCGCCGAGCGCCTCGCCCAGGAACTGCCACGACTCTCCCGGCGGCATGCGTAGCCGCACGCCGGACATATCCTCGGGAGTTTCGATCCGCTCATCGTCCACCAGCCCTACATGGCGGGTGCCGAAGAAGGTCGGGCCCAGGATGTGAACACCCAACTGCTCCTCGGCCATGGCCTTCATTTCTTCCCCGGCTTCACTGTCGAAGAACGTCAGCAGGTGCTCGGCATCACGGAAGAGGTAGGCGGAGGTCAGAATGGACCAGGCCGGGATCTGGTTGGCGACGTCCTGCGGCGCGACGTTGCTCATTTCCAGGTTGCCGCGCTGGAGCGCGACCAATTCCGAGCCCTGGCTGAAGAGCGTGCCGCCATAATGCAGTTCCATATCGAAGTCATCGGCGATGGCTTCTTCGAAGCGCTGCATCATCTCGGCCCGGATGTCCTGCTCGGAGAACACCGCCGAGAAACGCAGCGTGGGGTTGTCTTGCGCGACGGTCACGGCTGATGTGGTCGCTGCGAACATCATGACACCGGCGGCAAGAAAGCCGCGGCATTGGGCGGGAATGGGCATGGAGTGCCTCCTTTTTATCTTGTCGTTGTGATGCGCCCGCGGCGAGATGCCTTGCACCCACGCTGGACAGCTCCATGCTACATCACGCATTTCGGTGATCAACTGCTTTTAGCGATTTCTTACGATATTTTTGATAATGTCATTTGAATTGAGTTTTTCTCTTGCTGGCTTCACGGGCGAGGAACAAAATGGTCAGTACCAACAAGGGAGGTGGGTCTTGCTGCCTGTACCACAGGAAACGGCGGGTGAAAGCGCTTACCGGTCCATCCGCAGCGACATCATTGGCGGTCGTCTGGCGCCGTGCTCCCGGCTACGCCTGGAAGCGTTGAAGGAGCGCTACTCGGCCAGCGTCAGCACCCTGCGCGAGTCCCTCTATCGGCTATCCGCCGAAGGCCTGGTTCGTTCCGAAGGCCAGCGCGGCTTCGAGGTCGCCGCCGTCACCCAGGAGGAGTTTCAGCAACTCGCCGATCTGCGCGAACTGCTGGAGTGCCACGCCCTGCGCGAGGCATTCCACAAGGGTGACCTGGAGTGGGAAGGGCGGGTGGTCGGCGCGTACCACAAGCTCGAGTCCATGGAACGCCTGATGATGGCGGGCGATACCAGCCGCAGCGCCGAATGGAAGCGCTATGACCGTGAATTCCACCATACCCTGATTTCCGCGTGCGGCTCGGCGGAGCTGCTCCAGGTTTATGGCGCTATCTTCGACCGCTACCAGCGTTACCAGATCGTTGCCGTCATCTTTCGTGGCAAACCCGCGGCTCAGGAACACCGCATGCTGTTGGATGCAGCCCTGGCACGCGACGCCGAGCGTGCCGCCGGCATATTGCACCAGCATATCGCAGCCTGCGTGGCACATACGGTGGAGACCGGTCAGCTCTCCTCCGCCGCTTCGGACCCAACGCCCTCAATTCACGGAAGGCTGAACAAGTCAGAGACGCTGGCCTCGGTGGGCGAGACGGCCTGGCGCTGCATACGCGCCGACATCATCGCCGGCAAGCTGCCCCCGGGGAAGAAGCTGAAATTGAGCAACCTGCAGGAGGATTACGACACCAGCGTGACCACACTGCGCGAAGCTCTCAACCGGCTGACCTCGGAAGGATTCGTCGTCGCCGAGGGTCAGCGTGGCTTCGAAGTCGCGCCGATATCGGCCGAGAATGCTCGCGAGCTGGCCGAATTGCGGCTTCTGGTGGAGGGGCGGGCGCTGGAGGACTCCTTTGCGCATGGAGACATCGACTGGGAAGCGAGAGTCGTAGCGGCCTATCACAAGCTCGCCACCATGGAGGCGGAGATGGCGAACGGCAATCTACAGGTCGCCGAACTCTGGAAGCGGTATGACTGGCAGTTTCACCAAGCGCTGACCTCGGCCTGCGGCTCCCAGGTACTGATGCATCTGCACAACGCGGTCTTCGACAAGTACCTGCGCTATCAGCTCATTGCCCTCTCCTACCGGGGCCGCATCGCCGCCGACGAGCACCGAGCGCTTTACGACTGCACCCTGCGGCGAGATGCCGAGGGTGCGCAGGAAATCCTGCAGCACCACCTGCGGGGCGGAACGGAGCACGCCCTGGCGACGGGGACCATCGCCGCCTGACGACTCTGTATCTGGAGTGACACGAGGAGCCAGATGCCTAGTGCCGTACTTGGTTTCGGGCAAGTGCCTGATGTCGGACTCTCCCTTCAAGAGCCGGACCCAGGTGGCCTCTACACCTACGGCCAAAGGAGAAACCAGCCCCAAGCCAGCCACCACAACTCACGCATACTCGATTCCTCGTTTGCCATTCGTGATGCCTGTAAGGCTCATACTCTGGTGAGAAAGTAGAGGAGCAATTCAGGCGAGCCCAAACGTTTTTCTGAGGCCTTTCTCGACCGGGCCAGCGGGCATGAAGCGGCGTAATTTCCTCAGAAGAGAAGCCTCGCCTTTCGGCGTGTGCCGCATCTTCCATGCACCCAACGCGGCATCGACAATCTTGGTGGCGACCCCATCGGGCTCAGGCGCTTTTTGGACATTGTTTTGGATGGCTTGGGAAACGACGCCTAGCTCCTTGCTGTAGTCAGGGATTCTGGAAGCTGTCTGGGGCGCATTGAGATCCAGGTTGGTCTTGGTGAAGGAGGGTTCGACAAGTGCCACGCGAATGCCGAATTGACGCACCTCGTGATCCAGGGTCTCGGATAGCCCTTCGACGGCATGCTTGGATGCCGAATAGAGTCCCATGTACGGCGCAGGCAGAAAGCCCAACACCGAGCTGACGTTGACGATGCGACCAGAACGCTGCTCGCGCATGTGCGGCAGCACCGCCCTGGTCGTGCGCAAGAGGCCGAAGAGGTTGGTGTCGAACAGCGTCTGGGCTTCGCCAATCGACGTCTCCTCCGTTGCGCCGAGCAGGGTCACGCCAGCGCTGTTGACGAGCACGTCGATGCGTTTTGCCTGAGCGATGACGGTCTGGATTCCATGTTGAACTGACGCTTCGTCACGGATATCCATCTCGACCAGCTCGACTCCCGGTATTGGCTGTGCCTTTGCCGTGTTGCGTGCGGTGCCAAACACCCGGCAGCCCTGCTCGACGAACTTCACCGCGGCGGCACGTCCGATGCCCGATGACACGCCGGTAACGACGACAACTTTGGAATTTGACATGGTAGTTTCCCTCTATTAGGGGGATTGGGGTGATGGCGACCAGCTTTGCGATGGGGCCGGCTTGATCCTGAACCAGATGGCGTACATCGCCGGCAGGAACACCAGGGTCAGCACCGTCCCGGCGAAGGTGCCGCCGATCAAGGTGTAGGCCAGCGTTCCCCAGAACACCGACTGGGTGAGCGGGATGAAGGCCAGGATGGCGGCGAGCGCGGTCAGGATGACCGGGCGGGCGCGCTGCACGGTGGCCTCGACCACGGCGTCGAAGGGCGCGAGTCCTGCCTTCTCGTTGTCGTGAATCTGGCCGATCAGGATGAGGGTGTTGCGCATCAGGATGCCGGCCAGCGCAATCAGGCCAACGAGGGCGTTGATGCCGAACGGCTGCTGGAACACCAGCAGGGTGGGCACGACCCCGATGAGGCCCAGCGGCGCGGTGGCGAAGACCATCGTCATGGCGGAGATCGAGCGGACCTGGAAGATGATCGTGATCAGCGTCAGGGCGATCATGATGGGGAAGATCGGCGCCATGGCGCGATTCGCCTTGCCGGATTCCTCGATGGAACCGCCTTGCTCGATCCGGTAGCCGGTCGGCAGTTCGGCGATGATCGGCTGCAGTTCCTTCCACACGGCGGTGGACACGTCCGGCGGCTGCAAGCCCTCGGCGATGTCGCCGCGCACGGTGATCGTCGGCATGCGATCGCGGCGGCGCAGGATCGGGTCTTCCATGTGGACGTCCACCGTCCCGATCTGCGACAGCGGAATCCGCTGACCGGTCGCGCCAACCAGGGTGAAATCGTCGATCTTGCTCGGATCGAGCCGCGAGTCTCCGGCAGAGCGGGCTACGACCTCCACCGACCGGATGTCTTCGCGCACCTCGGTAATGGGGACGCCGTTCAACAGGAATTGCAGCTGTTGGGCCACGTCGCTCGAGGTCAGGCCGAGGCTCTGCAGCCGGTCCTGATCGAGCGAGAAACGCAGCGTGGGCACGCGCTCGCCCCAGTCGGTATTGACCGTCCTCATCTGGGGAGAGGCCTGCATCACGGCACGCACCTGCGCCGCGATGTCGCGCAGCGTGTCGGGGGCGGGCCCCATCACGCGGAAGGCCACGGGGAACGGCGAGGGGGGGCCGAACACCAACTGGGTCACCCGTACGCGCGCCTCCGGCGCCAGGCCGTTGGCCACCGCCTGTCGCAGCCTGAGCTTGAGTGCCTCACGCGCCGCCTGGTCGTCCGTCAAGACGACGATCTTGGCGAACGAGGGATCGGGCAGCTCCGGCGCCATGGCGAGGTAGAAGCGCGGCGCCCCCTGGCCGACGTAGGCGGTCACGATCGTCGCTTCCGGCTGCTCGGCCAGCCAGGCCTCGACCTTGGCGGTCACCGCACTCGTCTGCTCGATCGCGGTGCCATACGGCATCTGCACTTCGACCAGCACCTCGGGCCGATCGGAAGTCGGAAAGAACTGCTTGTTGACCACGCCCATGCCCAGGACCGCGACGACGAAGGCACCGATCACGCCCGCCGCAACCAGCCATTTGCGCCGGATCACCGAACCCAGCAACCGGCGAAAGCTGTTGTAGCGTGGCGTATCGTAGATCGCCCCGTGCCCGCCCTCACGTTTCTCGAAGTTCGGGAGCAGCTTCACCCCCAGGTAGGGCGTGAACACGACGGCCACGATCCACGACGCGATCAACGCCATGCCGACGATCCAGAACATATTGCCGGCGTACTCGCCGGCGGTGGACCTGGCGAAGCCGTTCGGCATGAAGCCGATCGCCGTCACCAAGGTCCCGGAGAGCATGGGCGCGGCGGTATGGCTCCAGGCATAGGCCGCAGCGCGGGTGCGGTCGTAGCCTTCCTCCATCTTCACCACCATCATCTCGATGGCGATGATCGCATCGTCGACCAAAAGCCCCAGCGCCAGGATCAGCGAGCCCAGCGTGATCCGGTCGAAGTCCTTGCCGGTGGCCGCCATGACGATGAAGACCGCGGCCAGGGTCAGGGGCACCGCTGCCGAGACCACGATGCCGGCGCGCCAGCCCATGCTGAGGAAGCCCACCAGCATCACCACGCCGAGGGCGGCGAAGAACTTGAGCATGAACTCATCGACGGCCGAACTGATATTGACCGACTGGTCCGTGACCTTGGACAGGCTCATGCCCAGCGGCATCTCGGCGTTGATCGCCGCTGCCTCCGCCTCCAGTGCCTCGCCGAGCTCGAGGCCGTTCCACCCCTCGCGCATGACTACGCCGAGCAGCAAGGTCGGTTCGCCGTCGTTGCGGATGAGGAAGGTGGCTGGATCCTCGTAGCCCCGCTTCACCTCGGCGATGTCGCCGAGCTTCAGCGTACGGCCTTGCGCGGTGACCGGGGTATTGCGGATCGCTTCGAGGTCATCGATCGCCCCGTCCAGCCGGATGAAGACCTGCGGACCTTGGGCTTCGATCGAGCCGGCGGGCGTCATCACGTTGCGCCCGTTCAGTGCCGCGAAGAGGGCTTGAGGGGAGACGCCCAGGGTCGCGAGGCGGTCATGGGAGAATTCGACGAAGATCCGTTCGGCCTGCTCGCCGATGATGTTCACCTTCTTGACGCCCGGCACGTGAAGCAGGCGCTGGCGCAGGCTCTCTGCCTCACGGATGAGATGTCGATGAGGCTCGCCCGTGGCCTTAAACGCGTAGAGCGCAAAGGTCACATCGGCGTATTCGTCGTTCACCATCGGGCCGATGACGCCACGCGGCAGGTTGCCGGTCTCGTCGCCGAGTTTCTTGCGCGCCTGGTAGAACTGCTCGGGGACCTCGGCAGGCGGCGTGCTGTCGAGCAGGTACACCGTGGTGAAGGCCAGGCCCGGTCGCGTAAAGGTCTCGGTCCGGTCATACCAGCGCAGTTCCTGCATGCGCTTTTCCAGGGGCTCGGCGACCAGTTCCTCCATTTCCTGGGCCGTGGCCCCGGGCCAGGCCGTGACCACGGTCATCTGCTTGATGGTAAAGGCGGGGTCCTCTGCCCGGCCCAGCGTCAGGAAGGCCACGATGCCGGCGATGAAGATCGCCACCATAAGAAACAGGGTGACCGAGCGCTCGCGTACCGCGAGGGCGGAGAGATTGAAGCCGCTCATCGCTGCTCTCCGCCGTTAACGGCCAAGCCTGGTGTAACCTCGCTCTCGGCGAATCGCACCTGCTCGCCCTCGTGCAGCAGATGCGCGCCGAGCGCCACGACGCGATCGCCCGCTTCGAGGTCGCCGACGATCGACGCCGTTTCATCGCTGAGGCCGGCCACCTGTATGGCCTGCCAAGTGACCCGGGGCGTTTCTCCTTCGACCAGCCATACGCCGGGCCCCTTGCCCGGATCGAAGATGGCGCCGATCGGTACCTGCAGTGCCGAGTCGGACCGACGGTCAGAAATATGAATGGAAACGGTCGAGCCCAGTGGTGCATCCGCCAGTCCATCCGCCAGCACGTAGCGGGCCTCGAAGGTCCGGGTCTGAGAGTTGGCGGCATCCGACAACTGGCGAAGCGTCGCAGCACCCGTGAGTCCATTGCCATACAAGGTCGCACGGCCGGTGGAGCCGAGCGTCGGGCGCAGGGTCTCGGGCAACGCGACGACCGCCTCGCGGTGTCCGGCATGCGCCACACGTACGACCACCTGGCCGGCCGCGACGACCTGGCCCGGCTCCGCCAGGGTTTCCACCACCACGCCGTCCGCGTCGGCGAGCAGGACCGCATAGTTCGCTTCGTTGCGAGCAACATTGGCCCGGGCCTCGGCTGCATTGAGTTCCGCCCGTGCCGACTCGGCGGCCGCCCTGGCGTTGTCGTAGGCCGATGCCGACACCGCGCCCCGGGTAACGAGAGCGCGGTAGCGCGCCTCGTCATCCGCGGTCTGGCGTGCACGCGCCCTGGCGGCGGCCACGGCCTCCTCAAAGGCGCGCGTGGCGAGCTGCAGATCCGTGGGATCGATGCGCATGAGCGGCTGGCCGCGTTCGACGGTCTGCCCGGTATCGACCAGGCGCTCGAGGATCTTGCCGGGTACGCGGAAGCCGAGGTCGCTTTGCACTCGCGCCGCAATGACGCCGGTGAACGAACGCTCCGCCTGGGCGGAAGGCGCCACCTCCGCTACCCGCACCAGGGGACTCACCGTCCGCGGATCGATTGAAGAGGTGGCATCGCTGCACGCTGCCAAGGCAAGCGGCAGCAGAGCGATGACGGTAAGGAATGGGACATCACGGCGCTTGAGCATGGAGATCTCCGGGAAGACGGATATCTCACAGCTTATGACGAGTGACTGAATTTGTAAATAGTCACTCTCTGGGTTCGCTAGGGCACTAGGGAGCCAGGCTGCGCAGCACCAGGTTCGACAGCTGCACCGGCGCCTCCTCGACGAGATCGAGGTTGTACTGGAGCAGGAGCGGATTCGCGTAGGGTTGAATGACCAGAAAGATCGCTTTCACCGTCTCGTCCAGCGGCGTCTTACGCTCGAACTCGCCGCTCTCGCGCCCCTCGCGGACGATCTCCAACAGGATCTGTTCGATGCGCTCACCGTAGGCGCGGGCAGATGGCCAGCCCTCGCCGGCCGAGTGCGCGGCAATGTCGTACAGCTTGCGATCATTGAAGAACAGGCTCACACCAGTCGATACCAAGCTTTTGAACATTCTGCGGAATTTCTCCGTTGCCGTGGGCGCGTCGGCCACGGCCTCTTCGACCGCGACGATGATGGCGCTCAAGGTCTTGGCGCAGATGGCCTCGCCGATGGCCTGCTTGGAATCGAAGAACTTGTAGATGTAAGCCTTGGAAAAACCAATTGATTTGGCCAGGTCGGAGACCGCGGTCTTGTCGTAACCGTAGTGGCTGAAGTGCTCTTCGGCGGCCTCCACGATCTGCTCGCGAACATTGTGATCGGCAGGGCCGCGCGATTGGGGGGCGGAAGACGCGTTTTCACTCATGAGACACCACACCTCGATATTTTGGGTTTGACAACTTGTGACTATATTGGACTGTAGTCACTTCAACAAATTCCACCCTCTGGAGACTCCCATGCTTGCCCGCCCCCGCTCTCTCGCCCTTCTGCTGAGTGTCAGCGTCTTGACGGGCTGCGCAGTCGGCCCGGACTACCGGCCGCCCGAAACTGCCCTGTCGGCTCGCTTCATCGGGCAGGAGAGCGTCGAGCAGCGGGAAGTCCAGAGCCAGGCGGACCTCCAGGCCTGGTGGGCCGCCTTCGACGATCCCTTGCTGGCGCGCTTTGTCAGCCTCGCCCTCGAGCAGAACCTGGACATCGCGCAAGCGGCGGCCCGTGTCGCCCAATCGCGTGCCTCGCTGCGCCAGGCCGATGCCGCACTGCTGCCATCGGCCAACGTGAACGCTCACGGTGCGGAAGTATACCAGTCGATCGAGACCCCGCTGGGGCAGGTGCTGTCTGCCACGCCCGATTTCGATCGCAGCGGCAGTGCCTACGAGGCCAGCCTCGAGGCGGGCTGGGAGGTCGATATGTTTGGCGGCCTGCGGCGAGGACGGGAAGCCGCGCGCGCGGAGTACGCGGCATCCGAAGCTGGCGCTGTCGCGACACGGCTGGCCGTAGCCGCACACACGGCGGATGTCTACGTCACGATCCGAGGCCTGCAGGAGCGCCTCGCGATCGTCAGGCAACAGGCCGAGACCCGTCGCCAACTGCTCGACACGATCAGGTTCCAGTACGAGCAGGGGATCGCGGCCGAGCTGCAGATGCACCAGGCCGAGGGGTCGCTCGCTCAAGTCGAGGCGCAGATTCCCGTCCTGGAAACGGGTCTCGACGCGGCGATGAACGCGCTGGACGTGCTGCTTGGCGCGCAGCCTGGGACCTACCGCGCCGACTTGAGCCCGGCGGAGCCGGTTCCGGTCGCACCGGGGCTGGCCGAGACCGGCACCCCGGCCGAGATGATTCGGCGCCGGCCGGACCTCATCGTGGCCGAGCGGCGCCTCGCAGCCGCCAATGCGCGTATCGGCGTGGCGATGTCGGAGTACTATCCCAAGCTCTCGCTCGGTGCCCTGCTTGGCAGCGCCACTACGATCTCGAGCGGCAACCTCTTCTCTGGCGATGCCAGCCAGGCCCAGGGTGTCCTTGGGCTGCGCTGGCGTCTGTTCGACTTCGGCCGCGTCGAGGCGCAGATCGCCGCTGCGCGTGGCCAGGAGGCCGAAGCGCTCGCGGCCTACCGGCTGGCCGTGCTGCGGGCGGCCGAGGAAGTGGAGAACGCCTTTTCCGCCCTCGTCCAACGCGAGGCCCAGGTCGACATCTTGGCGCAGGGGGAAGCGTCGCTCGCCAGTGCCCGCGAGAACTCGCTTGCCGCCTACGAAGGCGGCATCGTCAGCCTGATCGAGGTACTCAATGCCGACGGCAACCTGCTGCAGGTGCGCGACGCCAAGGCCCAGGCGCAAACCGAAGCGGCGCGCGCCGCCATTGCCTCCTTCCGGGCCTTGGGAGGCGGCTGGGAGGCGCGACCTGCCAGCAGCAACCGCCTCTACAGCGATCTCTCCATCACCGTCGACGGGGATGCGAAATGACCACAACCGACGCGATGAATTCCGAAGAAACGCTGGCTCGCTGGCAGGCCGAGGAAGCGGCCGTGCGTGCCCATCTTCAGACCGTTCCCGGTGTGGCGTCGCCTGATCAGGTCGCCGGCCGAAGTGGATTGCAGATATTCGAAGCGATCCTTGCCGGCGAGCTGCCGCTCCCCCCGATGGTCGTCACACTCGGCTGCGTCCCGGTGTGCATCGAGCCTGGACGTGCGGTATTCCAGGGACGGCCGGGCTCCAGATACTACAACCCGATGGGTACGGTGCACGGCGGCTGGTTTGCGACCATGCTCGACACGGCGATGGGATGCGCCGTGCATTCGACACTGCCGCCTGGCAAGACGTACACGACCCTGGAGCTGAAGTTCAATATCGTCCGGGCCCTCACCGAGGCGATACCGCTGGTTCGCGCGGAAGGTCGGCTGGTTCACGGTGGTCGCCGAATGGCGGTGGCGGAAGGCCAGCTCTACGGACCGGACGGCAAGCTCTACGCCCTTGCGAGTACGACCTGCCTGGTCCTGGACCAGGCTTCGTGAGGGTGCACATGCATCGCGATGTCTTTCCGCAGTGTGACGTTCCATTCTTGGCTATTACGGCACATCGCTACCCCGTGGGCAGCAGGCCAGCGGAATTCATCAGCCAGATAGCCAGGCTCAGGGTCACGAAAGCCGCCAGGGTAGCCACCATCAGCGCGGCGGCGCTGACACCGGCCATACCGTAGCGATGACCGAGCAGCGGATAGATGCTGACCATCGGCGCACAGGCGAACAGCAGGGCACCGGCCAGCAGGACCGGATCCGCCGACGGCATCAGCAGGAACAGGCCAAGCACCGCCAGGGGATGCAGGATCAGCTTGCCGGTGACGATCTGGCCGACGTCGTTGACCATGCCGCGTACCTGGAGCCCGAACAGGGTGCCGCCGATGACGAACAGTGCCGCCGGGCCGGCGGCGCTGGCCAGCATGTCGATGACCTGGGCCAGGGGGCCCGGCAGGGAAGTGTCCGTCACGGCCAATGCCAGGCCTGCCGCCAGGCCGATCAGGATGGGATTGCGCACCAGCCGCACCAGGGTCTTGCGGGCCACCGTGACGATACCGGCGCCGCTCTGGCGACCTGCCTCGGCCAGGATCAGGGCGGCCGGAATGATCAGCAGGTTCTCGATCACCATGTTCAGGGCCATGAGGATGGCCGCCGGCGAGCTGCCGAGCACCATGGCGGCAACCGGGTAGCCGATGAAGCCGCTGTTGGAGGCGGACATGCCCAGCGCGTGCATGGCGCCCTCGCTGAGCGATTTGCGCTGCAGGCCCAGCGTCAGCAGCAGGGCAAACGCGAATACCGCCACCGAGCCCAGGCCATAGGCCAGCAGGTAGGGCGTATGAAGCACCTGGTCGAGAGGGTTCTGTGTCAGGGCACGTATGATCAGGGCCGGCAGGGCGAAGTAGAGCACGAAGGTGGCCACGCCTTGAAGTTGTTCCCGGTTCACCAGCCGTGTGCCCATGGCCAGGTAGCCGGCACCGATCAGCAAGAAGATCGGCGTGGTAATGGCGAGTATTTCGAGCATGCGGGCCTCCGTGCCAAGGCAACCACGACCTGGCCGGGAACTATCCCGGCCAGCCGCTTTTAGAAAGAGGAAGAAATCAGGTAAAGAGGCGCGAGGAGGGCGTGGCCTGGGAGAGTTCCTCGGCGGCGGTCACCAGGGCGGGGCCAAGTTCCTTCACGCGCTGCTCGTCGAGCCGCACGCTGGGGCCGGCGATGCTCAGCACCCCTTGGGGATGGCGATCCAGGGGATGACGCACCAAGGCGGCCATGGCGGCGGTACCGGGCCCCATGCTGTCGTGAGTCCAGCTGTAGCCGCGCTGCCGTGTCTGCTGCAAGTGCTCGAGCAGGGCTTCCTTGCTGCGTGGGGCGTTGGGTCCCAGCGGGTGGTCGGTCTCCATGCCCTGGGTGTCGACCAGCGCCAGGGCCTCCTCGTCGCTCAGGGCCGCCAGCCAGGCGTGACCGCTGGCGGTGCAGAACAACGGCGCCTCCTTGCCCATGTCGGGGTCGTAGCGCAGGCCGCTGCGCGCACCCTGGGCCTTGGCGATCCAGGTCAGTCGGCTGCCCTCGATCACCGAGAGGCGCACCAGCTCACCGCTCTGTTCGGCCAGTCGATCGAGCACCGGTTGGACGATGTCGCTGGCGCCGGTACTGGAGAGATAGCGCAAGCTCAGTG
The DNA here is from genome assembly GCF_025725665.1 of Halomonas sp. LR3S48. Classification (NCBI taxonomy): domain Bacteria; kingdom Pseudomonadati; phylum Pseudomonadota; class Gammaproteobacteria; order Oceanospirillales; family Halomonadaceae; genus Halomonas; species Halomonas sp. LR3S48. Next base: position 4,258,069 of record NZ_CP107009.1, on the reverse strand, counting down.
CCACCAACCGGGTAGTGAGCTGATAGCGCTGGCTGGCCGGGTCCTGACGCACATGGCCCAGCCGGATCAGCTCGTGGCAGATACGGTGAGCCGCGCTCTTGGGAATGCCCAGGCGTTCCGCGACGATCAACAGCGGCAGGCCGTCGGCATCTTCGGAAAGGGCTTCAAGCACCCCGAGGGTGCGTTCGATCAGACTGCCCGCCATGTGGATGTCTCGCTGGCTAAATAAGGCATTCTAGAATGGTGTTCAAGAAAAGTCATGCCTCCGCTCGTCTCATCAACTGACAGTGGCGCGTATATCGCGTGCCTTCTGCTGGAGTAGCGGCAGGTACTCCTTCATCAGGGTATCCAGATCCACCCGGGCGGCATTGGTGCTGATGTTGATGGCGCCGAGCAGCTTGCCGTTGGCATCGAAGGCCGGCACGGCAAGCGAGCGAAGCCCCGAGTCCAGCTCCTGGTCGGCGATGGCGTAGCCCTGCTGGCGCACCTTGAGGATGCACTTCTTGAGCGCGGCCTTGTCGGTCACTGTCTTGTCGGTGTAGCGCGTAAGCGTGACCCGTTCCAGGAAGGCATCCAGTTCGGCATCGGGAAGCTGGGCCAGCAGCGCCCGCCCCATGGAGGTATGGGCGGCAGGCAGCCGGGTGCCGACGGAGAGGGTAATCGCCATCAGCCGGTGGCGGGCCGAGGAGCGCGCCACGTAGGTGACCTCGTCGCCATCGAGCACGCCCAGGGAAGAGGATTCGCCGCTCTCGGCGGTGATGTCCTCCAGCACCTGCTGGATCACGCTACGATAGTTGTTGGCGGAGAGAAACGCGTAGCCGAGCTGCAGCACCCGCGGGGCCAGCTCGAAGTTTCGGCCTTGCTTGCGCACATAGCCAAGGGCATGCAGGGTGAGCAGGAAGCGCCGGGCGCGGGCACGGTTCATGCCGGTACGGCTGGCGACTTCGCTCAGCGTCATGCGCGAGTGCGTCTCGTCGAAGGCCAGGATGACCTCCAGGCCGCTGGCCAGGGCGGTGACGAAGTCCCGGTCGTCCGGGCTGAGTACCTCTTCCTCGGGTGCCATTTCTGTTCCGTTGTCGTCTTGGATGAGTTGCTCCATCGGAGCCCTTCAATCTAGCATAGTGTTCGTTTTGCGAACATATGTACGACTATGGGCTAAGCTTGAGCCTTAAGTCTGAGCATGAGCCAATCCTTTCTGCGGAGAGCATGATATGCCTGACGCCCTGCTTCGGCACCCTTTCATGAGCCAAACGGCATTGGCACAGTGTCATGACCAGGCCATGGTCCAGGCCATGCTCGCTTTCGAGCTGGCGCTGGCCGAGGTGCAGGAGGAGCATGGCGCCGTGCCCGTCGGGGCGAGCGAGGAAATGCGCCAGGTGCTCTCGGAGCACGCCTTCGATGATGCCGCCATCGCTGCCGGTATCGCCAGTGGCGGCAACGCGGCGATTCCCTTCGTCAAGCAGGCCCGCGCCGCGCTGCCGGACGAACTCAAGCGCTACTGGCACATGGGTGCGACCAGCCAGGACGTGATTGACTCGGCGCTGATGCTGCTGCTCAAGCCGCGGCTGGCTGCGCTGGACGCCTTGCTGGTGCGTTGTCGCGTCGCCGCGGTCGAGCTGATGAAGACCCATGAGCGCACTGTCATGGTGGGGCGCACCCTGATGCAGCAGGCGCTGCCGATCACCTTCGGCGTCAGGGTGGCGCACTGGGCCATCGGCCTGGAGCAGGCGCGCCGCCGCCTGGCGCAGGTCGAGCTGCCGGTGCAGTTCGGTGGCGCCGTGGGGGTGCACTCTGGTTTGGACGAGCCGGGCCTCGATTTCATGGACGCCCTGGCGCAACGCCTCGGTCTGAGTGCACCGGTGCTCCCTTGGCACACTGACCGCCAGCCGATCCATGCCCTGGGAACGGCACTGGATGCGGCAGCAGGGGCGGCCGAAAAACTGGCCCTCGATATCTCGCTGCTGACCCAGACCGAAGTAGGGGAAGTCGCCGAGCCCTCCGCCCCGGGCATGGGTGAGTCCTCCTCCATGCCGCACAAGCGCAACCCGGTACGCTGTGCCATGATCCGCGGTGCGGCGCGGCAGGTACATGGTTACACCACGGTGCTGCTCAATGCTGCCGCCCAGCCGCTGGAGCGCGGGCTGGGCGAGTGGCACGCCGAGTGGTCGCCGCTGGTCGACAGCGCCCTGCTGCTGGAGGGTGCGCTGGAGCAGGCCGCCACGCTGCTCGAGGGGCTCGAGGTGAATCCCGAGGCGATGCGCCGCAACCTGGCGGCTACCGGCGGCGGCATCATGGCCGAGCCGGTGTCGCGCCTGCTGGCGCCGGTGCTGGGCCAGGACGCCGCCAAGCGCATCAGCGCCGAGGCTGCCGAAACGGCACGCCTCCAGGGCATGCCCTATGCCGAGGCGCTTGAAGCGCATGCCGAGGTGAAAGCCGAAATCGGGGACAAGCTTGAGGTCGAGGCGCTGCGTCAGGCGACGGATCCTGCCTTATACCTTGGTAGCAGCCAAGCCCAGGTGCAGCGCGCCATTGCCTGGCTTCAGCGGGAATGATTCGCTGAAAAATCACGGTATTGCATGTCCCAAGCAAGGGGAGGCCTGGCCTCCCCTTGTGCTTTTTCAGATACGGCGAATTTGACGGCACCTTGGCTTGGCGGTAACTTGTTCGCATCACAAAACAAAGTTCGCTATTCGAACTTATTTGAGAATACCCGCCAGGAGGACGACCATGGCCGAGTTCCTCAGCCTGCATGACGCGGTGGCACGCTACGTCGAAGACGGCGCTACCGTGGCCATGGAGGGCTTCACCCACCTGATTCCCTTCGCCGCCGGTCACGAAGTGATCCGTCAGCGCAAGCGCGACCTCACCCTGATCCGCATGACGCCCGACCTGGTCTACGACCAGATGATCGGTGCCGGCTGCGCCAAGAAGGTGATCTTCTCCTGGGGCGGCAACCCCGGCGTGGGTTCGCTGCACCGCCTGCGCGATGCCGTGGAGAAGGGCTGGCCGCACAAGGTCGAGATCCTCGAGCACAGCCACGCCGCCATGGCCTGCGCCTTCGAGGCCGGCGCCGCCGGGCTGCCGCTGGCCGTGCTGCGTGGCTACGTGGGCAGCGAGCTGCCCAGCGTCAACGACCAGATCAAGTTCATCGAGTGCCCCTTCACCGGCGAGCGCCTGGCCGCGGTGCCCTCGGTGCGCCCCGACGTTTCCATCGTCCACGCACAGAAGGCCGACCGCGCCGGCAACGTGCTGGTCGAGGGCATCATCGGCGTGCAGAAGGAAGCCGTACTGGCGGCGAAGAAGAGCATCGTCACCGTCGAGGAGATCGTCGACGACCTGCGCGCCGAGCCGGGCTATCACCCCAACGCCTGCATCATTCCGGGCTGGGCGGTCAGCGCCATTGCCGTGGCCGAGAAGGGCTCGCTGCCCTCCTATGCCCACGGCTATTACCCGCGCAACAACGCCTTCTACAAAGAGTGGGACGCCATCGCTCGCGACCGTGACACCTTTACCCGGTGGATCGATGAGAACGTCATGAATGCAGGGGGGAACGCCTGATGAGCCTCGATTACACCTCAGCGGAAATGATGAGCGTCACCGCCGCTCGCGCGCTCGAAAACGGCATGACCTGCTTCGTCGGCATTGGCCTGCCCAGCGAGGCTGCCAACCTGGCGCGCCTGACCCACGCGCCAGAGGTGGTGCTGATCTACGAATCCGGCACCCTACAGACCAAGCCCGAGGTGCTGCCGCTCTCCATCGGCGATGGCGAGCTGTGCGAATCGGCGCTGACCACCGTCTCGGTGCCGGAGATGTTCCGCTACTGGCTGCAGGGCGGCAAGGTCAGCGTGGGCTTCCTCGGCACTGCCCAGATCGACCGCTTCGCCAACCTCAACACCACGCTGATCGGCGACTACCATGATCCCAAGGTGCGCCTGCCGGGCGGCGGCGGGGCGCCGGAGATCGCCACCAACGCCGGCGAGGTCTTCATCACCCTGAAGCACTCCAAGCGCGCCTTCGTAAAGGACGTCGACTTCATCACCACCCTGGGCTTCGGCCGCGACGGCAAGGGCCGCGACGGCGTGCCCAACATCGGCAAGGGGCCGACCCGGGTCATCACCGACCTGTGCGTGATGAAGCCCGACCCCGAGACCAAGGAGCTGGTGGTCGTATCGCTGCACCCGAACGTCTCCCGCGAGGACGTGATCGAGGCCACCGGCTGGGAGATCCGCTTCGCCGACACGCTCGAAACCACGCCCGAGCCCAGCGCCCACGAACTCGAGATCCTGCGCGAGTTGAAGGCGAGGACCGAGCGTAAGCACGCGGGCGCATAAATTCGCCTTGAAACGGGCTGCATTCGTCGCGTTTTAAGCGTGAATCACAGGAGATTCTATTTATGACTGACGTCTTTCTCTGCCATCCGCGGCGCACCGCCATCGGCCGCTTCGGCGGCACCCTGGCCAGCGTGCGCCCCGACGACTTCGCCGCCACCATCTTCAAGGCGGTGTTGAATGATGCGCCCGATCTCGACCTGGCCGCCATCGACGAGGTCTTCATGGGCTGTGCCAACCAGGCCGGCGAGGACAACCGCAACGTGGCGCGCATGTCGGCGCTGCTGGCGGGCCTGCCCACCTCGGTGCCCGGCACCACCATGAACCGCCTGTGCGGCTCCGGCATGGACGCGGTGGGCACCGCCTTCCGCGCCATCAAGGCCGGCGAGATGGAACTGGCCCTGGCCGGCGGCGTGGAATCCATGTCCCGCGCACCCTATGTGCTTGGCAAGGCCGACAGCGCCTTCTCCCGCGGCCAGAAGATCGAGGACACCACCATCGGCTGGCGCTTCGTCAATCCGCTGATGAAGAAGGCCCACGGCATCGACTCCATGCCGGAGACCGCCGAGAACGTCGCCGAGCAGTTCAATATCTCCCGCGAGGATCAGGACGCCTTCGCCCTGCGCTCGCAGCAGAAGGCCGCCGCCGCCCAGAAGGCGGGCCGCTTCGCCATCGAGATCACGCCGATCGAGATTCCCCGGCGCAAGCAGGAGCCGCTGGTGTTCGATACCGACGAGCATCCGCGTGAGACCACCCTGGAGAAGCTGGCCGGGCTGCCGACGCCGTTCCGTGAGGGCGGCAGCGTCACAGCGGGCAACGCCTCCGGCGTCAACGACGGCGCGGCCGCCATGCTGGTGGCAAGCCAGGCCGCGGTGGAGCAGCACGGCCTCAAGCCGATGGCCAGGATCATCGGCATGGCCACCGCCGGCGTCGAGCCGCGCATCATGGGCTACGGCCCGGTGCCGGCGGTGCGCAAGCTGCTCGAGCGCACCGGCGTGACGATGGACGAGATCGATATTTTCGAGTTCAACGAGGCCTTCGCCGCCCAGGCACTCGCCTGCACGCGAGACCTGGGGCTCGCCGATGACGACCCGCGGGTCAACCCCAACGGTGGGGCCATCGCCCTAGGCCACCCGCTGGGCATGTCCGGCGCCCGCCTTCTGATGACCGCCGCTCACGAACTGCAGCGCACCGGTAAGCGCTATGCGCTGTGCACCATGTGCGTGGGCGTGGGGCAGGGGATTGCGACCCTGATCGAGAAGGCCTAAGAGAATAGAGTGGAACCAGGCCGGCGGTGACGAACTGCCGGCTTTTCCCGTTGCACTGCTGGGAGAAGGAACATGGCATTTCTGAACGTCGATGGCCGCAGCGTCGCCTATCGCCTGCTCGGCCCCGAGGCGCTGCCGCTGGTGGTGCTGGCGCATCCGCTGGGCATGACCCAGGCGGTATGGGACGACCTGCTGCCGGCGCTGTTGCCGCGCTACCGAGTGCTGACCTGGGACCTGCCCGGCCACGGCGCCAGCCAGGCCTGGCCGGAGGCGGACGGAGAGATCACCCCGGCAGCGCTGGCCCGCGAGGCCCTGGCATTGGCCGAGCATGCCGGCGCCTCGCGCTTTCATTTCGTCGGCACCTCCATCGGCGGCGTGGTGGGCCAGCAGCTGATCGCCGAGCATGCCGAGCGGCTCTATTCCGCCAAGCTGACCAACACCGGCGCGGTCATCGGCAACAGCGAACTATGGACCACCCGCGCCGGGCGTGTGCGCGACGAAGGCTTGGCGGCCATGTCCGGCGAGATCGTGCCGCGCTGGTTCTCGGCCCAGAGGCTCAAGGCAGAACCCGCCCTGGAAGCCGGCTGGCGCACCCAGATGGCACGTACCGACGGCGAATCCTATGCCCGGCTTTGCGAGATGCTCGGCCGCACCGACTTCCGCGGCAAGCTGAAGGGGCCGTTGGCGCAGCATCCGAACGTCAGCGTGCACCTGCTCGGCGGCAGCGAGGACGTAGCCACGCCGCCCGAGACCCTGCAGGCGCTGGCGGCCGAGTGCGGCGGCGCGCCGCTGGAAATTCTCGAAGGCTTCGCCCACGTGCCCTCGGTGGAGGACCCCACCGCCACGGCCAAGCGACTGCTGCTGTGGATGGCCGCCGATCGTGAAAGCGTCGGCGAGCATGGCGTGAGCTATGCCGAAGGTCTCGAGACCCGCAAGCAGGTGCTTGGCGAGGAGCACGTGGCCCGCTCCACCGAAAACGCCAACAGTCTCGACGCCCCCTTCCAGCAGATGATCACCCGGCTGGCCTGGGGCGAGCTGTGGAGCAACGACGACCTCACCCGGCGCGAGCGCAGCCTGATCACCACCGGCATCCTCGCCGTGCTGGGGCGCGAGGAGCTGGTACTGCACCTCAAGACCGCCAAGCGCATCGGCCTCAGCGAAGCGGAGCTACGCCAGGTGCTGATGCACGTGGCCGTCTATGGCGGCGTGCCGGCGGCGAACCATGCGTTTGCGTTGGCGAAAGAGCTGGGCTGGGGCGAGAAGCCCTAGACCTTCGTTAGGGTGCTAACAAGGCGTGCCGCATGGCATGATCCGAACCGGCCTTCTGGCCGGTTTCGGCTTTAGGAGCAGAATATTTTGAACGCAGGAGAGCAGGCCATGGCGCAGGACACCACCTCACCACCGCCGAGCGAGCTGCGCCAGGCGCTGCTGGCCTACGGCCTGCTGTGGTGCCTGGGGCTCTACCTGCGCCTCACGGTGCTGGTGGTGCCGCCGCTGATCCCCCAGCTCAAGGCGGTGCTGGGCTTCTCCAGCAGCGACGTGGCAATCGCCACCAGCCTGCCGCTGGTCACGCTGGCCTTCGGTGCCTTGCTGGCAGGGTGGCTGCTGGCGCGGGTCGGTACACGCTCCTGCATGCTGCTGGGGCTGGCGATCATGGCCATCGGCAGCGCACTGCGTAGCCTGCCGGAGGGCTTCCTGCCCTTCCTGCTGGCGACCGTGCTGATGGGGGTGGGCATCGCCTTCATGCAAACCGCGATGCCGGTAATCGCCAAGCTGTGGGCGCCCGGCCGCATCGGGCGCGCCTCGGCGGTGTACACCAACGGCCTGCTGGTGGGCGAGCTGCTGGCGGCGGGCGCCACCGGGCCGATGGCCGCGGCCTGGCTCGGTGCCCAGTGGCAGTGGGCCTTTGCCCTGTGGGTCGCCCCGGTGCCGCTGCTGATGTTGGCGCTGAGAGTCGGCTGTCGGCACCTTCCGGCCATGGCCAACGGCTCCCGCGCCGCGAGCCTGACCCTGCCGGATCCACGCGACGTGCGTATGTGGCGCCTTGTGGCCCTGCTCGGCGCGGCGGCGGCGCTCTACTTCACCGGCAACGTCTTCCTGCCGCCGCTGCTCGAGGCCAGTGAACGCCTGTCGCTGCTGGCGCCCAGCCTCACCGCGCTCAACGGCGCCCAGATGCTCTCCTCGGCGCTGCTGATCTTCTACGCCGACCGGCTGATGGGCCGGCCCCGGCCGCTGATCGGCATCACCGCCCTGGCGCTGCTGGCCCTGCCGCTGATGCTTTGGCTGCCGGGGGGCCACGTGGTGTGGGCTTCCGGTGTCTTCGGCTTCTTCACCAGCGCGCTGTTCATCTTCGTGCTGGCGCTGCCGGCGTGGCTGGTGCGCCTCGAGGCGCTGCCCCGATTGATGGCCGGCATGCTGTTCTTCGGGTACCTTCTGGTATTCGCCATCACCGTGGTGGGCGGCTGGCTCAACGACATGTCAGGCACCGTGGTGCTGGCCTTCCTGCCCACGCTGCTGATCAGCCTGGTGGCCATGGCCGTCACCCCGCGGCTGCTCGCTTCCCGTCAGTAGGAAACCCGCATGCTCAACGCCCGCATCAAGCTGCGTCACCTGCAGGCCTTCCTCGAAGTGGCCCGCCAGCGCAGCTTCGCCCGGGCCGCCGAGCGGCTGGCGATCACCCAGCCGGGTATCTCCAAGACCATTCGCGAGCTTGAAGAGAGTCTCGGCGCTTCACTGTTCGAACGTACGCCCCAGGGCGTGGCGCTGACCCAGGCGGGCCTGACCCTGCTGCGCCACGCCGGGCCGGCCATGCGCGCCCTGGAAGAAGGCGTGGCTGCCGTCGGCGATACCCACCGCGGCGACCGCTGGCTGCGCGTGGGTGCGCTCTCCACGGTGGAGAGCCAACTGTTGCCCGAGGCCATCCGGCGCTGGCATGCCGAGCCCGACGGGCAGAACGAGGTGGGTGTGAACGTGGTAACCGGCTCCAGCGCCTTTTTGCTCTCGCGACTGCGCCGTGGCGAGCTCGATCTGGTCGTCGGGCGCATGACCGAGGCCCGCGAAATCCGCGACCTGGCCTTCGAGCACCTCTACTACGAGCCGCTGCTACTCTGTGTGCGCAGCGGCCACCCCCTGGCAGGCACCGCGCCCCTCGAAGCCGCCCGGCTGGGCGACTTCCCCTGGGTGCTGCCGCCGCCCCAGACCACCTTGCGCCAGCAGGTCGACAGCTTCTGCGTGCGTCATTCGCTGACATTGATGAGCCAGCGGCTGGAGACCCTCTCGTTGCCCATCAGCCGACGCTACACCCTGGAGAGTGACGCCATCTGGGTCGCCCCCGAGGAGGCCATTGCCGAGGACGTGTCGGTAGGGCGGCTGTGTCGGCTAGCCATCGACCTGGAAGCGCAAGGCGGCTCCGTGGGGCTCTGCTTCAATGCCAGCATGGAAGCCTCGCTGGCGCGGGAAGCCTTCTGCGAGGTGCTGCGTGAGGTAAGCGCCGGGCGCGGCTCGGGTAGCCGTGCCAGGTAGCCGTTATAGCGGCAGCGCAGCATAACCCAGCGGTTATGGGGGCTGCCCGAGTCGTCAATTGGCGCACCTGCGACAAGACGCCACACTGGGCGAGACAAGACCACTCTCCCAAGAGACGACCACCATGCAAGATCACAACAAGCGCTTCGTAGAGCGCGACCGCAACTGGCACCCCCCGGCCTACGCCCCCGGCTACAAGACCAGCGTGGCCCGCTCGCCGCAGCAGGCGCTGGTCAGTATGCAGCAAGCCAGCACCTCCGAGCTTTCCGGTCCGAGCTTTCGCCACCTGCGCATGGGCCCCCACGACAACGACCTGCTGCTCAACTATCGCGAAGACCCCGCGTTGGCAGGGGCGGTTGGCCTGCCGGTCGGAGAGCGCATCATCATGTTCGGGCGTGTCGTCGACCAGTTCGGCAAGCCGGTACCGCATACCCTGGTGGAGATGTGGCAGGCCAACGCCGGCGGACGCTATCGCCACAAGAAGGATGGCTATCTTGCGCCGCTGGATCCGGGCTTCGGCGGCGTGGGCCGCACCCTGACCGACGAGCAGGGCTGGTACCGCTTCCGCACCATCAAGCCCGGCCCTTACCCCTGGCCAAACGACCCCAACAGCTGGCGCCCCTCGCACATCCACGTCTCGGTGATGGGACCCTCAATCTCCACCCGCTTGATCACCCAGATGTATTTCGAGGGCGATCCACTGATTCCGTTGTGCCCCATCGTCCACACCCTCAAGGATCCGGACGCGGTCGAGACCATGATCGGGCGCCTCGACATGGCGCGCAGCAAGCCCATGGACTGCCTGGTCTACCGCTTCGACCTGGTGGTACGCGGCGAACTGCAGACCTTCTTTGAAAACCAGTAAGCGGGTTCGAGAACCAGCAAGGGGCAACCAGATGAAACAGCCGAATTCCCAACCCTGCAGCGAGCTGATGCTGCGCGAGACCGCCTCCCAGACCGCCGGCCCCTACGTGCACATCGGCCTGGCCCTTCACGTGGCCGGCCTGCCCGAGCGAGACGAGGAGATCTGGAGCCGAATGGCCAGTCCCGAGGCCGAGGGCGAGCACATCGAGGTGGTCGGTACCGTGATCGACGGCAACGGCGACCTGGTGCGCGACGCCCTGCTCGAGGCCTGGCAGGCCGACAGCAAGGGCTGCTACCAGCCCGAGTTCGACCTGAAGAAACCGTTCAACAGCTTCGGGCGTACCGCCACCACCGCCGACGAGGGTAGCGAGTGGTCGCTGACCACCATCAAGCCTGGCACGGTAGCTCACCCCAACGGCCAGTTCATGGCGCCGCACATCAACCTCGCGATCTTCGCCCGCGGGGTGAACATTCAGCTGCAGACCCGCCTCTACTTCGAGGACGAAGCCGACGCCAACGCCGAGTGCCCCGTGCTCTCGCGCATCGAATCGCCGACCCGCCGGCAAACCCTCATCGCCAAGCGCGAAGAGGCCGACGGCAAGGTGCGCTACCGCTTCGACATCAAGCTGCAGGGCGAAGGCGAGACCGTCTTTTTCGACTTCTAAGCGCTTCGATTTCTGATTCGGCGGCACCATAGCGAAGCCGGCCCTTAGGGGGCCGGCAGCAAGGGAGCCAGCGCATTGTGCTGGCTCTCGTTTTTGAGGCTGCGCTGGCGAGCATGTGCGACTAAAGGCGAATAGGTTAGACCAAAGTCTAAATCTCGGCTATTCTGTTAGCATCCTTATGAAATAACCGAGAAACGCCACCATGACCACCCAGACGCTTCCCCACAGTGCGACCGCCCCCAACACCAGCGCTCCACTGATCAAGCGCATCGGTCGGGCCGCCTATCGTCTGCTAGAACGGATGACAGAGCGCGCCTACCAGCAGCACAAGCCCTGTTTGCGCAACAACTTTTATCTCTAACGGCGAAGGCCGCGCTTGGCCCAGGGCGGCCCGGCAGCATGACACGACAAGAAGAGCCAGCGCATTTATTGCGCTGGCTCTTCTCGTTTGCGAATGAGCACGCGGCCGAATCTCGAGTTCTCAGGCAGCGATACCTTCCACCCACTAGTGTCGATTCCCCCTGCACCCGCTCGACAGGATCAGGAGGCCTGCAAAACAGCAGAGGCCTGCCAACCGATGGAGCCGGAAAATGTTGAAACTCTATGGAACGCCGCCGACTCGCGTACTGCGCGTCATCTGGCTGCTCAATGAGCTGGGCCTGGAGTATGAGCTGGTCCCGGTGGCCCTTATGCAAGGGGAACATCTCCAGCCCGATTTCCTCGCGCTCAACCCTGCCGCCAAGGTCCCCGTGCTGGTTGACGGTGACCAGATCATCACCGAATCGGCCGCGATCCAGCTCTACCTGGCCGAAAAATATCCACAGGCGGGGTTCATTCCGAACACTGTGGAAGAGAGAGCCCAGATGTATCGCTGGAACTTCTTTCTGGTGACGGAGATCGAGCAGCCGCTATGGCGTATCGCTCGCCACACCTTCGTTTACCCGGACGAGAAGCGCCTGCCTAAGGACGTCGACCTGGCCAGGCAGGAGTGCCTGGAGATGGTAGCGGTGCTCGAACATCACATGCAGGAGCGCGAGTGCGTGGTCGGCGACCGGCTCAGCGTCGCCGACTTCAACGCCGCCTACACCCTGGACTGGGCCAACGAAGAGGAAATGCTTGGCGACGCACCCAGGCTTAAGGACTACCTGAAGGCGATGTACGCCCGCCCCACGGCGCCGCCCACCATCGCCGAAGCGTTCGCGGCGATGGAGAGCTAGGCCGCCATTGCCTCAATCCCTTACCCCTTTCACGACCACGGGCCGACTTTCGGTGCGTGGTCATTTGCGCATATCATCTATCTGGCTTGCGTTGATTTGAGCCTCTGGTGCAAGCCAGACCAGGCGGCTAGCCTGAGATCACATGTACATTTGTAATTGGAACCGATAATCGCAGTACGGCTGTGAATAATAAAGCGATAGTCATCCGGCGCGAGTGACAGGCAGTATTCTCTTCCATCCCATGAGAGCGAACAAAGACCAAGATGAATACCGGAAGAGTTGAAGCGCTGACTGACGGCCTATTGGCCATTATTATAACGATCATGGTATTCGACATTACTGTCACCACCGGTGACCAACTGTCGGATCTTCTGGCTTTATGGCCGGTGCTGCTAAGCTTTGCGCTGAGCTTTGTCTATATCGCCATTTACTGGAATAACCACAGCTACTTGCTCTCGGCCTGCCGCAAGCTCAGTCCGGCGGTGATGTGGGGCAACATGCATCTGCTGTTCTGGCTATCGCTGATTCCCTTTGCCACGCGCTGGGTGGGCAGTTACCCCTTTGCGCCTGTGCCCAGCGCGGTGTATGGCGCGGTGTTGCTGATGGCGGCGCTGGCCTATTTTTATCTGCAAAAGCGTATTCTCGACCAGCACGAGCATGACCACCCTCTGCGTCATGCCTTTCGCTACGACTGGAAGGGTAAAACCTCAACGGTGCTCTACGCCGTGGGTATCGGATTGGCGTTCGTTCAACCGGTATTGTCCTGGCTGTTGTATGCGACCGTGGCCGTGCTGTGGTTTGTGCCGGATTCGCGTATAGCCCGTGCCTTGAACGATCATCAGGAAGCCAGTAAATGAGCCCTGTCCATCTATTTCGCCAGCGTGGCAGCGCCGACGCCGATCATGTGTCTTTTATTGAACTTTTCTTCGATCTGGTATTTGTATTTACCATCATCCAGCTTTCTCACACCTTGGCGCACCATTACACCCCTCGCGGGTTTATCGAAGGCATTATGCTGGTGTTGGCAATCTGGTGGGTATGGGTGTACACCACTTGGGTGGCCAACTGGATCAATCCGGAACACTGGATCAGTCGCTGCCTGTTTCTGGGGTTGATGCTGGTTGGCCTGCTGCTCTCCACCTCCATCCCCGAGGCGTTTGGCGAGCGTGGGCTGATTTTTGGTATTGCTTTTGCCGTTATGCAGGTGGGGCGTTCGGCAGTCGTGATGTGCCTGCTACGTGGAGTGGATGAGCGTAACTACCAAAATTTTATTCGCATCACCAGTTGGCTGGCACTGGCCGGAGTGTTTTGGGTGGCCGGGGCGCTGGATGAAGGCGACCGCCGTATGTTGCTGTGGGGCATAGCCTTGGGCATTGAATACCTGTCTGCCGCCGTTGGGTTTTGGCTGCCGGTGCTGGGGTGTTCCACGGGGCGAGATTGGGAAATTTCCGGTGCGCACATGGCCGAGCGCTGCGCGCTGTTTATTATCATCTGCCTTGGCGAAACCATTCTGGTGATGGGCAATACCCTGACCAGGTTGGAGCTTTCACCGACACTGTTCCTGGCCTTTGTCACGGCGTTTGTCACCACCATTCTGCTGTGGTGGATTTACTTCCGCTTCGGCCACCAGCGTGCGGCAGAGCTGATCAAGACCTCGGATAATCCTGGTGCGCTGGGACGACTGGCCTATACCTACGCCCATATCCCATTAGTGGCCGGTATTATCCTGACTGCCGTGGGGGCTGAGTTTCTGCTTGCTCATCCGCAGGATGTGGCTGGTTGGAAATGGGGCAGCGCACTGATTGGCGGCCCGGCGGTGTATCTGATCGGCAATTTGCTGTTCAAGACCATTGCCTGGGGCCGTGTACCGCTATCCCACTGCGTAGGCCTGGCGTTGCTGGCCGTGCTGGCACTGACTGCAACCGGGCTGACGGTGCTGACGCTAGCCATATTGGTAGTCGGCACGTTGGCGGTGGTGGCTTTCTGGGAGTTGAGGGCACTCGACCAACCGCGCTAAGCAGCTAGGCGCCTGGGGTGCCGGCGGAAGCGCTGGGTGCATCTACTGCTCGTCTCGACAGGCGCTGTGACCCCATGCTATGCCTCCAGTGTGCTTGATACAGCAGTGGTGACAGTCATGGCCTTCCATAACCCGGACCCAAAAATGCGTGACATCGAGCGGTGCAATGCCCGGTTGCGCGCCGCATTTTTTGCCAAACTGTTTGGCGGTGCCAGGCGTGGATTGCGCAACGCTTTGTCGTGCCTTCGGTTCCGTCACCGTCGGTGCCAACATTGAGAGTGAAGGGACAAACTCATGAATCGCCTAAACAGGGACGTTCAAGCATTCAAAGCCCGTGCAACCGATGCTGACCTCGACGACCTGCGCGCGCGACTGGCCGCGGCGCGGCTACCGGAGACCGAGACGGTCTATCGCCCCGCGCCCGATCCTCGCCGCTGGGATCAGGGTGTTCCTCTCGCCGACCTCGTCGATATCGTGAACTACTGGCGCACCGAGTACGATTGGCGGTCGTTCGAGGCGCGCCTTGAGCGTATCGGCCAGTTCCGCACCACGATTGACGGTCTCGGCATCCACTTCCTGCACCGCCGATCCGCTCGCGCCGATGCCACTCCCCTGATCATGACGCACGGCTGGCCGGGGAGCATTGCCGAGTTCATCGATATCGCCGACGAACTGGCAGAGCCGAAAGATCCAGACACGCCGGCGTTCCACGTCGTGGTCCCGTCGCTGCCGGGCTTTGGCTTCAGCGATAAACCGGCCACTACCGGGTGGGGTGCCGGTAAGATCGCAGCCGCCTGGGTGGAACTGATGGAAAGGCTCGGCTACGGCAAGTTCGTCGCCCACGGCGGCGATTGGGGAGGTGTCATCACCACTGTGCTCGGCGGCAAGTTCCCTGCAAACGTTCTCGGCATCCACACAACGTTGGCCCAGGCACCGCCCGATTTGACGATGGACGGCCTGACGGCGACCGAGCGCCAATGGGCCGAGGACACCCGCGACTTCTGGCTCTACCGCGCGGCGTATGCGAAGCAGCAGGCGACCCGACCGCAGACCATCGGCTACTCGCTTGTCGACTCACCCATCGGGCTTCTGGCCTGGATTCTCGACAAGTTTGCCGAGTGGACGGATACCGACGATAGCCCGTTCGAGACGATTTCCAGAGATCGCATTCTTGACGACGTCACCCTCTACTGGCTGACGCGGACCGGCGCCTCGGCGGCCCGCATCTACTATGAAAGCCACGGCGGAGTTAACGCGCTCGACCCCGAACTCCGGGTCGATGTCCCCTCAGCCATCACCATATACCCCCGCGACATCGAGAAGTGCCCGCGCCCCTGGGCAGAGCAGCGCTATCGGCAGATCGTGCGATGGAGGACGCCCGAAAAGGGAGGGCATTTTCCGTCGCTGGAGGTGCCCGCTTATTTCGTCAAAGACCTGCAGGAAGGCCTCGCGGTGGTGCTGGCTGCTAATCGGTGAACGCGGCTCCCTCCCGCTCCCCGATCGCCTCAATAATGCTCTCGCAGAACCAGCGCTGTGACGGGGAGCGGCTGGCCTGGGCCTGCCAGTGCAGCGCGACCTCGAACTCGGGCACGTGAAAGGGCAGTTCATGGATGGTCAGCGGCGAGCCTTCGGTGAAGCTGGCGGCGACCTGCAGCGGCATGATGGCGATCAGGTCGCTGTCGTGGAGCACCCGTGGCAGCACCGAGAAGTGTGGGATCTCCAGGCTCACCTTGCGCTGTATACCCTCTTGGCGCATCACTTCTTCGGCCATTCCATGCCCGGAAGAGGAGGTCACGGCGACGTGGCGGGCGGCGATGAAGCGCTCGCGGGTCAGTGGGCCTTTGCCGAAGCGCTCCTGGTTGAGCAGGCAGACGTAGCGATCCCTCAAGAGCACATGGCGCGCAATCGCCGCGCCTGTCAGCGGGCGGCTGCAGATCAGCGCGTTGACCCGGCCGGCGGCCAGCCACTCCTCGGCGTGCTCGATCTCCAGCGGTACCACTTCCAGCTCGGCTTGCGGCGCCTGGTCGTGCAGGTGGCTCATGAGCTTCGGCAGCAGCGCCATTTCCCCCAGGTCGGTCAGCGCCAGCCGGAAGCGGCGGGTGCAGGTCGCCGGGTCGAAGTCGCGGCTGCTCTCGATGGTGTCCTGGAGCTGCTGCAGGGCATCGCGCAGCGAGGGGTAGAGCTGGCGGGCGGCAATGGTGGGTTCCATGCCCTGGCGGGTGCGCACGAACAGGCGGTCCTCGAAGAGGTCGCGTAGCCGGGCCAGCGCATAGCTGATCGAGGGCTGGGTGACGTATAGGCGCTCGGCCGTCTGGGTCACGCTGCCGGTTTCGTACAGCAGCACGAAGGTGCGCATGAGGTTGAGGTCGATGTGATTCATCGCATAGACACACTTTATTTTTGATAGAAAGAGTATCGATTTGCTTGATTGTAGCAGCGGCGACTAGCGTGAAGACACGTACTGCACAAGAACAAGGAATCGAGCATGCCGAGCGTTCACGCCGTCACCTATTCACTCCTGCGCCGCCAGGGCATCACCACCGTTTTCGGCAATCCCGGCTCCAACGAGCTGCCCTTTCTCAAGGGCTTTCCCGAGGACTTCCGCTATGTGCTCGGCCTGCACGAAGGCGTGGTGGCCGGGATGGCCGACGGCTACGCGCTGGCAAGCGGCCGGCCCGCATTCGTCAACCTGCACGCTGCGGCGGGCACCGGCAACGCCATGGGCGCGCTGACCAACGCCTGGTATTCCCACTCGCCGCTGGTGATCACCGCCGGGCAGCAGGCGCGCTCGATGATCGGCGTGGAGTCGATGCTGGCCAACGTGGAGGCGCCGCAGCTGCCCAAGCCGCTGGTCAAGTGGAGCTACGAGCCGGCCTGCCCCGAGGACGTGCCGCGGGCGTTGAGCCAGGCGATCCACAGCGCCTCGCTGCCGCCGCGCGGGCCGGTCTACGTCTCGATTCCCCACGACGACTGGGATCGCGAAGCCGGCGAGGACGCCGCGCTGGTGATCGAGCGCGAGATCGACCACGCTGGTGTGCCGTCGCCCGCGCAGCTCGAGCGGCTGGCTCAGCGGCTCAATGCCGCCGACAACCCGGTGCTGGTGCTGGGGCCCGAGGTCGACGCTCGCCAGGCCAATGGGCTGGCCGTGGAGCTGGCCGAACGCCTGCGCCTGCCGGTGTGGGTGGCGCCTTCCGCCTCGCGCTGCCCGTTCCCCAATCGCCACCCCTGTTTTCGCGGCGTGCTGCCGGCGGCCATTGCCGGCATCGCCGCGGAGCTGGAGGGGCACGACCTGGTCGTGGTCGTCGGCGCCCCGGTGTTTCGCTATCACAAGTACGCGCCGGGGCGTTACCTGCCCGAGGGGGCGCGGCTGGTGCACATGACCGGGGACGCCAACGAGGCGGCCCGCGCCCCCATGGGCGATGCGTTGGTGGGCGACGTTCACGCCACGCTCGAGGCGTTACTGCCGCACATCGCGCCGAGCGAGCGGGCCATGCCCGAGCCGCTGCCCAAGCCGGCAGCGGCCGAGGATGGCGAGGGGCGCCTGGCCCCGGCCAACGTGTTCGACACCCTCGATGCCCTGGCGCCGGAGGATGCCATCTACGTCAAGGAATCGACCTCGACGGTGGAGATCTTCTGGGAGCGCGTCGCGATGCGCCAGCCCGGCAGCTACTTCTTTCCCGCTGCGGGTGGGCTCGGCTTCGGCCTGCCGGCGGCGCTCGGTGTGCAGCTCGCCCAGCCGCAGCGCCAGGTCATCGGGGTGATCGGCGACGGTTCGGCCAGCTACGCCATCACCGCGCTGTGGAGCGCCGCGCGGTACCGCATTCCGGCGGTGCTGATCATCCTCAGGAACGATACCTACGGCGCCCTGCGCGGCTTCGCCCGTCACATGGCGGTAGACGACGCACCCGGGCTCGACGTGCCGGGCATCGATTTCTGCGCGCTGGCACGCGGCTACGGGGTCGAGGCGCGCCTGGCCGACTCGCGGCAGGCGTTGGAGGCTGCCTTGCAGGAGGGCTTCGCGATGGACCGGCCGCTGCTGATCGAGGTGCCGACCCTGCCTACCTGAGCCCCATCACATAACCAATACAACGACAAAGAGGACACCGTCATGAAACACGCCATTTCACGCCTGCTGCTTGCCACTTCCGCGCTGGGACTTTGCGCCTCGGCCGGCGCGGAAACCACGCTGCGCATGGCACATCTGTGGCCGGAGGGTTCGGCGGTCAACCAGGAGATCTACCGCGCCTGGGCGGAACAGGTGGAGCAGGATTCCGGCGGCGAACTCAAGGTCGAGATGTACCCCTCGCAGACCTTGAGCAAGGCCGACCAGGCCTATGACGCGACGGTCAACGGCATCGCCGATATCGCCGTCACGCTGCAGGGCTACACCGCCGGGCGGTTCCCGCTCACCGAGATCGTGCAGCTACCCGGGATCGTCAACAGCGCCTCCCAGGGCGCGTGCATCCTGCAGACGCTCTTTGATGAAGGCGATATCGCCGGGGAGTACGACGATACCCGCGTGCTGTTCCTGTTCACCACCGGGCCGGCTTACCTGCATACCCGCGATACCGAGATCCGCACGCCGGCCGACCTAGAGGGGCTGCGCATCCGTCGCCCCAGCGAGGTGGCCGGCGAGATGCTCGCCAGCATGGGCGCCCAGCCCCTGGGCATGCCGGCGCCCGACATCTTCACCTCGCTGCAGCGCGGGGTGATGGATGGCCTGAGCTTCCCGTGGGAGGCGATGAAGGTGTTCCGCATCAACGAGCTGACGAAGTACCACCTCCAGGTGCCGTACTATGCCGGCGCCATCGTGGCGACGATGAGCCAGGCGAGCTTTGAGCGGCTCTCCCCCGAGATGCAGGCGGTGATCGACGAGAACAGTGGCATGGCCTGGGCCCAGCAGGCGGGGCGGGTTTTCGACGAGCTCGACAAGGCCGGGCGCGAGGAGGCCGTGGCCCAGGGCGATACCATCCACGTCGTCGAAGACCCACTCAATGACCCTGAATGGTCAGGTCCGCTTGAGGAGGGCACCGAGAACTACCTCAAGCGGCTCGAGGAGCGTGGCCTGGATGAGGCCCGCGCCATCTACGAGAAAGCCATGGGCCTGCGCGAGCAGTGCGAGGCGTAAGTGCTAGGCTCTGTCCGAAAGGTGCCTGCGCTCGGCCATACGGCGTTAGGAATCGTCACTACAACAATGAGGAGTTCGCCATGAATACCCTGGACCTGCTGATTGGCGGCCAATCCCGGCCCGCCCAGGAATCCGCGACCTTCGAGCGCGCCAGCCCCTTTACTGGCCAGACCACGACCACGGCGGCGGCCGCCTCGGTTGCGGACGCCAAGGCGGCCGCCGATTCTGCAGGAAAGGCGTTTGAAAGCTGGTCGCAGAGCGGCCCCGGCGAGCGGCGCGGCAAGCTGCTCAAGGCCGCCGAGCTTATGGAGGCACGCCAGGCCGAGTTCATCGAACGCATGGTGGACGAGACCGGCGCCACACCGGCCTGGGCCGGCTTCAACGTGATGGTGGCCGCCGGCATGTTGCGCGAGGCGGCCTCGCTGACCACCCAGATCCAGGGCGACGTGATTCCCTCCAACGTGCCTGACAACCTGGCCATGGGCGTGCGGGTGCCCTGCGGCGTGGTGGTCGGCATCGCGCCGTGGAACGCGCCGATCATCCTCGGCACCCGGGCCGTGGCCACGCCGCTGGCCTGCGGCAACACGGTGATCCTCAAGGCTTCGGAGCAGTGCCCGGCGACCCATCACCTGATCGGCGAGGTGCTGGTGGAGGCGGGGCTCGGCGAGGGCGTGGTCAACGTGATCACCAACGCCCCGGCCGACGCGCCCGAGCTGGTCGAGGCGCTGATCGCGCATCCCGCCGTACGACGCATCAACTTCACCGGCTCCACTCCGGTGGGGCGCATCATCGCCGAGAAGGCGGCGCGCCACCTCAAGCCGGTGCTGCTGGAGCTGGGCGGCAAGGCGCCCTTCCTGGTACTAGACGATGCCGACCTGGACGCCGCCGTGGACGCGGCGATCTTCGGTGCCTTCTTCAACCAGGGGCAGATCTGCATGTCCACCGAGCGGCTGATCGTCGATGCCTCGGTGGCCGACGCCTTCGTCGACAAGCTGGCCGTGCGGGCTGCGGCGCTCAAGGCCGGCGATCCGCGCGGGGAGGGCAATGCGCTGGGCACCCTGATCAACGCCGAGTCGGGGCAGAAGCTCAATGGCTTGCTCGACGATGCCGTGAACCACGGGGCGCGGCTCGCCAGTGGCGGCAAGGCAGAAGGGGTGGTCATGCCGGCTACGGTGGTGGATGGCGTGACGCCGCAAATGCGCCTCTACAGCGAGGAGTCCTTCGGGCCGGTGGTGGCGGTGATGCGTGTCGAGGGCGAGGAGGAGGCCGTTCGGGTCGCCAACGACAGCGAGTACGGCCTGTCGGCGGCGGTGTTCAGTCGCGATACGGCACGTGCAATGAAGGTGGCCGGACGGATCCAATCGGGCATCTGCCACATCAATGCCCCCACGGTGCACGACGAACCGCAGATGCCCTTCGGCGGCACCAAGTCGAGCGGCTACGGGCGCTTCGGCGGCAAGGCGGGCATCGAGGCGTTCACCGAGCTGCGCTGGATCACGATCCAGCTCGGGCCCCGGCACTACCCCATCTAGGCCCATTTAGCCGATCTGGCTATATCCGATGATGATGGGAGGCTGGCATCAGCCTCCCTTGCGGGCCGCGATGATGCGGTCGAGAAGATCGAGCAGCCACTCGCGCTCACCTTCCTTCATGAAGCTGTCGAAGTTGTCTTCCCCCGCGGCGACCTTGCGGTTGAGCCGTTCGGTGAAGGTCTTGCCCTTTTCCGTCAGGTAGAGCGCATAGGAGCGACGGTCGTTCTTCGACTTGCGACGCTCCACTACCTCCATGCTCTCCAGCTTGTCGATGGCCGCCACCATGGCCGAACGGTCCACATCCAGGGCCGTGGAAACCGCGGACTGGGTAAGCCCCGGGTTGTGATAGATGATGGCGAGGATGCTGAACAGCCCCGGGGTAATGCCTTCCTGGGCACAGGCTTCGAAGAACACGTCGAAGTAGACGAGCTGCGCTCGGCGTAGCTTGTAGCCGAGACGCGATTGCAGCATGGAGTAGTCGATACCGTTCTGGTCGTCGTTGCTCATAGGTTGGTCGGCCCTGACGTTGGGTGAGCCATGAAGCGGTAAGCAGCGAATAGCCTATCGGATACAGGTCGGCGAGGCCCGCGAGGGCATCAACTTTAGTCGCAGCTCAGCCAGGACAACCGTCTCCCATATACGCCTTTCCGCGCCTATCCCTTTGATTGGAAAGCTTTCGTTATATGCCTTCGGCTCATCGAACTATAATGTTATGCTGGCGAAATGTTTGACACACCAACAATTTAAAAAAATACTGGACTCCATGTTACCAAGGCTCCCATGCCGAGGGTAGCGAGATGCCCCTTTCGATGCTGATAACGATCACAAACAGCCGGAGCGCCCATGTCTCACTCCTTTCGCGATGTCCACCTGGGCACCGCCACTGCCAAGCTGACTCTGCGCGATGACGGAACCCGACTTCTCAGCGTCGAGGAACCCCTCGGCGCCTATCCCGACACCCTGCTCGATTGCCTGGAGCGCTGGGCCCACGAAGCACCGGACCGCACCTTCGTGGCACGACGCGATGCCGGCGGCGAGTGGCAGCGCCTGAGCTATGCCGAGACCCTGACGCGAGTACGTAGCCTGGCGCAAGGGCTGCTGAACCACGGCCTGAGCGCCGAGCGGCCCCTGGCCATCCTCAGCGGCAACTCCATCGAGCACCTGCTGATGGCGCTGGCGGCGATGTACGTTGGTGTTCCTTTTGCCCCCGTATCGCCGGCCTATTCGCTGGTCAGTCGCGACTTCGGCAAGCTGCGCCATGTCGTCGAGCTGCTCACGCCGGGCTTGCTGATGGTCGACAAGGCCGAGGATTTTGCTCCGGCCCTGGCGGCGGTGCAGCCGGCCGACTGCGACTGCGTGGCTGTGGATCCGGCAGGATTTCCAGGTATAAGCGCCTTCGACACGCTACTGGATACGCCCGTGACCGCGGCGGTGGATGAAGCCCGCGGGGCCGTCACCCCCGACACCATCGTCAAGTTCCTGTTCACCTCCGGCTCCACCGGCATGCCCAAGGGGGTCATCAATACCCACCGCATGCTCTGCGCCAATCAGGAGATGTTGGCCTCCCTGATGCCTTTCATGCGCGACGAGCCCCCGGTGCTGGTGGACTGGCTGCCGTGGAATCACACCTTCGGCGGCAACCACAACATCGGCATCGTGCTCTACAACGGTGGCAGCCTCTATATCGACGACGGCCGCCCGGTGCCGGGCGAGTTCGAGACCACCATCGCCAACCTGCGCGAGATCGCCCCGACGGTCTACTTCAACGTGCCCAAGGGCTTCGAGATCCTGGTGGATTACCTGAAGCGCGAGGACAGCTTGCGCGAGACCTTCTTCTCCCGCCTCAACCTGATGTTCTTCGCCGCGGCGGGGCTCTCCCAGCACATCTGGGACGAACTCGACCGCCTGGCCATCCAGACCCTGGGCTGCAAGGTGGGCATGCTGACCGGCCTGGGGGCCACCGAGACCGCTCCCTCGGCGATGTTCGCCTCGCTGGAGGAGTCCAGGTCCGGCGTGGTGGGCCTGCCCGCCCGCGGGGTGACGATCAAGCTGGTGCCCAACGGCGGCAAGCTGGAGTGCCGGGTGAAGGGCCCCAACGTGATGCCGGGCTACTGGCGCCAGCCCGAGGTCACCGCGAAGAGCTTCGACGAGGAAGGCTTCTACTGCCTGGGCGATGCGGTCAAGTTCATCGACCCGGACGACCCTCAGCGCGGCATGCGCTTCGACGGACGCATCTCCGAGGACTTCAAGCTGGATACCGGCACCTGGGTCAGTGTCGGGCCGCTGCGGGCGCGTATCATCGAAGCCGGTGCCCCCCATGTGAAGGACGTGGTGATCGCCGGGCTCGACAAGCCCTATGTCTCGGTCATGGTGTTCCCGGACCTTGAGAAGTGTCGCGAACTGTCAGGGCTGGGGAGCGAGACCGATGCCGCCACGGTGCTGGCAAGCGAACCGGTGCGCGAGCGATTCCTGCAGATGCTGCGTGACCTGGACGCCCACAGCACGGGCAGCTCCACTCGGGTGCGTCGGGCGGTGCTGCTCGAGGAACCGCCGCGCCTGGATGCACACGAGATCACCGACAAGGGCTCGATCAACCAGCGCGCCGTGCTGGAGAACCGGGCCGACATCGTCGACGAGCTTTATCGCGATTCGCCGCCGCCGAGCGTACTGCGGTTCGATTGAGTCTGCAGAGTAATGGCATGAGCGATACCAATATGAACAATAATAACAGCAAGGCATGTGGTTCCGCGGTCGATGTGAGGGTGCTGCAGCGCTTCAGCCACGAAGTGCTTGGGTTGGCCGAGATACCCCGATGCCCGGCATCGAGAAGCTGGTTGCACGAAGCCGTTCAAGGCTTCGCTAATGTCGTGAGCTTCGATACGGCGTGGTGGGGGCAGGTGTATGTTTCCGCGCAGGACGCGCCAGCGAAGAACCTGATGCATGGCAGCCTGGGCCTGAGCCCTTCGTTCGCCGAGGAGTGGAACGACATCTCCACCCTCGACCGATTCGCGAACGCTTCGATCTCTCGGTTGGGCAAGGCCGTCAGGGAGTGTCAGGGCGACCGCCCGGAGGAGGCGAGAACGGCGGTGGGGGCGTTCTGCGAGCGTCATGACATCTACCATAGCATGGCCGTGACGCTGGATTTTCCTCCCAGCGGTATGCTGTTTTTCGTGTCGATCAACCGAGGCAAGTCCCGATTCGGCTTCGACGATGTCGATGCGCTCCTGATGGAGGAGTTCGTCCGGCACCTGGCTCGCTGTTGGAAAGCATATTTGATGTCAGTTCGTTCCGATGGCATGTCGAACGACTGGGACGACTATGCGCTCTCGAGCAGGAAGGGGGAACTGCTCTACATCGGCAGGGAAGTGGGAGCGGCCCTCAACGAGGAGTATGCCGGCTGGCAGGGCTCCCATCTGCCGGACAATCTATCCGACATGCTGGGACGTGCGACCTGCACCTTGTCCCTGGGGAGCCGGAGGGGGATCGTGGTGCAGCCCTGCGGTGAGCTGGTCTCCCTGATGATGTGTTCCCGCCGACGCTCTTCCCTGCTCGCTCCGCGGGAGCTCAGTGCCGCGAGGCTCTACTCCCAGGGCAGCTCCTACAAGGAGGTGGCCCGTACGCTGGGCGTCACTCCCGCCACGGCCAGAACCTACCTTCGCAATGCCTACGTTCGATTGGGGGTCAGCAACAAGGTGGAGCTGATTTCGGCGCTTCGTCATCCCGGCGGCGAGTGAGCCAAGCGTTGCCTTCCCCCAGTCTCATTTTCCTCCAGGGCTAGAAAAGCTTGGAGATGGATCCCACAAGCGTCGCCGAGCAGACGTTGCTGGCGCCGAAGGCGGAGGCGCACTCGGTTCTGGAAAGGTCGGTGTCGATATAGGCCAGGCGCCAGTCCAGCCCCCACTGGTGCTTGCCGATACCGATTTCCCAGTCGTAATAGGTACTGCGCCGGGAGCCGTCATCGTCGACATACATGTCGCGGCTTTGATCCGTCAACCCGTAGCGAAGACTCAGCGTCGTCTCGTGAGGGAGGCTGTGTCCATACTCCAGCCAGGCGATGGTGCGCTTGGCATCGGGCTTCATGTCGTCGCTGTACTTGACGCCAAGGGTGACGCCGTAAGCGCTGAGTGTCGCGATCCACTCGCCGAAGTTGAACTGGTTGTCCCTAGGGTATTCGAACTCGATCCGAGTGAAGGAGCCCAGCAAGTTCTCCGTGATGGGGCGCGTGATGCCGAGGTAGTAGGCAAACTCCCGGTTGGCATCCGTGCCGAAATCGATATTGGAGGTGAAGATGCCGGCATGACCTCCGCTCTTGCTGTGGACCAGGGTGGCATCGAGCCACAGGGCGGAGTTGTTGCTCGTCATCGAGACCCCGCCGGCACGATAGTCGCTGAGGGCCTTGATATCGAGATAGAGGGAGAAATCGTCATCGATTTCCCAGGCATGCGCAGAGAGGGAGACGGCGCAAAAAACGCCGGTAGCCAGCCAGGCCGATGTCTTGTTCATGTCTTTCTACCTTGTTGTTGAAATTATCGAGTCGTGACAAGTCGAGAGCTTGCAGTGAGCGCTGGGGAGGCTTGAGCCCATGAGGGGGCGGAAAGCCTTCCAGGGTAAGAAGGCCTCCCGAGTGCGTGGTGCTTCGCTGCAACTAAGGGGTGAGGTGTGAAATCTTCTCGAAGAAGGCCAGGGTGTCGTCCTCCCAGCCCTGGGCATCGGGCGTGTGGCTGAGCTTGACGATGACCGTTCGGCTCAGGGGGTCGATGTAGACGAACTGGTTGTAGATGCCGATGGCGGAGTAAGCCTCCCGCTCGGGGAAGGTCCACCACTGGTACTGATAACCGATGGAAGCGTCTTCCGAGATGCGCTCGTAGCCGGGATCGGAGACGGTGGCGCTTTCCACCCAATCCCTGGATAGCACCTGGACGCCGTTGGCCTCGCCCATGTCGAGCATCATGAGGCCGAAGCGCCCGAGGTCACGCAGCGTGGCGTTGAAGCCGGCGCCGTAGAACTCGTTCCCGACGGGCTCCGGGCCGTCCATGATCCAGTAGGCGTCGAACTCCATGCCGGCGGGCTGCCAGAGCTTTTCCGTCATGTAGTTGGCCACCGTCGTGCCGACGGCACCCTCCAGCACACAGCCGAGCACGCTGGTATCCAGGGTGGAGTAATTGAACCTTTCGCCGGGCTCGTATTGGCGCTCGGAGGATGAGGCCGCGTAGTCGCACCAGCGGTAGCGGTAAGCGACCAGGGCGTTGTCGTGAACCTCGGTGAGCTGGGTGCTGCCCCCGAACTCGTACACCTCTTCCCAGGCCACCCCGGAGCGCATGCGCAATACCTCGAGAATGCTGACATCCTCGTAGCCGCTGCCAGCCAGGGCCGGCACATAATCGACCACCTTGTCGTCGAGGCTGGCGATGCTGCCGTCCTCGACGGCAAAGCCGATCAGGGTCGCGAGGATCGACTTGGAGACTGAGAAGACGGCGTGCGGGGTCGCCTCGTCGAGCCCATTGCGATAGCGCTCGTAGGCGATCTTCCCATCCTTGAGAACGAGCAGGGCATTGGTTCTCGTCCCTTCCAGAAACGCCTCGAGGGAGACGTCCTCGCCCTCCAGCGTGAAGGTCTCGTCGATCTCCATCGGGCTTTTTTCCAGGCCCCATGGGGCGGACGAGGCCTCCACAGCCTTTGTGGAGAACATCTTGTCCAAGGACTGGAACGTCAGGTGGTTGAGGGCGGGATGGAACATGTTGGCCCGGGAGCTGACCAGCGTTTCCGTTGTCCACTCGCTGTCGGGCGCTTGTGAGGGGGAAGCCAGGGCAACGGTCGAATAGAGTGTGGCCAGTGCAGCAAGGGCGATGACGTTGTTCTTGTAGGCGCTACGCATGGGGTCGTCCTTTCTTGGGTGGAGAGGTACGAGGATCATGCTATGGAAGGGAAAGTCGAAAAAAACCTCTGCAGATGCAGGGGGAGTCGCCGCAAGGGAGGGAGATGGCAGCAGACAACCGCTGAGCGGGGGCTCCATTCATGCAGGAGCTAGTCGATGCTGACCCCACTCGTCATCGTCAAGGGCTCAATCAAACAGCGTGCCGCGCTCGAGAACCGGGCCGCAGTCATCGACGAGCTTTATCGCGAGGCTAAGGGGAATTGACCCCGGGGATACCGCGAATCCGCTCGACAAGGAAATCGATCAGCAGCCGGACCCGGGCGATGTTCGCCCGTTCCGGGACGATCAGCATGCTCAGGGGAACGGGGGGAAGCGAGTATTCCGGCAAGATTGTCTTGAGCTTGCCGGCGGCCAGGAGATCGTCGACTAGCCACTGATGGGCAGGTCCAATGCCACGCCCGGCGACAAAGGCTTCTCGCGCGGCGAGCCCATGATCGACCCGTAGGCGTCCTCCGAACGGTACTCCATGGCGTTCGCCGTCTGGGCCTTGCAGAACCAGCGTGTTGCTACCTGCCACGTTCGACATGCGAACGCCTTCATGCTGAGCCAGATCCTGTGGGACAGTCGGTATCTGCCGCTTTGCCAGGTACGCGGGTGCGGCCACGAGCAGGCGCGTGCATTCACCGATGGCTCTCAGCTTCATGGAACTGTCGGTGAGCGGTCCCAGGCGAAGCGCGATATCCACTCCCTCCCGTACAAGATCGACCCGCTCGTCGGTGAAGCTCAGATCAATCCCTATGTCGGGAAATTGATCCTGGAAGCCGTAGATCAATCGGCTGAGGTGCAGGACGCCGAAGGCGGCCGTGCAGGAGATTCGAATGGTACCGGCCGTCGCGCCGCGTGTGCCGCGCACCTCGTCATTGGCCTGCTCCAGAAGCCGCAGAATCTGAATGCAGCTTGAATAGTAACGGGCTCCTTCCTCCGTAAGCGTGACTCGTCGAGTGGTCCGGCTTAGTAGAGGCACGCCGACGGCTTCCTCGAGTTCCCGCAGGTGTCGTGAGATCGTCGATTGCCCGACTTCTATTTCTCGTGCGACCGCCGACAGGCTCCCTCGCTCGGCAACCCGAACGAAGCTGCGCATCCTCTCCAGCGTGATATCTGATTTATCCATTTTTCGGAAATTATCTATCCACTCATTCATATATCGGAACGATTCTGCGTCGGATACGGTAAGGATTCAATCCCAGCTACCAACGAGGTGTGTCATGTCCCAATCGATTCCGGACACCATGCAAGCCGTCGCTATCGACCGATTCGGTGGGCCTGAAGTACTCACTTGGCAAACTCTGCCCGTTCCCGACATCGGCCCCGATGAGGTACTGATTCGACTCATGGCCATAGGTGTCGGCGTGTGGGACATGTGGGAGCGCGACGGGGCTTTCCGCCAGCTCTTCTGCGAGCGGTATGGCGCCGAACCGACATTCCCCTACGTGATCGGCTTCGAGGGGGCAGGCACTGTGGTAGCGATGGGAAGCAACGTCACTCGCTTCCAGGTGGGCGATCGCGTCTATGCCGACCACCACATCAATCCCAAGGGCGGCTTCTATGCCGAGTATGTCGCTGTCGACGCTGGCCATGTGGTCCCTATTCCTGACGGACTTACTGTCGAGGAAGCAGGCGCCATGCCAGTCGACGCGATTACCGCCCTGTTGGGGCTCGATAATGTTCTCGACCTTTCGCCGGATGAAACGGTGCTGATCTTCGGAGCTGGCGGTGGTCTCGGCCACTTGGCGGTACAACTGGCCAAGCGCATGGGGGCTCGTGTATTTGCTGTCGCCTCGGGTGAGGATGGGGTAGAACTCGTAAGGCGCCTGGGAGCCGATGCGGCGGTGGATGGACGCAAAGACGATGTGGCATCCGCTTCCCGCGCTTTCGCGCCCCACGGCATCGATGCGGCGCTGCTCACCGCTGGCGGCGAAGTGGCCGAACGCGCCCTTGCGACATTACGCGATGGTGGACGAATCGCCTATCCCAGGGGTGTCCAGCCGCAGCCCAAAGCGCGCCCTGGCATGAATATCAAACAGTATGTCGGCGACGATGCCCGTCTTGAGGATTTCGAGAAGCTCAACCGCTTGATCTCATCAGGTCCCTTTGAGGTTCACATTGCACAAACCTTCCCTTTGGAGCGGGCTGCCGATGCCCACCAAGCCCTGGGCGAGCATTATCTCGGCAAGCTGGTCTTGTTGCCGGGGTGGTGATGGACAAGGTCTCAACTGTCATGCGCGGAATGGTGCATAACTGTCTCTGTTTTGTCTCGCCTCGTTGATGCTAGGCTTTATCTGAAAACTGGCTACGCTTGCCCATACTGCGTTAAAAACCAGCTCAAAGTACTCGTTTACACCACGTAAACTCCGTCTTTTCGCTGGTTTTTGCCTTGTCTGGCCTTTGCTCGCCGATTTTTCAGACGAAGCCTGACGTTGCTATATCGCGGCTCGACAGCAGCGCCGCGCCAATTCGGTGACTCGGAC
Organism: Halomonas sp. LR3S48; assembly: GCF_025725665.1. Lineage (NCBI taxonomy): Bacteria > Pseudomonadati > Pseudomonadota > Gammaproteobacteria > Oceanospirillales > Halomonadaceae > Halomonas > Halomonas sp. LR3S48. The sequence goes on along the minus strand of NZ_CP107009.1, from coordinate 4,229,125 downwards.
GGTATCCGACGAGGGGAGGGGAAGATGGACTACAAGGCGATCGATATCCAACAGAAGCTTGGCCTGCTCCACGAGCAGTGGTCACCCAGGGTGATCGCCGAGATGAACGACTACCAGTTCAAGGTGGTCAAGCTCGAGGGAGATTTCGTCTGGCACGATCATCCCGAGACGGATGAGGTGTTCCTGGTGATCAAGGGCAACCTGCGCATCGACTTCCGCGATGGCGCGGTCAATCTGGCCGCCGGTGAGATGTTCGTGGTCCCGAAGGGCGTCGAGCACAAGCCTTTCGCCGAGCAGGAGGCGGAAGTGATGCTGATCGAGCCGCGCGGGGTCCTGAATACGGGTCAGGCCGGGGGCGAGCGGACCGCCGAGAACGACGTCTGGATCTGAGCTGGTCCAATTCTGTCAGTTAGGCTGCAGGGGTGGGTATGGGCGACTATCGTGTGAAATTCGATTTCACCGTTCACTTTACGAATGGCGGGAGTCTTTCTGCAGAGGACTTCCGTCTCGATATTCCTGGCGAAGATATCTCGGACGACCAGCTTGCCGCGTACCTGATTCGGGACATGCGATTGCTTATGGCCGGACGCGTAGAGATCTCAAACAAGCAAATCATATCCGAGCCCCACAAGCGTCAGCCCATCGACACGAGCGATCTTGCGCAGCAGACGATCGATCTTTCTTCCGTCAAGGTTTCGCTGGAAGAGCTGCTTACCTTGGCCGCTTCGTCTTCAGTTCGCGTCATAGCTGAGGACGGCGAAAGCTACATGCTCTCTCGTCTGGTGGTCTAACCAGTCACTTACTCACTCACCCACCCACGGTTCGCTGCATCCACCGCTCTGCAGCGTTACCGTCAATCATCCCGCATGAATGTGTAGATCCTATCAATCGTCTTCCGAACCTCCGGCAGGTTGCGGTCGTCCTGATGGGTAACCAACCACTGCTCATGCCTCAACTCGTCGATCGGAGGCTGAACGCGCTGTAAACGATCCTGTGCATCTCCGATAAAGGTAGGCAAAAGCGCGATACCAATACCTGTGAGTGCAAGGTCAAGAGCGGCGCGAGGCTGGCTGACTTCACAAACGATGTCTTCTTCACTGATTTCACGATCCACCCAGCGCGCCGATGGCGTGTCCACCAGCACTTTGATCCAGCGTTCCGGAGCGTCGGCGGCTATGTAAGGAGCAAACTCGACAGGATTGAGCTTCCGCGCTACCAGCGTCTTCTCCGTGGGTCGCTGGTTCCGAAAACCGATCACCGCCTCCCGGTGTCGTATACTGAGCACCTTTTCGCTGGTAATGAAACAGGGTTTGATGTCAGGCGGCTGGCCCGTAACCAAGTCCAACCGTTCCATCAAGAAAAGAGCCGTCCAGCTACCGGCCGATACCTTCACGGTTGGCTTGATCTTCTCGCTTGGCTGGGTCAGCTGTTCAACGCGAGTCTCGACCTCCTCGAGCCCTTGCAACAGCGCTTGGCCGTCTTCCGTCAGGGAATAACCCAGCCTGCCTCGCACAAACAGCTGGCGGCCTAGGCTTCGTTCCAAGGACAGCATCCGGCGACTGAGCGTGGGGGCACTCGTGCCGATTCGGCGGGCTGCTGCCGACAAGCCCTGTTCACGAGCGACAGTTATGAAGAGAGCCAGAGCATCCCAATCAATATGCTTTTTATCCATGAAAAGGCCTTTTCATTTTTGAGCTCTCGTCTTGTGAGCGGGAGTCAATATAATTGCCATTAAATGTTTGCGCAGGAATGATGATTCGATGGCTTTTTCTGAGGTGTCGGGGTTTTGCACGTGGCATAACTTTTAAGTAAGAGGATGATGATGCATCTTATTGTTCCCCTATGTCCAGATGCTAGTGGCCGTGACCTTATGGTCGGATTTCAAATGGTTGACTGCCCCAAGATCCCAGCGGGTGCAGCAGGGCTGCAGGAGGACCAGTTCTATGAGCAGCATGGAAACCGGGTGGCCCATCTGATCTATCGATTTTTCGAGATCTGTATACCCTGATATCTCGGAAACCTCTGTGAAGTCTTTGTGGTTAAGAACATCTACAAGACTTTCGTCATGAAAGAACACCTCTCCCGAGCCTTGGTACGATGATTCCGGCATCCAGCCTGGCACGTGCGGCGATGCCGGTCATTTGCCTTCATCGAGCGGCGCTGGTACATAGCAGCCTACATTAGCTGCAGTCGTTATCTGTCGGGGCTCAAGCGGGAGGGCGCTACAAACATTTTGTTAGCCTTGGCATGATTTTTCTTCAGTGCACGTCTGGCCCGTACTTGTATATTTTTCTATTAGCCTCGCCAGTATTTTTGTGGCAGAGAATAATTTCGTAATGAGAAGAGGTGTTATGTCTTCCCCCTTTGAAGGCGTGCGAGTTATTGATGCCACCCATGTTCTGGCTGGCCCCTTTGCCACTTATCAACTCGCCGTGCTAGGAGCGGATGTCATCAAGGTCGAGTCGCCGTCGGATCCCGATCAGGCGCGCCTGCAAGGATCCGACCGGAAACTGAACGACATCGGCATGGGCACGGCCTTCATGTCGCAGGCTAGCAACAAGAAGGCTGTCGCCGTCGATTTCAAGAAGCCCGAAGGGCAAGAAGTCATGAAGAAGCTGCTGGCGACGGCCGATGTATTCGTCGAGAACTATCGGCCGGGCGCCCTGGAAAAGCTGGGGCTGGGCTATGAGGATCTGGCTGCCATTAACCCGGCACTGATCTACTGCTCCATCTCTGCCTTCGGTTCCACGGGGCCGCGCCGGGAGCTGACGGCCTACGATAACGTCATTCAAGCCTTCTCCGGCATGATGGCCATGACGGGAAACCGCCATACGGGGCCGCTCAAGAGCGGTGCACCGGTCGTCGACTATGCCACGGGTACGACGGCGGCTTTTGCTATCGCGACGGCGCTTTTTCAGCGCGAGCGTAATGGGGGAAAGGGGCAGTTCGTCGATGTGTCGATGCTGGATACGGCCTTGATGCTGACAAGCCCCTATTTGACCGCGCTACTGTGGAACGGCAAAAAGCCGGAGCCGAAGGGGAATACGTTCCCCTTCGCCACCATCGGCTGCTACCAGGCCTCCGATGAGCCCTTGATGATCGCTGCCTCCAATCTGACCCAGCAGAAACGCCTGTGGACGGCGCTGGGGCGCGAGGACATGATCAAGGAAAACAACAACCAGCGCCTCGATAGCCATGAGGAAGAAGCGAGAGTCATCGCGGAAATCATCGGCACCATGACGGCGAGCTACTGGGAGAAATTCCTGCAGGAGCGGCGCATCCCGGCGGCGCGAATCAGGCGGCTGGAGGAAACCCTGGCAGACCCGCAGATTGACGCCAGGGGCATACTGCATAGCCAGCCCATCGAGGAAAGCGACGAGCGTGAGCTGGTCGTGCCGGTCTCTGCATTCACGATGTCCGCCGGAGAGCGGGGTATCACCTCGGCGCCGCAAAGGGTCGGTGCCCAGACGGCGGAGCTGCTCACCAGCCTGGGATATTCGACAGGCGACCTGCAGGCACTGAAGGCCGCAGGGGTCATTGGCGGTGCATTGGACGAGATTCGCTAGGAGCCCTCAATGAACCACCCTATCGAATGCTTGGCACGGGTGGCGGACGAGTGGCAGCAGCGGCCATTGGCCCCCGAGGTCGACTGGGCGACGCGCAGGGCGCTGCTGGACTGGTTTGCCACCACGCTGCCGGGCACCCGCCATGCACCTGCCACGCTGCTCTCCCGCGCGTTCGCTGCCACCCGCGGCACCGGCAAGGCGGTGTGCTACGTCGATGGGCGGCTGGGTGCGCCCAGGTACGCCGCCTTGTTGAACGCCACGGCCAGCCATACCGTCGAGTTCGACGATATCTTCAAGGACGGCGGCTACCACCCCGGCAGTTCCACCATTGCAGCGGCGCTTGCCGTTGCCCAGGACATCGACGCGTCTCGCGAACGGCTGCACCGTGCCATCGTCGGCGGCTATGAGGTCGGCTGCCGCATTGCGCTGGCCATCCAGCCAAGCCACTACACCTACTGGCATACCTCGGCCACCGTGGGGACCATCGGCGCGGCCGTGTCCACGGCGATGCTGCTGGCAGCGAGTCGAGAGCGGATTGCCCACGCCATCGCGCTCTCGAGCAGCTTCGCCGGCGGACACCAGCAGAACTTGCAGGGCGAAGGCATGGCCAAACCGCTGCACGCAGGCCATGCGGCTGATGCCGGACTCATGGCCGGCATGGCGGCCGCTCATGGCGTGACGGCATCGCTCGATAGCCTGCACGCGCCCAACGGCTTCGCTGCGGCGACCAGTGACTCAACGGGGAACTGGGAGGCCGCTCTGGCAGGCATCGGCGACTGGACCCCAATCACACGCATGACGATCAAGAATCATGGCTGCTGTGGGCATATCTTCCCGGCACTCGATGGTTTGAAAGTGCTCCGGGAAGGAGTGGACATACCGCTCGATCGGATAAAGGGCATTCACGTCGAGGGATACGGCGCCACCTACTCGATGTGCAATCGGCCCGATCCGGGCTCGGCCCAGGAGGCCAGGTTCAGTATTCAGTATTGCATCGCTGCCTTCCTGGTTTCAGGGAACGTCAGGCTGCAGGCGTTCGAGAACCCCATGCTGAGCGATAGGCGAGTGCGTCACCTGATGAAAAAGGTGACGGTATCGGAAAGGTCGGACATCGCCAAAGAGTACCCCGCGAAGCGGATGGCCAACATCATCGTGACGACCGATGACGGTAAGAAGTACCTCCATTTCCAGGAGACCCGCAAGGGGGATCCGGAAGATCCCATGTCGGATGCCGAGCTGATCGAGAAGTACGATGAGCTGGGTTCAGGTGTTATATCAAAGTCTGATCTTGAACGAATCAAGAGCAACATCCTGTGGGGCAACGAGCTGCCCGGAAATCTTTTGTCATCTACGTAGCATTCACTGAACCAAAGGTTGGCCAAGCACCAATTTATGGTCGGTGGAAGCAGCTAATGCGTCGTGCCAGCATGAGTCAGAGAAGTTGCTTTGTCCTGAATAAATAAGATAGTGAGGTGGTATAGATGAATAACAAGTTTAAAAAAGCCGTGTCGAAAACTCTCTTTGGCGCTGCTGCCGTGTCGCTTTTTTCCACCGCTGCCACGGGCAGCTTGGCAGTAGCCGCCGATAGCGACTGGCCGACAGGCACCGTCAATTTCGTCATGCATACCCAGGCGGGCGGTTCGGCCGATGTCTTCATCAGAACGCTGGCTGAAACGATGGAGCCCATGATCGGGCAGCAGATCGTCATCATCAACTCGCCAGGCGGTGCGGGTGCTACCCAGATGTCCCGCGTTCGCAGTGCGAAGCCCGACGGCCTGACACTGGGCATCAATACGCTTTCCCACTTCACCGGAATGCTGACCAACCTCAACGGCGTTTTCGAGCTGGATGACTTTGCCTGGATCGCCTCGGCCCAGGAGGACGTGCATATCATCTTCTCCAGAAGCGAGACGGGGATCGAGAGCGTTGGCGAGCTGATCGAAAAGGCAGGGAATGGGAGTGAGAAAATCAGCGTCGGGGGGTTCGGCCCGGAAGGCTCTACGCAGAATATCGCCATTTCCATGCTCGAGAACGAGGCCGACGTCGAATTCGAGTGGATCGCCTACAACGGCACGCCCGATATCATCGCCGCCGTCATGGGCGGCCATGTGGATGTGGGTATCTCCAACCTCAGTGCGCTAAAGAGCTTCTTCGATGCTGGTCGCATCCAGGGGGTCGGCGTCATTGCGGATGAAAGGCTGGAGGGACTGCCGGACGTTCCCACCTTCGCAGAGCAAGGGGTCGATATCGACACTGGCTGGGTGCAGGTGCGCGGTGTCTTTGGCCCAGCCGGCATCCCGATGGAAACCCAGCAGAAGATCGCCGAGACGTTCCATGAGGCCATGCGCTCCGAGCACTACCAGGAGTATTCACGTAACGCCGGTGTCACCGATTCATGGATGGGGCCGGAGGAGTATACGGAGTTTGCAAGAAGGATAAGTGAAGTCGCCAAGGGCGAGCTGGAAAAGTCTGACGATTAGGAAGTTTGTAAGTCGGTGCGGCAATCTTAATGTCTCTGCCTCGCTGACTTGTTCAAGAATTACGTGTCCTGTTTATGCCCCGTTTTTTCTCCTGTGGCTCTGAAGCATTTCTTCTTGGCCATGGGCGGGGCCTTTTCTTTCTTTTAATTCAAGTTCAGACAGGTAATGCCTGTATTTATAGGAGAGCCGTTGGGCTTGATTTTTAAATAACTTCTTACATGACGGCTTTTATTCAAGAGGGGTGAGTCATGATCCAGAACGAGCTGGTCAACTGTACGGTCGATAACGGGATTGCCCTGCTGACGCTGAATCGTCCCGACAAGCGCAACGCCATGAGCGATGCCATGCGGGCCGAGCTGGTGGCGCATCTGCTGTCGATCCGCACCGATCGCGCCATTCGCGCCTTGGTCATCACCGGGAGCGGCAAGGGTTTTTGTGCCGGCGGTGACATCGCCGGCATGAGAACGCGGATGGAGGCCGACCCGGCAACGGTGGGATTCAACGGCTGGGAGCGACAGCAAGGCGTGCACTACGCCGCCAGTCTGCTGCTGAACCTGCCGATTCCCACCGTGGCGGCCGTGAATGGCGCGGCAGCTGGCCTGGGCGCGGATCTGGCGCTCTCCTGCGACTTCGTCGTGGCATCCGAGTATGCCCACTTCACCTGGGCCTACATCGCCCGTGGTCTGGTACCGGATGGCGGCGGCATGTACTTCCTGCCCCGTCGTGTCGGCCTGGCGCGTGCCAAGGCGCTGATCTTCAGCGGTCGCCGGGTGAACGCCGAGGAGGCTCTGCAGCTGGGCATCGCGGACCAGCTCTGCAGTGCCGACGAGCTGTTGAGCTCGGCTCGGACAATGGCGGACGAGATGAGCAGCGGCTCGCGTACGGCGATCGCCTTGACCAAGTCGGTCATCAACAAGAGCTACGAGATGTCCGAGCACCAGGTGTTCGCCGAGGGCAGCAAGGCGCAGGGCATCTGTTACACCTCCGAGGAGCATCGCCGCTCGGTGCAGGCCTTTCTCGACCGCATGAAGGAGGCCCAGCAGTGAACCAGATCGATGCTCTCCTGAACCCGAAAAGTATTGCGGTGATTGGTGCTTCCGCCGACCCGAAGAAGACCTCGGGGTTGCCCGTTTCCTACCTGATCAAGCACGGCTTCGAGGGACCGATCTATCCGGTCAATCCCAAGGCAGACGAGATCCAAGGCCTCACCTGCTACCCGAATGTGGAGGCGCTGCCGGAGGCCCCGGATGTCGGCCTGGTGCTGCTGAATGCCAGGCGCAGCATCGATGCGGTTCGCTCCCTGTCGCAACTGGGCTGCAAGGCCGCGGTGGTGCTCGCCAGCGGCTATGCGGAGGCGGGGGAAGAGGGCCAGGATCTTCAGGTGCAACTGAAGGAGGCCGCCGGCTCCATGCGCATCCTGGGGCCGAACACCATCGGTCTGGTCAACCTGACAGCCGGCATCCCCCTTTCCGCCAGCGGGGCACTGGAGGTCAGCGAGCTGCCTGCCGGTAGCGTGGCGGTCGTCTCGCAGAGCGGCGGCATCCTTGGGGCGCTACTCTCGCGCGCGGCTGGCCGCGGCATCGGCCTCTCCTCGCTCATCTCCACCAGCAACGAGGTGGATCTGGAAGTGAGCGACTTCGTCGAGTATCTGATCGACGATCCCAGCACCAAGGTGATTGCGCTCTACCTGGAGAGCATTCGTCACCCGGCACGCTTCCGTGAAGTGGCGCTGCGGGCCCGCGAAGCAGGCAAGCCGCTGGTAGTGTTCAAGATCGGCCGCTCCGAGGCGGGCGCCAGCGCCGCCAGCTCGCACACCGGCGCACTCGCGGGGGAGGATAGGGTCTACGACGCCTTCTTCCGCGAGCTGGGCGTCATCCGCGTCAATACCTTCGACGAGTTCCTCGACGTGCCCGCCGTGCTGGTGGCGGGGCGCAAGCTGGCGGGGCGCCGCGTCGCCGTGCTGACCTCCACCGGCGGAGCCGGTACGCTGATCGCCGACAGCCTGGGGATGAATGGCTTCGAGACGCCGCCGCCGGACCCGGCCACCGCGGAAAAGCTGCGTGCCCTGCAGGGCGACACGCCAACGGCGCTCGACCGCAACCCCATCGACGTGACCCTGGCGGGGTTGCAGCCCGATCTGCTGCGGCAAGCGATTCGCATCCTGCTCGAAAGCGACAGCTATGATGCCTTGATCGTGATCATCGGCTCCTCTGGCCTGGCCATGCCGGACCTCGTGGTCGGCGCGATCAGCGACAGCCTCGGTGCCAGCGACAAGCCGGTGCTGGCTTATGTCAGCCCCTATGCGCCGAATACGCTGCAACGCCTGAACCGGGCGGCGATTCCCGGCTTCAGCTCGCCGGAAAGCTGCAGCGCGGTACTGGAAGCCCTGTATCTCACCGGTCAACCACTGAGCGCTGGCATCAGCCGGCCGAGCGCTCAACTGCCCGACCTGAGCGGCCTGCCCCAGGGCGCGATCGACGAGTCCGCGGCCAAGCAGTTGTTTGCCGAGGCGGGCATTGTCGTGCCGCCGAACCGCGTCGTGCACACCCGCGAGGAGGCCGAACGCGCCGCCGGCGAAGTGGGCGCGCCAGTGGTGCTGAAGGTGCTGGATGCCAACCTGCTGCACAAGAGCGACATCGGTGGTGTGGCGCTGCATCTCAACGCCGAGACCATCGGCGATCGCCTGGAGCAGATGGCGCTCCAAGTGGAGTCCCATGTAGAGCGACGTCCCGACACCTATCTGGTGGAGGCGATGGTGGCCGGCGGTCATGAGCTGATCCTGGGTGCCAATCGCGATGCCCTGGGCACGGCCATTCTGCTGGGGGCCGGCGGGGTCACGGCCGAGCTGTTCAAGGACACCGCCATCCGGCTCCTGCCGGTGCAGGGCGGCCTCACGCTGGAGCAGGCCAGGGAGATGATGCAGCAACTGACCACCTGGCCCCTGCTCGACGGTTATCGCGGCGCACCGCGGCGCGATACCGAAGCGCTGGCGCAGGCGATCGTCAACTTCTCAGCCCTGATGGCGGCGCTGGGCGATCGCCTGGTGACCTCGGAGATCAACCCGCTGTTCGTCATGCCGGAAGGAGAGGGCGTTGTGGCGGCGGACGCGGTGCTCGTCCTCGAAGAGGGGCACGGGGAGGAACGCTCCCATGGCTGAACCGCGCAACAGCGGGCAGGTCCACCTCCGGCAGGAGGGGGCGGTGGCGGTCATCACCCTCGACAACCCGCCGGTCAACAGCAGCACCGATGCGGTACGCAGGGGCATCCTGGCCGCGCTGGACCGGATCGACGTGCAGCGCACCACCGCTGTGGTATTGACGGGAACGGGCCAGCACCTGATGGCCGGCGCCGACCTGCACGAGCTGGAAAACGAGCCGACCGAGCCGACGCTGCCGCAAGTCACGGCAGCGCTGGCCTCCTTTCCGCTGCCGCTGATCGCCGTCGTAAAGGGCCATACCCTGGGCGGCGGGCTGGAACTGGCGCTGGCCTGCGACGTGCGACTGGCCACGCCCACCGCCATGCTGGGGCTGCCCGAGGTCAACGTCGGCGTCATTCCCGGCGCCGGCGGGACCCAGCGCCTGCCACGCGCCGTGGGGCTGCCCAAGGCGCTGGAGATGATCGTCGGCGGCAAGCCCATCACTGCCGTCGAGGCCAACCGGATCGGGCTAGTGGACGAGCTGCTGACGGCCACGGAAGACGCGGCGCAGAATGCCGAAATCCTGGCCTACGCAAGCCGCTACCGGGGCGGCAAGCGGCCCCTGGCCGAGCGTGACGTCGTCCCCATCGAGGAAGCGACGCTGCAGGCGCAGGCGCAAAAGCTCCTGGCACGCTCCCGCGGTTTGCCGGCGGCAGCCGTGGCGGCCGAGGTGGTGATGAGCGCCGGCAAGTCGAGCTTTGCCGAGGCGGTAGCCAAGGAGCGGGCGCACTTCCTCGCCCTGCGTGGCAGCGAACCGGCACGGGCGCTGCGCTACCTCTTCTTCGCCGAGCGCGAGCAGCCCTTCACGCCGACCCAGGCCGTGGCGCCTCGCACGCTGGAGCGGGTCTCGGTGATCGGTGCCGGCACGATGGGCAGCGGAATCGCCCTCTGCGTGCTGCAGGCCGGTTATACGGTTGATCTGCTGGAGCTGAATGCCGCGGCCCTCGAGACGGGGGTGAAGCGGATCGCACAGGAGCTGGAAGCCGATATCGGGCGCGGGCACATGACGACCGAGCGGCGCGATGAGCTGCTGGCGAGACTGCGCCCCGCCCAGCAGATCCAGGCGGTGGTCGGCACGGATCTGGTGATCGAAGCCATCGTCGAGGATCTCGACGTCAAGCGGGCGCTGTTTGCCGACCTTGCCGGCCTGGTCGGTGAGGAGACGCTGCTGGCCACCAATACCTCCTATCTCGATATCGACCGGATCGCGGAGGGTATCGCCAATCCGGCGCGCGTGCTTGGGCTGCACTTCTTCAGCCCCGCGCATCGTATGGCGCTGCTCGAGGTGGTGCGCTGCAAGGCGACCAGCGAGCAGACGCTCAGCACCGCGATCAAGTTCTCTCGGCGCCTGAAGAAGAAGGCGATCGTGGTCGCCAACAGCTGGGGGTTCGTCGGCAACCGGCTGTACGCGGCCTATCGCCGCCAGTGTGAATTCATGCTGGAAGAGGGCGCCAGCCCCGAGCGGATCGATGTTGCCCTGGAGGCGTATGGCTTTGCCATGGGGCCGTTCAAGGTGGCCGACATGTCCGGGCTGGATATCGCCTGGAAGATGCGTCAGCAGACCATGGCCACCCGGCATCTGCGTCGCTATGTCGGGATACCCGACATGATCTGTGAAGCCGGCCGCCTGGGGCGCAAGACCGGCAAGGGCTACTACCGCTACGGCGAAGACAAGCGCCCCGTCACCGACCCGGAAGTCGCGGCGATCGTCGATCGGTACCGCCGGGAGCAGGGCATCGAGGCGAGGGCGTTCGATGACGAGGAGATCCAGCAGCGAGCGCTGCTCGCCCTGATCAACGAGGCACTGCTGTTGCTCGATGAAGGGGTCTGTCAGCGGCCGGAGGACATCGATATCGCGCTCGTACACGGATACGGCTTCCCGCGCTGGCGGGGCGGCCCCCTTTTCATTGCGCGCCAGTGGGGCCGTGAGCGGCTTGCATCGGAGCTTGTCTGGCTCGCCGAGGTCAGCGGCAGGGGCCATGAGTAAGGCGATGCCGACCTGGTGAGCGCCGATCCGGTGAGAGGCTAGACGACAGGCTCCATCCATTCATCTTTCGTCTAGTTTGGCCCTAACGTTTGCGACGGCTGAGACTGAGGAATAGTCAGTTTCTGCGGAAATGTTTCTGCGCCATGATGATGAAAAGGCCTGGATGAGCCGTTGCACATTACAAGAATTCTGGAGAACGCCAATGAGTGAATTATCACATGATGCAGAAACCAAGGAAGAGGTCATTTCGGAAATCAGGATAAGTAAAAAGGGCTTCGAGATTTTCGTTTACCTCGTTCTTTTCCTGCTCAATGCCTTTTACTTCAAGGAGGCCTTGGGCCTGCCGGGATCGGCTCGTGGCGTGGGGGCCGGTGGCTTTCCCCTCCTCGTCTCGCTGCTTATCGGAGCATCGCTGCTGGCGCTTCTCGTCGTTTCATTGGTTACAGCGCGAAAGGATGAAGTGGAGCCCTTCGTTGCTATTAATCGACCGGTACAAGTCGCGCTGACGATCGCCGTCTTGCTCGCCATGGTCCTGTCTCTCCCGTGGACCGGGCCCCTTGTCGGTATCGCACTGCTTGCACTGTTGTTGATGTGGCTGGGGGGAGAAAGACGCTATCTGCTGTTGCTTGGCCTGCCTCCGCTGTTATCCGTCGGCATTTACGTCCTCTTCGTGCTGGTGCTTGGCGTCTACTTCGAGTGAGGTGTGATGATGATTGACAATCTTCTGATAGGCCTGGATGCCTTTACCAATCCGATGGTTCCCCTCGGCCTCGTCGCAGGCGCTCTCATCGGTTACCTGATCGGCGCTATCCCCGGCTTGGGCCCCAGCTTGGGAATTGCATTGATGATTCCCTTTACCTACGGCATGGACCCCATCGTTTCCATTGTCATGCTGGTTTCTCTGTTTGCCGCGGCCGAGTACGGTGGCGCCATATCCGGCATCCTGCTCAACTCCCCTGGCACGGCGGCTGCGGTTGCCACGGCCTGGGATGGCTACCCGTTGACCAAGCAAGGCAAGACGGGCATTGCGCTGAATATCTCCATCATCTCTTCGGGCGTGGGTATCTTTGCGAGCGCAGTGCTCCTGTTCCTTACCGCTGTGCCGCTTTCCGAGTATGCGCTCAACTTCGGCCCTACCGCTTACTTTGCTCTCGCCCTGCTTGGCCTTAGCCTGGTATCCAGCCTATCCTCCGGCTCGCTGCTGAAAGGAGCGCTGGCCATGGGCATCGGGCTGGCCCTGGCCACGATCGGCCTGGATACCCAGACGGGAGTGCCTCGCTTCAGCTACCACCCCGATTTCTTCGAGGGGTTGCCCCTGGTGCCTGCCCTGCTGGGGCTGTTCGCCCTCTCCGAAGTGCTGTACATGATCGAGGCGGGGGCCAGCCATAAAACCAAGAACCAGCCCATGAGCGGGATCCTGGCCGTACCATTCAAGACGTTCTACAAGATGAAGACGCTGTTTCTGAGGAGCTCGCTCATCGGCTACTTTGTCGGGGTGATACCCGGCGCGGGCGCTTCCGTCGGCTCCTTCGTCTCCTACGCCGTTGCCAAGCGTTTTTCCAAGAAGCCCGAGCTGTTTGGCAAAGGCAGCTACGAGGGCATTGCCGCCTCGGAGACAGCGAACAATGCCTCGGTATCCGGTTCGCTTGCCCCGATGCTGGCCCTGGGCATACCGGGCTCCGCCACCACCGCCATCATGATCGGTGCGCTCATGATTCATGGCATACAGCCCGGGCCCCTGCTGTTCACCACCAACCCGCAGATCCCCTATACGGTCTTTGTCTCGCTGTGGATCAGCGTACCGATCATGGTCTTCATCGGTCTGGCAGGCGCCAGGTTCTGGGCCAAAGTGGCCGATATTCCGCGTCCGGCGATAGCCGCCATCGTTGCCTCGATCAGCCTGATCGGCGCCTACGCTTCGGAAAGCTCGATGTTCCCTGTCTATGTGACGCTGGCATTCGGTGTCATCGGGTACGTGCTGCGCAAGGCCAATATTCCCTTGGCTCCCGTCATCCTGGCACTGGTGCTGGGCGATATGCTGGAGACGAACCTGCGCCGTGCCCTTTCCATTTCGAATGGCGATGTGACGACATTCGTGACGAATCCCCTGAGTGCCACGCTGCTGGCGATTGCGCTGCTGTCGTTCCTCTTGCCGGCGCTGGGGCTTTTCCGCAACAAGATCAAAGGATTTCGTCGTCAGCGGCCGATCGCCAGATAGCGGAGGCGAGCGGTGAGGTACGGGGTGGGCAACGCTGGTTGTCCACCCCGTTAGGTTTTCTGCTGATTCAGCTCCAGGCCCCTCATCAGGGGCATGGCCAAGAGGGAAGCGTGCGATGCGGATGGAGTTTGCGTGTATTTGCCTGAGCTTGAGCATCGCCTTCCTCGTGCAAACGATGCTGCTGGTGGCCGTGCCGCTATCGGCCATCGAGCTTGGCGCAACGCCGTTGGCCCTGGGGCTTCTGGTCAGTGCACCCTACGTTTTGCCGCTGTTTCTGGCGCTATCGTTTGGCTCGCTTGTCGCGCGCTGGGGGAGCACTCGCCCCCTGCAACTGGGTGCGGCGGGGATGGTGCTGGGCGCATGGCTGCTGGCCACACTGCCTGGCTTCACAGGGCTGGTCGCAGGGCAGCTGGTGATTGGCCTGGCGCAGCTGATGATGATCATCTCGGCGCAGACGGCCGTGACCTATTTCGGCAGGGGTGCCAAGCTGGAGCGCTATTTCGGCTGGTACACGACGTTTCTCTCCGTCGGCCAAATGCTCGGGCCCTTGCTGGCAGGATGGATGATCGACCATCGAGGCGGTCCTGCGGGCGCTATCCACGCTGCTTTTCTTTTGTCCCTGGTGTCACTGGTGGCGATCTTCATCGCCAACAAGAGAAAGGGGCATGGCGGTGCGAGGGAGAAAGTCGGGCTGCGAGTGGGACTGGCGAGGCAGCTGGCGCTCGTGAAGGATACGCATGGCGTTCAGCTATCCATGATTGCTTCGATCGCGGCGATGCTGGCGTTGGGTGCACACTCCAGCTATCTCCCCGTATACCTGGAAAGCCTGGCGCTCTCCGGTACCACGATCGGTCTCATCGTAAGCCTGCGCGCTTTCTCCTCGATGGCCATCAGGCCATTCACGAGCATGATCGTCCGCCTCCTCCGCGGACGTTACGCGACCATGGCATTGACCATGGCATTCATGGTCTCAGGCTTGTTGCTGACCGGCTTTGCGGGCAACTTCTACCTGCTGTGCTTCTTCTCGATCCTGGTAGGGGTCGGGGTTGGGCTGTCCCAGCCGCTTTCGATGGTGGTGATTGCCGAGGAGGTGCTCGAAGAGCAGAGAGCGCAAGCCTTGGCGATACGGCTCATGGCCAACCGTGCGATGCAGTTCCTCGCGCCTTTGCTTCTAGGGCTTGCCACGCAGCTTGGTGGCTTTACGGTGGCCTATTTTATCTGCGGCGTGTTGCTGTTCTTGCACCTGGCGCTGTTCAAATGGCTGCGGCGTCGCCATGACAGAGACCTTGTGCGGCAGTTTTCCGAATGACGGGTAGGTTTTTGCTATAGCGGCTGCCCGATCAGTCCTCTCATCCATTCCAGGAACTTGAGCAGTGCATCCGATGGGCGGGCGTCTTTCGGCCAGGTCAAGTAATAGGCCTCACCCGTCTTGCAGACGAAGTCCGATAGCGCCACGAAGCTGCCATCCTGTAGCTGGCGCTCGATGAATACCTTGATGGCGATGGCGCAGCCAATGTCCATCGAGGCGGCTTCATAGGCCAGGGCAGAGGTGTCGAACTTTATTCCCATCTCTGGGTCAGCCTGAATTCCGCTTGCTTCTATCCACTTCTTCCAGTCATCCGGTCGCGCCATTGAGTGCAACAGGCGCACTCGGGAGATATCCTCCTTGACCAGATTTTCTGACGACCACAGGGAGGCCGACACGATCGGGATCAGCTCGATATCGACCAGCTTTTCTGCGTGCAGGCCCGGCCAGTCGCCATGGCCCGAGCGGATGGCGGCATCCACGTTTTGCAAGCCGAAGTCGACGGGCTTCAATGATGAAGACAACTTCACTTCAAGTAGAGGATTCTTCTTATGAAAGTCAGCAAGCCTAGGTATCAACCATCGCTGTGAGAAAGTGGTATAGGATTGAATGGAAAGCGTATCTCGTTGGTTGCGTCGCGATACTTGTCGAGAAGCCTTTTCAATATCCCTGAAGGCATTTTTTATCCCGTCATAGAGTTCGGCACCTTCTTGGGTAAGTTCTATTCCCCGATGCAAGCGCGTGAATAATGCTACTCCAAGATAATCTTCCAATACCTTTACTTGTCGACTAACGGCCACTTGAGAAACGTGCATCTCATCGGCGGCGCGAGTGAGGCTGCGTAAGCGAGCGGCTACCTCAAATGCTCTTAGCGGGTTTAAAGGTGGTAGTGGATGGCTCATTCTGTTACCAAGGAAATATGGAAGTAGTGTTTAATAGAATCAGCTTTCCTGAAAGGTATGATTCCGAGAGGCCAGCCGCTACGTTTATGAGTGTATCGCCCTCGACTTCTACCTGCAACGACCCTGTCACTCGACTTCCATCCGGTAGTTCTTACTTTAGTGTTCAGTTCGGCCGAGTGCAGCAATCGAGTCAGGGGCGCGATGCCCACATTGTGAAAAACCTTGCCTCCGTCCATGCAGGATCTGTTCGAAGCTGACCCACTTGACACCTTCATCTACCCGGTAGAGAAGCGATTGCTCAGGATGTCGATCAGGCGAGGCGTTCGCGGCGATGGAGAGCTGAGCGCTACGCCCCATTCCATCATGAAAAGATCTCCTTCTGCCCCCCACGACGGGGGCAGCACCCCTGTGTGCCTAGGGAAGCTAGCAGGCCTGGTTGCCTATACCAAAGTCGGGTATCGGGAGGGGTTGCTGTCTGGACTATAATCGGCTTTCAAATAGATGGTAATGACCATTGTTTTATACACAAACAAATATAAGCCGCCGAGGTAACCCATGACACGTCGCACGCTGTTCAAGACCCTTGCCGTCGCCGCTACCGCCGGTAGCCTGGCGCTCGCCGCCCAAGCCCAGGCCCGCGATCTGCGCATGGCGCCTGGGGTGCCGCCGGCGCATCCCGCCTATGATCCGATGTTCACCGAATTCGCCGAGCGTCTGGCCGAGAAGACCGATGGCGACTTGACGGGCAACCTGCTGGGAACCGAGGTGGCCAACATCGGCAACATGCGCAACGCCATCCGCAGCGGCCTGGTAGAGGTGGGGCTCTTCCTGCCGGCCTACTTCCCGGCCGACCTGCCCGAGATCAACCTGGTCGGGGACCTGGCTTTCCTGGGCACCAACCCCCACGCCATGGGAGCGGCGGCAACCGAGTACATCGTCACTTGTGACGAGTGCCAGCAGGAGCTCAAGCAATTGGGTGTCGTCTATACCAGCTCTCATGCTTCGGATCTCTACCGAATACTGAGTACCGAGCCGGTACGCTCTCTCGACGACCTCCAGGGGCTGCGCATGCGAGTGGGCGGACCCCAGTATTCCCGCTGGGCCGAATCGGTGGGGGTGTCGCCGGCATCCATGCCGGTAGGGGAGACGTACGAATCGCTCTCTCAGGGTGTGATCGAGGGCACCATCGCTTCCATTGCCGACATCATCTCCTTTCGACTGGATGACGTGCTGAATTATGTCACCGATGTCGAGCTGGGCACTTTCCATAGCACCATTTCCCATGCGGTTGGTCAGCAGGCGTGGAGCACGCTCACTCCCGAGCAGCGTGAAGCACTGGTGCATGCCTCGGTCGAGGCCTCCGCCGCCATTACCCAGCGCTGGGGATACGAGATGGCAGCCGAGGCTCGCGAGGTCGCACTCGAAAACGGTATCGAGATCCTGGAACCCGAGCCCGAGCTGTTGGAGGCCATCGAGGCTTTCCTCGAGGAAGATCTGGTCCATGCCGCGGAGCAGGCGGAGAGCCGCCACGGCGTAGAAGAAGCGGCGGCCAAGATCGAGCGCTTCCAGTCACTGGTGGAGAAGTGGACCGCCATCGTCGAGGAGGTCGGCGCGGATCCCGAGGCGGTTGCCGAGGCCATGAATCGCGAGATCTGGGCCGGGGTGGATTTCTCCACCTACGGGACCTGATGTCACGCGGGCCGGCACGCCGGCCTGCGTTATCGCCGCTTCTTGGAGACACGTCATGGACGCTCTCTACCGTCTCACCAATCGGGCCGCCGTCGGGCTGGCCCTGCTGGGGACGCTCGGCATCCTGCTGATGGTGATCCACATCACCCTCGATGTGCTGCTGCGCGCCACGCTGTCCGTGTCGATCCCCGCCACCGTGGAGCTGGTGACCCGCTACTACCTGATCACCCTGGCCCTGCTGCCGTTGGGGTGGGTGGAGTGGCGCCGGGAGATGATCGCCGTGGAGGCCCTGGAGGGGCTGATGAAGCCCTGGCTGGTGCGTCTGTCCGATGTGCTGGTGTCGCTGCTTTCGGCTGCGGTCTATGGCGTCCTGGCCGTGACCACCTGGGGCAAGGCCATGGAGCAGTACGACATCGGCTCCTACGTGATGTCGTTGAACTTCCCCATGCCGGTCTGGCCGACCTACTTCGCCTTGCCCGCTGCCTTCGCCCTGGCAGCGATGGTCTGTGTGGTGCGCCTGCCATTCCTGCTCAGAGACACGACCTCTTCTTCCGGCACATCATGAAAGGTGATCTCCATGTCCGTTGACATTGGCTTCTACGGCCTCGCCATCCTGATGCTGCTGCTGGCGCTGCGGGTGCCGGTGGCGCTCTCGCTGGTCGTGGTTGCGCTGGGCGGCATGACGCTGATGTTCGGCTGGAATACCGCCATCGGCATGCTCTCCTCTACGCCTTATGAATTCATCGCAAAGTGGACGCTCAGCGCGGTGCCGATGTTCCTGCTGATGGGCTTCGTCTGCTATCACACCGGTTTGACCAACGGGCTCTTCAGTGCCGCCAAGGTGGTGTTTCGATGGCTGCCTGGCGGGGTGGCGATCTCCAGCATCGTGGCCAGCTCCGGCTTCGCCGCAGTGAGCGGCTCGAGCGTGGCCTGCTCGGCGGCCATGGGGCGCATCGCCATTCCCGAGATGGTGAACGGTGGCTACAAGCCAAGCTTCGCCTGCGGCACCATCGCTGCCGGTGGCACCATCGGCGCGCTGATTCCGCCCAGCATCCTGATGATCGTTTATGGGGTCTTCGCCCAGGTGTCGATCACCCAGGTATTCCTGGGGGGCATCACCATCGGCCTGTTGACGGCCCTGAGCTATAGCCTGGTGATCCTGATGGTCAGTTGGCTGCGGCCGGACATCGTGCCGCGGGAAGCCGTGGGGGCTCGCGACATTACCGCCCGGCAGGCGCTGCTCGACATCTGGCCGGTGCTGGTGCTGGGGGTGCTGGTGTTCGGCGGCCTGTTTTCGGGGTTCTTTACCGCTACCGAGGCCGGTGCCGTGGGGGCCGCCGGGGCGATTCTCATCGGCCTGCTGCTGGGGCGTCTGAACGGCCAGGCGATGAAGGCCGCGCTGCTCGAGACCCTTTCCACTACCTCGGCGCTGCTGATCATCGGTGTCGGGGCCAGCATGTTCACCCTTTTCCTGAGTCTGAGCGGCCTGGCCGGCTTTATCACCGGCGCGGTGACCGGCTGGGAGCTCTCCTATCTCGAACTGATGCTGGTGGTGGTGCTGATTTACCTCTTCCTGGGGCTGTTCATGGAGCCCTTCGGCGCCATGCTGGTGACCCTGCCCGTGCTGCTGCCGGTATTCGAACTCTACGACGTGAGCCTGATCTGGTTCGGCGTTCTGCTGGTGAAGCTGCTCGAGATCGGCATGATCACCCCGCCAGTGGGCATGAACATCTTCGTGATCAAGGGCGTGGCGGGGCAGTACGCCTCGCTGATGGATATCTTTCGTGGCGTGTCGACCTTTCTGGTGGCCGACATCGTGGTCGTCGCGCTGGTGGTGTTCTATCCCCAGATCGTGCTGGTGTTGACCGGCGGCTGATACGACAGAGGGTGAGCGCCTGACGCTCGCCATTGACGGCTCAAGTTCGGATTTATTGATTTGTTTATACAACAATATATTGATTCTTCAATACGAAATGCCTCCCCAAGGAGGGCCGAGAGAGTGAACAAGATCATCGACAGCACTACCGCGGCGGGCCTGTTTCGGGATGACGACACCGTCATCTGGACCACTGCCGGCCTGAGCGGCTTCGCCGAAGCCGTGGCCACCGCACTGGAGGCGCGCTTCCTCGAGACCGGCAGCCCCCGCAACCTGATCGTGGCGCACAGCTGTGGCTGCGGCGACGGCAAGACCCGTGGAATGAACCACCTGGGCCATGCCGGCCTGGTCAAGCGACTGATCAGCGGTCACACCGGGCAGGCCCCGCGCATGGGAGAGCTGATTCGCGAGAACCGCGTCGAGGGCTACCTGCTGCCCCAGGGCGTGCTGGCCCATTTATGGCGCCACATTGCCGGCAAGAAGCCCGGCGTGCTCAGCAAGGTGGGGCTGGGCACCTTCGTCGACCCGCGCTTCGAGAGTGGCAAGGCCAACGCCGCCGCCGGGGAGGACCTGGTCAAGCTGGTCGAGCTCGAAGGCGAGGAGTGGCTGCTCTATCGCACCTTCCCGGTCGACGTGGCGGTGATTCGCGCCACCACCGCCGACGAGCGCGGAAACCTGAGCATGGAACGCGAGGCGCTGTTCCTCGAGCAGCTCTCCATGGCCCAGGCGGCGAAGAACAGCGGCGGCATTGTCATCGCCCAGGTGGAGTACCTGGCCACCCAGGGCAGCCTGCACCCCAAGCAGGTCAAGGTGCCGGGCGACCTGGTCGACTACGTGGTGGTGGCCGAGCCCGAACATCACATGCAGACCATTACCACGACCTACAATCCGGCGCTTTCCGGCGACCTCAAGATGCCGCTGGGCGGGATCAAGCCGCTGCCCCTGGATCCACGCAAGGTGATCGCCCGGCGCGCCGCCATGGAGCTGGTGCCGGGGGGCATCGTCAACCTCGGTATCGGCATGCCCGAAGGGGTCTCCAGCGTGGCCGCCGAGGAGGGTGTCAGTGACCTCATGACCCTGACCACCGAGCTCGGCACATACGGTGGCGTGCCCGCCAGTGGCGGTGACTTCGCTACCTCCTACAACGCTGAGGCGATCATCGACCACGGCTACCAGTTCGACTTCTACGACGGCGGCGGCCTCGACGTCTGCTTCCTCGGCCTGGCCCAGACCGATCACGAAGGCAACCTCAACGTCAGCAAGTTCGGCGACAAGGTGGTGGGGCCGGGCGGCTTCATCAACATCAGCCAGAACGCCCGCAAGGTGGTGTTCTGCGGCACCTTCACCAACGGCGGCGAGCTGGCGATCGAGGACGGCCGCCTCGCCATCCGCCAGGAGGGCCATCGCCGCAAGTTCGTCCAGCGCGTCGATCAGATCACCTTCAGCGGGCGCTACGCCCAGGTGACCGGCAAGCCGGTGCTGTTCATCACAGAGCGCTGCGTCTTCGAGCTGCTCGACGGCGAGGTCACCCTCACCGAGATCGCCCCGGGCATCGATATCGAGCGCGACATCCTGGCGGCCATGGACTTCGTGCCGTGCATCGCCGCAGAGCTGCGCAAGATGCCGGAGGCGCTCTTCCAGCCCCACTGGGGCGGCCTGCGCGGGCATCTGGCGCGCGACTGAACATCGAGGAGAAATGACATGTTCAAGAACGCCTACATCCCCTACGGCGGCTACTACTCCACCCCCTTCTGCAAGTGGATGGGAAGCCTGGCCAACGTAAATTCCATCGAGCTGGGCGCGGCCACCAGCAAGCGCTGGTTCGGCAGCCGCGACATCGACCCCACGATCATCGACTACCTCTACCTGGGCGTTTCGGTGGGGCAGAAGTCGATCTTCTACGGGGCGCCCTGGGCCGCGGCCATGATGGGCGCCGGCCAGGCACCCGGACAGAACATCACCCAGGCCTGCGCCACCGCCACCACGGCAGTCTTCAATGCCGCCCTGGCGGTGGACTCCGGCAGCTTCGACACCACCTACTGCCTGCTCGCCGATCGCCCCTCCAACGGCCCCCACACTATCTGGCCCAACCCCAACGGGCCGGGTGGCGAGGTGATCGCCGAGAACTGGAACATGGACAACATCGCCGCCGACCCGGCCACCGGCAAGGACATGCTGACCACCGCCGAGAACGTTGCGCGCGAGCATGGCTTCAGCCGTGCGCAGGCCGACGAGCTGACCGTGCGCCGCTATGAGCAGTACGCCGAGGCGCTGGCCGATGACCGTGCCTTCCAGAAGCGCTACATGTTTCCCGTCGAGGTGGCGGTCTCGCGCAAGGAGACCAAGCTCGTCGAGGCCGACGAGGGCGTAACCGCGACCTCCGCCGAAGGCCTGGCCAGGCTACGCACGGTGCAGCCCGACGGCATTCATACCTACGGTGCCCAGACCCATCCGGCCGATGCCAATGCCGGCATCGTCGTCACCACTCGCGAGCGCGCCGTCGAGCTCAGCACCGATCCCCAACTGGCCGTCCAGGTGGTGGCCTACGGCCATGCCCGTACCAAGCCGGCGCATATGCCCATGGCGCCGGCGGAATCGGTCAGGCGTGCACTTGAGCGGGCCGGCCTGACCCTCGACCAGATCAAGACCATCAAGAACCACTCGCCGTTTATTGCCAACGACCTGCACCTGGCCAAGGCGCTGGGGCTCGATGCCAACACCTTCAACAACTACGGCACCTCGCTGGTCTACGGGCACCCCCAGGCGCCGACGCTGGCGCGCCTGCTGATCGAGGCCATCGAGGAGACCGCGCTCAAGGGTGGCGGCTACGCCCTGGTCACCGGCTGTGCGGCCGGCGACTCCGCCGCGGCGCTGATCGTCAAGGTGGGCTGAATTCTCACCGGTTATTCCAACCGGAAGAGCCCGACAAGGGAGTTGGCGGGTGCAAGAAAGAGCGCAAGGGACATGAGTAGCAAGCAGCTGTTATCGAACTAGAACAACACGGAGATGAACAATGAAGTTAAATAAGAAAAGACTGGCCATGGCGGTAGCGCTTTCAGCCGTTACTGCCCAGGCACATGCCCTGGATCTGGGTGAAGTCGGTGGTGCGAATCTCAGCATCGGCGGTTACGTCAAGGCCGAGGGAATCTTTACCGACCCCGATGGGGGGGACAGGAACTTCGATGCGAGCGCTCGCCAGTCACGCATCAACTTCAAGATCGACAAGGAAATACAGGGCCATAACGTGACGGGCTTCATCGAGGGTGACTTCTGGGACAATGCGACGGACGCATCGGATACGAGTTACGCCATGCGTTTGCGTCACGCCTACATCCAGGTTGACAACTTTACACTCGGGCAGACCTGGTCCGGCCAGTTCTTTGCCAACGCGCCATTCGATGTCGAGATACTCGATTTCTATGGCACAGGTGTCGGTAGTGTCTCAGGTAGCGGCGCGGTCGTTCGACCCGACGTGGTCCTGCACTATACGCCGGGTGGGTTCCGCTTCAGCCTGCAGGACCCGGTCTACCAGGATGCCGACTTTCCGGACATGGTGGCCTCCTACACGCATCGCACCCAGTCGGGGCACGCCTTCAACGCCGCCGTCACCGGGCGGGAGGTCGAGACCGGCATCGACGATTCAAAATTCGGCGCCGCGTTCTCCCTGGCAGCAAAACTCAACTTCGGCAATACCTCGCTTGCCCTGAGTGGCTACACGGGCAAGGGCAATAACGTCTACTCCGGCTGGGGATACAACGGTGCAACGAACCCCAGCACCATTGCTGCGCGAGGGGAGGTCGATGCGTCTGGCGATCTGGTGAGTACGACGGGGTTGAGTGCAGGCTTGAGTCATCGATTCAATGAGCAGTTCCGCGGCAATATCCGCTACGCCCAGGTGGAAGCGGATGAGGTGGCGCCGACCGTTGCCGATGACACGCTCGAGATGATTAACGTCAACCTGATCTATACGTACCTGCCCAACCTGGACTTCGGTATCGAGTGGCGTGACCGCAATGCATCGACCATGCCGTTGCGTCCGGGCGGGCAGCAGGTGGAGTTGATGGCGATGTACAAGTTCTAACGCAGGTTTGGCCAAGTCATCACTTGGCCTCTGTTTCGATCGCTCGCAACAAATCAGGCGAACCATCAGATAGTTTAGATGGTTCGCTTTTTTTCGTTTGCAGTTTGCTTCTATCACGTTTCTACCGTGGGGTGTTTACAGCCCACCCTCGGGAAAGCGGGCCAGCACCGCCCCGGCATGGCGCAGGGTATGGCCGTGGGCGTAAGCCTGGGGTGCCTGGGTGGCCATATAGAAGCGGGTCAGTTCGATGAGCCCCTGCAGGTACTCGGCGTCACCCTCTCCTTGCTCGTGCCCGGCCTGGGCGACCAGTGCCAGGCGGGCCATCTGCCAGGCGCCGCAGGCGATGCCGAGCAGGTGCAGCAGGGGTACGGCGCCGGCGTAGAGATCGGCGGTATCGGCGCGGCGTTCTAGCAGCCAGTCGGTGGACTCCTCGAGCAGATTGGCCTGGTCGTGCAGCGACTGCGCCAGGCCACCGAGATTTGCATGAGATTCGAGCTGTCCGGCCGTTTCGCGAATATCGGCAATCAGCTCGCGCAGGGTGGCGCCGTTCTCGCGCAGGATCTTGCGGCCCAGCAGGTCGTTGGCCTGGATGCCGGTGGTACCTTCGTAAATGGTGATGACGCGGGCATCGCGGAACAGCTGTGCGACCCCGGTTTCCTCGACGAAACCCATGCCGCCGAACACCTGGATCGCCTCGTCGCAGAGGTCGTTGCCCACCTCGGTGCACCAGCCCTTGGCCACCGGCATCAGCAGGTCGACGTAGCGGCGGTACTTGTCGGCGACCTCGGCGTCGGGGTGATGACGGGCGAGGTCGAACCAGCCGGCGGCGCTGTAGAGCAGGCCACGCATGGCCATCAGCCGGACGCGCATCGACACCAGCATGCGCTTGACGTCGGGGTGGGCGAGGATCGGTAGGCCGACTTCGCCGGTGACGATATCGCGCCCCTGAACCCGCTCCCGGGCATAGGCGAGTGCCGCCTGGTAGGCGCGCTCGCCCAGCGCCACGCCCTGCACGCCCACGTTGAAGCGGGCCTCGTTCATCATCACGAACATGGTGGCCAGGCCGGTATGCGGCTCGCCGACCAGGTAACCGAGGGCGCCGCCATCATCGCCGTAGCTCAGGGTGCAGGTGGGGCTGCCGTGGATGCCCATCTTGTGCTCGATGGCGATGCAGTGGATGTCGTTGTGCGGGCCCGGCTCGCCCCGTTCGTCGAGCAGGTACTTGGGCACCAGGAACAGCGATAGCCCCTTGACCCCGGGCGGGGCGTCGGGCAGCCGGGCCAGCACCAGGTGCACGATATTGGGGGTCAGCTCGTGCTCGCCGTAGGAGATGAAGATCTTCTGGCCGAACAGGCGGTAGGCGCCGCCGTCAGTGGGCTCGGCGCGCATGCGCGTGGCGGCCAGGTCGGAGCCGGCCTGGGGCTCGGTGAGGTTCATGGTGGCGGCCCACTCGCCGCTCACTACCTTCTCCAGCCAGATGGCCTTCTGTTCCTCGCTGGCGGCGATCATCAGCGCTTCGGTCTGGCCCACGTTGAGCTGGGGCAGCATGGCGAAGGCCATGTTGGCAGAGAACCACATCTCCCACACGGGGGTGGAGACCAGCTTGGGCAGCCCCTGGCCGCCATGTTCCGGCGGCAGCGAGAGGCCGATCCAGCCGGCATCGCGGAACTGGTCATAGGCCGCCTGCCAGCCGTCGGGCACGCTTACCCGCTCGCCCTCCAGGCGGCAGCCCTGCCGGTCGCCGACCGGGTTGAGGGGGGCGAGCACGCCGGCGGCGAACTTGCCGGCCTCCTCCAGCACGGCGCTCACCAGGTCGGACGAGGCGTCCTCGCAGCCGGGCAGTTCGCCGATCCGCTCGAGACCGGCCAGCGCCTCGAGGATGAACTGCATGTCGCGCAGCGGCGCTTGGTAGTCGAGCATGGTTAACGTGGGGCCATGCGGATCGATCCATCCAGCCGAATCGTCTCGCCGTTTAGCATGGCGTTATCGACGATATGGCAGGCCAGGCGCGCGAACTCGTCGGGGTCGCCCAGGCGATTGGGGAAGGGGATGGATGCCGCCAGTGACTGCTGCGCCTCCTCCGGCAGGGCGTCCATCAGCGGGGTCTTGAACAGCCCCGGGGCGATGGTCATCACGCGGATGCCGTGGCGGGCCAGCTCCCGGGCGATGGGCAGGGTCATGGCGACGATGCCACCCTTGGAGGCCGCATAGGCGGGCTGGCCGATCTGGCCGTCGAAGGCCGCCACGGAGGCGGTGTTGATGATCACCCCGCGCTCGCCATCGGCCTGGGGCTCGCCCTTGGCCATGGCGGCGGCGGCCAGGCGCAGCATGTTGAAGCTGCCCAGCAGGTTGATGTTGACGATGCGCGAGAAGGCTTCCAGTGGCAGGGGCTCGCCGTGGCGATCGACGACCTTGGCGGGGTCGCCGACCCCGGCGCAGTTGATCAGCCCCTGCAGGCTGCCGAAGGTGTCCACGGCCAGCGCCACCACGGCCTGGGCATCGGCTTCGCTGGTAACGTCGGTGCGTTGGAAGAGCGCGCGATCAGTGGCGCTTCTAGCGTTCAGCTCGCCTGCCAGCGCCTCGCCGCGCTCGACATTGAGGTCGGCGATCACGATGTTGCCACCTGCCTCGTGCAGGGCACGCGCGGTGGCTTCGCCGAGGCCCGAGGCGCCGCCGGAAACGATGAAGGTGTTGTCCTGAAACTTCATGATGATCTCCTCAGGTACGCGGGCCCTGGCCCTTCTTGGCAAAGAAATGGCTGATGCGTTCGGCAACTTCGGGGCTGGTCTGGGTCAGGGCGGCGGTGAGTGACTCGACGAACAGGCCGTCGTCGCTGGACATGTTGTCGATGCGAGAGATGGCGGACACCATGGCCCAGTTGGCCATGGGGGCATTCTCGGCAATGCGGGAGGCCAACTGGCGGGCCTTGGCGAGGCTCTCCCCATCGCCGACCACATAATGGGAGAGGCCCAGGCGCTGCCCCTCGTCGGACTCCATGACACGGCCGGTGAGCATCATCTCGCACAGGCGGTCGGGGCCGATGATATTGGCTACCCGCACCGAGGCGCCGCCGCCGACGAAGATGCCGTGGCGCCCCTCGGGCAACTGGTAAACAGTGCTGGCTTCGGCGACCCGCACGTGGGTGGCGGTGGCCAGTTCCAGGCCGCCGCCGATCACGGCGCCCTGCATGGCGCTTACCACCGGTATGCCGCCGTTCTGCAGCCGGTCGAAGATGCGATGCCAACTACGGGAGTGCTGTACCACACCGAAGGGCTCGCGGTGCTGGTGTTCGGCCAGGTCGAGCCCAGCGCAGAAGTGCTTGCCTTCGGCGGCAAGAATGATGACCCGGGTGTCTTCCGGTATGGCAATCAGGGCGTCTTCCAGAGCGCTGAGCAGGCGATCGCTGACGGCATTGCGCTTCTCCGGTCGTGCCAGCGTAATGGTGTAGATGCTGTCGTCCAGAGTCGTCTTGACGAGAGTTTCGGTCATGTGGGCCTCGGCAGTGGTTCGTCAGGCTGAGCGCTTGTTGCGAGAAAATACTGTTGTAATCATAAACAATATAGAGGCTACAACAGTTCTCCTGCCGGGTCATTCCTACTGCACCACGACTTTAGTCTTGTGTTGGCTTCGGGTGCGTCGGTGAGAAACGAAAACGGCAGCCCGAAGGCTGCCGTGAAGTGGGAAGAGAAGTGCCGTCATTCCGCAAACATGTCGAAAATAAGACCACGCAGCCAGCGGTTGCCGGCATCCTGATGGAAACGTCGATGCCAGAAGAGATTGATGGGGATCTCGGGGAAGGGTAGCGGATGCTCGCGCATCGCTAGTTGGAATCGCTCTCGGGTTACCTCGGCCAGCTTGTCGGTGACGGTCACCACCAAGTCGGTGCTGCTGACGATGTAGGGCACGGCGGCGAAGTGGGGAAGCTCTAGCCTGACCGGCCTTGTGACGCGCGCCCTTGCCAGATGCTCCTCCACGATGCCATGGCCGGTACCCTGGGCCACCACCACGGCATGCTGGGCGGTGACGAAGGCATCCAGGTCGAACTCGCCCACTGTCAGGGGGTGGCTCGCCCGCATCAGGCAGACATAGCGCTGCACGAAGAGGCCTTGCTGATAGAAGCCAGCGCCGAGTTGGGGAATCAGGCCGATGGCCAAATCGGTTCGCCCCTCTTCCATCTCTCTCTTCAAGTCCTCGTGCTGACTGCGCACCGTGCTCAGGGAGATACCCGGTGCCTCCCGGGCCAGGCGTTCGAGTAGGCGAGGCAGGAAGACAATCTCGCCGATGTCGGTCATGGCGATATTGAAGATGCGCTTGCTTGTCGCTGGGTTGAAGTCATCCGGCCGATTGAGCGTCTCTTGTAGCTGGGCGAGGGCCTGGGCGATGGCGGGGTGCAGGCGTGTGGCCAACGGTGTCGGCATCAAGCCTTGGGAGGTGCGCTCAAAGAGTTCGTCGCCAAGCAGGTTGCGCAGCCGCTTCAGGGCGTGGCTGACCGCGGGCTGGGTGATGCCGAGGCGCAGCGCCACGCGCTGGGTGTTCTGCTCCTGGTAGAGGAGGTCGAACACCACCAGCAAGTTCACGTCGACCTCCGACAGCTTGATCATGGCGTTCCCGTCATTAGCGGTGGTTTACCATCCGATCCCGGTATTGGACAAAGGTCGAGTCCGGGTGGGCAAGAAATAGTCCAGGTCTTTGTTTCGTCAATTTATTAGTCGTGCTTATGCAGTGAATGCAGGGTGCTGTGTGGTGGCCGGCAAGCGGCGCGCCTAGCGTGGGGGCATACCCTCAGTCAGTGCATGGGAGCATGATCATGGTAACCAACCACCAACAAAAACGCCTTTCCATCGGCATCATCGGCGGCGGCATCGGCGGCGTGGCTTTCGCCGTGGCTCTGTCGCGGGATTTCGGCCTCGATGTGCACCTCTTCGAGGCCGCGGAGCGATTCTCTGAGATTGGCGCCGGTGTCTCCTTCGGGCCCAACGCCGTTCGAGCGATCCAGTTGCTCGGTTTGGAGGCTTCCTATTGTCGCATCGCCGACGCCTCCCCGGCTCCCTTCGAGGACGTCTGGTTCGAGTGGCGTCGCGGCCTCGACGACACCTGCCTGACCGCGAGCCTGGCGCCTGGCTGCGGCCAGTCCTCGGTACACCGGGCCGATTTCCTGGACGCTATCGTCGCTAACCTTCCGGAGGGGATCGCCCACTTCGGCAAGCGCTGTATCGAAGTGCAGCAGAGTGGTGGTGGCGCCACCGCACGCTTTGAAGACGGCTCTTCGTTTACTGCCGATATCCTGATCGGCTACGACGGTATCAAGTCGGCGGTGCGTGAGCACGTGCTGCCGCCAGCGCAGTACGGCGACCTCGGCCCGTTCTGGAGCGGTACCCATGCCTATCGCGGCATGATTCCCACCACGCAACTGGAGGCGGCGCTGAAGGCCCGGGGGACCGACAAGCGCCTGGCACTGGTGCCGCAGATGTACCTTGGCCCCGATCGCCACATCCTGACCTTCCCGGTGAAGCAGTCCGAATTGATCAACGTGGTGGCCTTCGTCACCGACCGCTCCACCCCGAACCCCCGGCTACCCGAGGGCGAGGAGTGGGTCAAGGCGGTCTCCCAGCAGGAGATGTTGGCAGTCTTTGCGGGCTGGGGCGCCGCCTCCCAGGCCATTCTCGCTTGTATTCCCGAGCCAACGCGCTGGGCGCTGCATGAGCTGCCGCAACTGCCTCGCTATCACTGTGGCCGGGTGTTGATCGTGGGGGATGCGGCCCATGCCATGGTGCCGCATCAGGGAGCGGGAGCCGGTCAGGCGTTGGAAGACGCCTACGTGCTGGCCAGCCTGCTTACCGATCAGGCCTGCACCCGACAAAACGTTCAGCAGGTCCTGGCAGCGTTCGAGGCGGTTCGTCATGAGCGCACCTGCAAGGTACAGCGCACCTCCCACCAGGCAGGAGATCTTTACGAGTACAGCGCGCCAGGGATTGGCGACGACGAGGCACGGCTCGCCGCCGACCTGGAGACCCGTTTCGACTGGCTCTGGAACCATGACCTACGGGATGACGTGGCTGCGGCCAGAGTGCGCTTGGGATGGGAGTCGGCGGCGTCTTTCGCAACGGCCTAACCCCGCGCTGACATGGGAGGTTTCTCCCAAACCTTGAAGACAACGATAACAACCCCTGGAGCACACCATGAAACACATCGAGAAGGGCGTCGGCCTCAGGTCCGCCCCCCGCGACTTCCTCAGAGACCTCAACGGCGATAACCTCAGCGCGGGCATCGTTGCCGGCATCTTCGGTCTCAGCGCCGGCATCATCCATATCAGTGCCGGCACGGCGGCAGGGCTCGACTCTCACTTCATCATGATCTGGGTCGTCAGCTACCTACTGATCAATGGCCTGTTCGGCCTCTTCGTGCCAGCCTACTACCGGCTCCCCCTACCTATGGCCAATTCCATCCCCGGCGCCCTGCTATTCGCAGCGATCATTCCCGTGGTGGGGCTCGAGGCTGCCCTGGGGGCGACACTGGTAGCCGGCGTCATTGCGCTGGTGGCCGGTCTGGCAGGGGTGATGAGCCTCGTTATGAAGCTGATCCCTATGCCGATTGTGATGGGAATGGTTGCCGGCATCCTGCTCAAGTTCGGCCTCAATATGGTGGCCCCGCTGGAGAGCGCTCTGCTGCCGGCCACCATCATGATCCTGGCCTTCTTCTTCTCGGCCCGCCTGCTGCGTCGGGTGCCGCCGCTGATTGTCGCCATGCTGGCCGGTATCGCCTACATGGCCATGTCGGGTGTTGATCTGACTGGCGTCGAGTTCTCGGTGACCTTTCCCGAGTTCATCGTCCCGGAGTTCACCTTGGAGGCCTTCCTGGCCTATGGTCTGCCACTGGCCCTCATCCTGGTGGGGATGGAAACCCCCGCCGGGGTGGGCCTGGTGAAGGGGATGGGCTACAAGGAGGTGCCGGCCAACGCCATCACCGCGGTGGGCGGCTTTGCCACCATGATCTCCGCCTTCTTCAACCTGCACAGTACTTGCATCGCTGCCCCTGCCACCGGCATCTGCGCCTCGCCGGAGGCTGGCGCGCAGGACAAGCGCTGGGTGGCGGCAGTCATCACCGGCGCCATTTTCATGCTGGGCGCCCCCTTCTACGGTTATGTGGTCAGCCTCATCCAGGCGATGCCGGGCTATTTCATGGCCATCATTGCCGGCCTGGCGCTGCTGCGGGTAATTAGCTCGGCGATGCAGATGACCTTCACGGGCAAGCATGAGGTGGGAGCCATGTTCTCCTTCCTGATCGCCGCGTCTGGACTGCAGGTTCTGGGCATCGGGGGCTCCTTCTGGGCACTCGTACTGGGCGTCTTCGTCTCGCTGATCTTCGAGGCCAGGGATTTCGAGTTCACTTTCGGCCGGCCATTGGCCAAGCGGCCTTCATTGAGCAAGAAAGGCGGCTGAGCCTCGCCAGAATGCCGACGGCGGGCCCTGGGCCCGCCGTCGATGTTTTCCTGTGTGTGTGCTGAAATCAGGCCTCGCAGCTCTGTTTGAGTTGCATCGCAGCCTCGTAGATCTCGCCGGCCTTGCTGCCGGTTTCCTCCAGGTAGCCCTCGATGGTTTGCTGCAGCACGGGCCCCCACTCGGGGTGGCCGAGGGCATCCTCGATGACCAGGAATTCGTGGCCGGCTTCCTCGGCGTCCTGGCGGCCCTGGCGGATCAGTTCGTCGTAGACGTCGGCGGCGCGCAGCGACCACTCCATGCCGCTGTGGTCGTCGATCACCTGCTGCAGATCCTCGGGCAAGCCGTCATAGGTGCGCTGGCTCATGGTGGCGAACAGCGACAGGTCGTAGAGCGGCACCTCGGTGTGGTAGCTGGCCAGTTCGTTGAGGCGGAAGGTCTTCATGCCCTCCCAGTTGAAGCTCAGGCCATCGACTACGCCGCGCTGCATGGCGGTGAAGACCTCGGGGGCGGGCATGCCCACGGCCTGGGCGCCGAGCCGGGTGAACATGTCGCCGACCACCGGCGTGGGGCGGCGCAGGCGCAGACCCTCCAGGTCCTCGGGCGTCTCGATCAGGCGCTCCTTGGTGTGCAGATAGCCGGGGCCGGTGGTGAACATGAACAGCGGTCGGGTATCGGCGTATTCCTCCGCGAAGTGGCCTTGCTCGTAGAGGGACTGCAGGATGCAGGAGCCCTGACGGCTGCTGGCCGAGACGCCGGGGAGTTCTACCACTTGGGTGAGCGGGAAGCGCCCTGCATTGTAGCCTTGGACCGAGGCACCGATATCGGCGACGCCGCTGGTGGTGCTTTCGTAGGTCTTGTCGGATTTGGCCAGGGTCTGGCTGGGGTAGATCTCCACCTTGAGACGGCCATCCGAGGCCGCTTCGACGCTTTCCCCCCAGGCCTGGAACAGCTCGCGGTCGATCAGCGAACCGCCGGGCCAGACATGGGCGATGCGCAGGGTATTCGCCTCGGCCAGGGAGGGGATGGCGACGAGCGCGACGGCCAGTGCGCCGGTCAGGGCGCGGTTCAGGGTGCTCATACGAGTGATTGGGGGCACGGTCTTGCTGGGTGTCATGGGGGGTTCCTCTTGTCGTTATGTTGTTGAAACGCTTACAGGTCCAGCACCAGGACCTTGCTCTTTGCTCGTGAACAGCAGGGGGTGAACTGGTCGTTGGCGGCGTGCTCGTCGTCGTCCAGGTAGAGGTCGCGGTGGTCGGGCTCTCCCTCCAGTACACGGGTCAGGCAGGTGCCGCAGACCCCCTGTTCGCAGGAGACCATGATCTCGATGCCGTTCTCGGCGAGGACCTCGTACACCGTCTTGTCGGCGGGTACGGTGAAGCTGGCGCCGCTGCTGGCGATCTTGACCTCGAAGCTGCCGTCGTCGCTGGTGTCGGCCACGGCGCCGGCGAAGTACTCGGTGTGCAGCCGTTCGCTGGGCCAGCCGCTGGCCTTGGCGGTCGACAGCACCGCTTCGATGAAGCCGGTGGGGCCGCATACATAGACCCGGGTGTCGGGCTCCGGCGTGGCCAGCAGGGCTTCCAGGTCCAGCTTCTGCTCCGCTGCGCCGTCGTCGAAGTGGAAGTGCACCCGCTCGGCGAAGCCGGAGGCAGCGATGCGCTGACGAAAGGCAGTGCGTTCGGCGGAGCGGGTGCAGTAATGCAGTACGAAGTCGGCGTCGGTGTGGGCCAGGCGCTCGGCCATGCACAGCAGGGGCGTGATGCCGATGCCGCCCGCCAGCAGCAGCGTACGCCCGGCCGGCTTGAGCGCGAAGTGGTTCTTGGGTGCGCTGATCTGGACCAGATCGCCCACCTTGATCACCTCGTGCATGGCCACCGAGCCGCCCCGTGAAGCGGGGTCGCGCAGTACCCCGATCAGGTAGCGGTCGCGCTCTTCGGGGTGGTTGCACAGCGAATACTGGCGGATCACCCCATCCTTCACCCGCACGTCGATATGCGCCCCGGCGCTGAACGCCGGTAGCGGCCGACCGTGGGGATCGGCCAGCTCGAAGGTGGCGATATCCTGGGCTTCATCGTGACGCGCCTTGACCTCGACGATCAGCGAGAGGGGCGTGCCGCTCATGCCGAGGCCTCCTCTTGGCTGGCTTCGCGCTCCTCGGTGAGTAGCCGGTCGATGATGCGTCGCGCCTGGACACCGCCGCCATCGATGTTGAGCTTGAGCAGCTGGCGCTCGGGATAGCGCAGCAGGTTGCGCTGCTGGGCTTCGAGCATCTCCAGGTCTTCGGCGAAGATCTTGCCCTGTCCTTCTCGAATTTTGGCGGTGAGTTCGACGTCTTCGGGTTTGAAGTTGCGCGCCATGCCCCAGAAATACCAGATCGAGGTGTCGGTCTCGGGGGTGATGAAATCGACCACGATGCTCGACGCCTTGACCTCCGCCGGGGCGTCATAGCCGCCGTTTCCGGCATGGGCCACGCCCACGTCGATGTGCACGTGGCTCGGCGGGGTGAAGCGGCAGATCTGCCAGCGGTCCACCGGCACGTCATCGGCCAGGCCGCAGCCGCGCAGAGCCGCCTGCCAGAAGGGAGGGGCCGGGATGTTCTCCATGTGCCGGCTGGTGATGACTTCGTCGCCGTCGACGCGGGTTTCGGGAGCGGCTTCCTCGATCTCCGGCTGGCCGATGCTGGAAGCGTGCACATAGGTCTCATGGGTCAGGTCCATGAGATTGTCTATCATCAGGCGATATTCGCAGCGGACATGGTAGAGCCCACCGCCGTAGGCCCAGTCGGGACTGTCGGCCCAGTGCAGAGATGGAATCAGGTCGGGATCTGCCTTCTCCGGGTCGCCCGGCCAGAGCCACACGAAGCCGTGTCGTTCCACCACCGGGTAGGCGCGAATGCTGGGGAAGCCGCGCACTCGCTGGCCCGGCATGCTGGCGCACTTGCCGTCGCAGCCCATCTCCAGGCCGTGGTAGCCGCAGACCAGCTTACCGTCGCGTACGAAGCCCAGCGATAGTGGGGCGCCGCGGTGGGGGCAGAAGTCCTCGACCGCGGCCACGCGGCCTTCGTCGCCACGGAAGAAGACGACCGATTCGTTGCAGATGGTGCGTCCGAGCGGTTTGTCCTCGATCTCGTCCGGGGTGCAGGCGACGTACCAGGTATTCTTGGGATAGGGGGCATGGTGAGTCACGGTTCTTCTCCTCGGGAGCGGTTCATGGTCACGGCATGAAGCGGCGCTTCCGTCTTTGCTGAGAATGTTATGTTTGGATCCAAAGTAGAGCTTCAAGGCGTATAATTGGTCAACTTATGCTTTAGTTGGATCCAGGCGGGGTGGCGAGAATGGGTAAGGACATCAAGGAGATCGAGTGACTAACAGCGACAAGAGCGTAGTGAGCCGGTTGCGCAAGCTGATCGGCGAGGGAACCTACCGGCCGGGGGAGCGCCTCGGCGAGGTGGCGGTGTCGGAACAGCTGGGCGTCTCACGGACGCCGGTGCGCCTGGCCTTCCGCACCCTGGAACAGGAGGGCTTGCTGCAGCGAGCCGGCAAGCGCGGCTTCATGGTGCGGGAGTTCACCGAGGCCGATGTGCTCTGTGCCGTGGAGGTGCGTGGGGTGCTCGAGGGGCTGGCGGCGCGGCGACTGGCCGAGCAGGGCATTACCAGGGAACTGGATGCCGAACTGGAAGTTTGGATCCAAAGAGGGCGTGAGCTGCTGGCCAAGGGGTTTCTCGAGGAGCGCGACGTCGATGTCTGGAGCGAGCTCAACCGCCACTTTCACCAGACCATCGTCGGTTCGTCCGGCAGCCCGGTGATCGGCGACGCCATTGCCCGCAATAATCATCTGCCTTTCGCGGCTGCCGACTCCATCATCATCGATAGCGAGGCGCTCGACCGTGAATTCCGCAAGCTGCAGCTGGCCCAGGTGCAGCATGAGCTGGTGGTCCAGGCACTGCGCCACGGCGAGGGTGCCCGGGCCGAGATGCTGATGCGCGAACACGCCTTCATTGGCCTGCGCTATGGGGAGTTGTTGGGTGCGTGAAAAGTCCAAGAAAAGGGTGGCAATAATCCTTGTTGGGGCAAACATTATGCTTTGAATCAACTAGTTGGATAAGTGAAAAATCCAAGCACCCTAGACTAATGTCGATTATCGGAATGCGTATTGGTGGGGTAGCTTATCCATAAATCCGAACGTATATTCGGATGCCGAACAAATGCGCTGATCATTATAATGATACTCGGAGGCACCCCATGAACCGTATCCTGACGCGCTGTCTGCTGGCGGCATCCATCGCCAGTCTCACCGTAGCTTCGGCGCAAGCCGCGACCACCCTGCGCATGGCCCACTTCTGGCCGGGTGCCTCGGGCATCAACCAGGACATTTTCGAGGCCTGGGCCAAGACCATCGAGGAGGAGTCCGGCGGCGAGCTGCGCGTCGAGATGTTCCCCTCCGGCACCCTGGCCAAGCCCGACGCCATTTATGACGCAGTCGGCAACGGCATCGCCGATATCGGCGCCACGGCACAGGGCTACACCGCCGGTCGTTTCCCCCTGTCGCAGATCGTCGAGCTGCCCGGCGTGGCGAGCACCGCCACCCAGGGCGCCTGCGTGCTCCAGACACTCTACGACGAAGGCCATCTCGACGAGGAGTATGGCGACACGCGGCCGCTGTTCATGTTCACCACCGGGCCGGGCGGGATCCACACCATCGACACCGACGTACAGGTGCCGTCCGACCTCGAGGGCCTGCGCATTCGTCGGCCGACCGCCGTGGCCGGCCAGATGCTCGAGAACATGGGTGCCAACCCCGTGGGCATGCCGGCGCCGGAGATCTACTCCGCCATGCAGCGCGGCGTGGTCGACGGCCTGAGCTTCCCGTGGGAAGGCCTCAAGGGTTTCCGCATCAACGAACTGGTCGAGTATCACACCGAGGTGCCGTTCTACACGCTGATCTTCGTCGCCACCATGAGCCAGCGCACCTATGACGGCCTGAGCGCCGAGCAGCAGGCCGTGATCGACGCCAACTCCGGCATGAAGTGGGCCGAGAACGCCGGCGCCGTTTTCGACCGGCTCGACGTCGAGGGCAAGCAGGAGGCCAGGGACGCCGGCCACACCATCCGCGAGATCGAGAACCCGCTCGAGAACCCGGATTGGCAGGGGCCGCTCCAGGACGGTATCGAGAGCTACTTGGCGGAAGTCGAGGAGCGCGGCCTCCCTGCGCGTGAGGTATACGAGGCCGCGCTTGCCGCCAGCGAGTCCTGCGCGGGCGATCAGGGGTAAGCCATGCGGGCCTTCCTCGAACGGGCCAGCCACTGGCTGGCCCTGGTCTGTCGCGTCGTCGCCGGTGTCGCCTTGCTGGCGCTGCTGACGGTGACCATCGCCGACGTCGGCACCCGCTACCTCTATCGTCTCACCGAAGGAGCCATCGCTCTGCGCGTCTCCGGCAGCGTGGAGCTGGTGAGCTACCTGATGCTCTGTGCGCTGTTGGCCGCCATGGCGGCCAACGTGGAGAAAAGCCAGGTGGTGGTGGAGGCCTTCTCCCATGGTCTCGCGCCCGCCATCAAGAACCGTCTGCACGGCTTCTACCTGCTGGGCTTCGCGGCTCTCGGCCTGGTGCTATTCCTCGGCTTGCTCGATTCGGCCGTGGCGGCGACCCGTCACGGCGAGGTCACCCAGGACCTGCGCCTGCCCATGGGCCCCATCTACCAGGCGGCCGCGGCGCTCAGCCTGCTGCTCGGCGTGCGTAGCCTGATCCACGCGCTGCTCGGCGCAGTCTTCGGTGTCGAACAGGAGGTGTCCCATGGGGAGTGAGATGATCGGCGCCATCGGGCTTGGCATGCTGTTGGTACTGATGGTGCTGCGCGTGCCGGTAGCCTTGACCATGCTGATCGTCGGGATGGTGGGTTTCGCCCAGGTGATCAGTTGGGATGCTGCCATCGCCCAGGTGAAGACCGTGCCGGTAGAGGTGCTCTCCAACTACAGCTTCAGCGCCGTGCCCATGTTCATCCTGATGGGCGTGCTGGCGGCGCACTCCGGCATGGCCGGCAAGCTGTTCGACTCTGCACGCAGCATCTGCGGCGGCTGGAAAGGCGGATTGGCAATTTCTGCCATTGGCTCCTGTGGGGTCTTCTCGGCGATCTCCGGTTCGTCGCTGGCCACCGCCAGCACCATGACCCGGGTCGCGCTGCCGGAGATGGAGCGCTACGGCTACAATCGCGGCCTGGCCACCGGCGCGCTGGCCGCCGGCGGCACCCTGGGCATCATGATCCCACCCTCCATCGCGCTGCTGATCTACGCCATCCTCACCGAGCAGTCGGTGGGCGACATGTTCATGGCCGGCCTGGTGCCGGGGCTGATGGGGCTGGTGATGTATGCGCTCACGGTCAGCGTGGTGATGCGCCTGCGCCCCTCCCTGGCGGTGGCCGGCGAGCCCACGCCGTGGAAGGAGAAGCTGCTTTCGATGGGCGGGCTGGTGCCCTTCTTCGCGGTGTTCCTGGTGATGATCCTGGGCATCTACTTCGGCGCCTTCACCCCCACCGAAGGGGCCAGCGTCGGGGCGTTCGCCACGCTGCTCTACGCACTGGCCAAGGGCATGCGCTGGCATGGGCTATGGCAGAGCGTGCAGGAGACCCTGGCGCTCTCCGCGGTGGTGTTCTTCATGCTGGTGGGGGCCGAGACCCTGGGCTACTTCATCTCGGTGTCGCGCATCTCGTTCTCGATCAGCGATTTCCTCTACGGCGCGGACCTGACCCCGATGGTGGTGGTGCTGTGCATCCTGCTGCTCTACTTCGTGCTGGGCATGTTCATGGACTCCATCGCCATGCTGGTGATCACCGTGCCGGTGGTGTATCCCATCATTCAGTCGCTGGGCATCGATCCGGTGTGGTTCGGCATCATCACGGTGCTGACCGTGGAGCTCGGGCTGATCACGCCGCCGGTGGGGATGAACGTGTTCGTGATCAAGGCGATGGCGCCCCACGTGGGGCTGGGCGAGATCTTCCGTGGCGTGGCGCCCTTCATCGTCTCGGACTTCATCCGCTTGGCGCTGCTGGTGGCGTTCCCGGTGCTGACGACGCTGTTTCTGCTCTAGACCCTTCGCGTCATGGTTTGCCCCCGGTCAGCTCGCCTGACCGGGGGCGTCATGCATCTGCGGTTCCGCTGCATGCTGCCGCAGCCGGAAGTCCCGCGGCGAGAGGCCGGTGTTGCGCTTGAAGAAGCGGGTGAAATAGGCCGGCTCGGAAAAACCGAGGCTGTCGGCAACCTGGCTGATGGTCATGTTGGTATAGGTGAGCTGGCGCTTGGCCTCCAGCAGCAGGCGTTCGTGAAGCAGCTGCAGTGCGCTGCGGTCGGCCAGGCGGCGGCACAGGGCGTTGAGGTGTGCGCTGCTCATGCCGAGCTGTTCGGCAAACCGCTCGATGCTGGGCTGCTGACGGTACTGCGCCTCGATCAGCGCCTGGAAGCTTGCCAGGTGCTCGTGGCCGCGGTCGCGCTGACGTGGCCCGGGGGCGGCGGTGCCGGTCAGGCCGTGCGGTTCGGCCAGCCGGGCGAGCTCTACCGCCAGGGCCTGGATCAGGCCACCCAGCATGCGATCGCGCCCCGGCGCGGGCTGACGATACTCGGCATCGATCTGTGACACCAGGGTGGCCAGGCGCCGCGCCTTCTGCGGTTGCCCCAGTAGATGGTAGTCAGGGTGTTTGAGCACCTTGGCTTGCTCCTCTAGCCGCTGGCCAAGTTGCTCGGCCAGCGGCTGTGCCAAGGTGACGATGTGCCCCTCGATATCCTGAGAGAAGCGAAATCCATGAATCGTCATGGCCGGTACCACGATCACCAGCGGGCCTTGGAGGGCGTGCTGGGAGCCCTCCAGTTCCAGCTCTACCTGCCCGCTGGCGACATGCAGCACATGCACCAGGTCGGCATGCCGGTGGGGGCGTATGTACCAGTCGTGCAGCCGGCTGCGTTCGGGTATCGACTCGCAGTGCAGCAGGTCCGGCGTTGGCCAGTGGTGGGTCTCGCCATAGAGCTTGAAAACGGGGACGGAAGCCTGCGCTGAGCGTGACATGGGCGCCTCCTGGATCTGGCTCGACCAAAGTCGATGCCGAATGCGTAAAAAGTCCAAGTATTGGTGCCAATCTTGCCTTAAAAGCCGTTTCGTTTCATTGAAAAATGCAACTCATGTCATCCCCGACGCGACGAGGCATTGCTCCATGAAGACCCAGGTAGCCATCATCGGTGCTGGCCCATCCGGGCTGCTGCTTGGCCAACTGCTGAGCCGCCACGGCATCGACAACGTGATTCTCGAGCGCAAGAGCGGCGATTACGTGCTCAGCCGCATTCGGGCCGGTGTGCTGGAGCAAGGCATGGTCGACCTGCTGCGCGAGGCCGGCGTCGACGAGCGCATGAATGCGGAGGGCCATCCGCATAGCGGCGTTGAGCTCGCCTTCGACAACCGCCGTGTGCGGGTCGACCTGGCCGGTCTGACCGGCGGCCAGACCGTGATGGTTTACGGCCAGACCGAGGTGACCCGCGACCTGATGGCGGCCCGCGAGGCAAGCGGCGGCACGACGATCTACGAGGCCGACAACGTCCAACCCCACGATCTCGAATCCGACAGCCCCCATGTCACCTTCGACAAGGACGGCGAAACGCTGCGCCTCGACTGCGACTACGTGGCCGGCTGCGACGGCTTCCACGGCGTATCGCGGCGGTCGATCCCTGCCGATCGCCTCAAGGTGTTCGAGAAGGTCTACCCGTTCGGCTGGCTCGGCGTGCTCTCCGATACGCCGCCGGTTTCCGATGAGCTGATCTACGCCCGCCACGCGCGTGGCTTCGCCCTGTGCAGCATGCGCTCGCCGACACGTAGCCGCTACTACGTGCAGGTGCCGCTCGACGAGAAGGTCGAGGAGTGGTCCGACGGGCGTTTCTGGGAGGAGCTCAAGCGGCGGATTCCCGACGACGTGGCCGAGAAGCTGGTCACCGGCCCCTCTAT
The DNA here is from genome assembly GCF_025725665.1 of Halomonas sp. LR3S48. Taxonomy (NCBI): domain Bacteria; kingdom Pseudomonadati; phylum Pseudomonadota; class Gammaproteobacteria; order Oceanospirillales; family Halomonadaceae; genus Halomonas; species Halomonas sp. LR3S48. The sequence goes on along the minus strand of NZ_CP107009.1, from coordinate 4,189,412 downwards.
CGAGAAGAGCATCGCCCCGCTGCGCAGCTTCGTGGTCGAACCGATGCAGTACGGCAAGCTGTTCCTGGTCGGCGATGCCGCCCATATCGTGCCGCCCACCGGCGCCAAGGGGCTCAATCTCGCCGCCAGCGACGTCAACACGCTCTACCGGCTGCTGGTCAAGGTCTACCATGAGGGCCGCACCGACCTGATCCCCCGCTACTCGCAGACCTGCCTCAAGCGCATCTGGAAGGCCGAGCGCTTCTCCTGGTGGATGACCTCGCTGCTGCACAAGTTCTCCGACGAGGAAGACTTCGAGACCCGCATGCAACAGGCCGAACTCGACTACCTCACCTCATCGGAAGCGGGCCTCACGACTATCGCCGAGAACTACGTCGGCCTGCCTTACGAGCCCCTCGAGTGCCCCCACCCTCCAGTGTTTCCTCCTTGACCCGGGTCCAAGCGATTGGCCCGGGTTTTTCCTTTCCTCGCGAGAGCTCTGAATAAGACTAAGGTCGGGTTTGGGGCCAAGTCGTAACGCAGTAACCTCGATCAAATTACGAATAGATGTGCGCTAAGCGAACAAATCTGGCCAAGCTAAACCAAGAAAAAGGTGGCGTGATGACGAGCTTACTCAGGAAGGCATGCCTGGCGGCATGCAGCGGTGGTCTGGCTGTTGCGATGTCCGTTTCGACGGCCCAAGCCAACGACTGGCCGACCGACGACGTGCGTCTCGTCGTGCCCTACGCGCCGGGCGGTACCACCGACGTGTTGTCGCGTCGCGTTGCCGATCTACTGCAGGAGGAACTGGACGCCAACGTGGTAGTCGAGAATCGCCCCGGTGCGGGCTCCACCGTGGCCACCGGCCGCCTGGCACGCGGCGGCCGCGACGTCGATCACACCATCCTGATGGCGTCCCCTGGCCACACCATCGGCGCGGCGATCTATCCCGACCTGGCCTACGACCCGGTCGAGGATTTCGTCTTCCTGCAGAACCTGATCGACATCCCCAACGTGATGGTGGTGCCGGCCGACAGCCCCTATGACAGCGTCGAGGAGTTCGTCGAGGCGGCGCGCGAGCAGAACATGACCTTCAGTCACAGTGGGGTGGGCAGCTCCATCCACATGTCGGGCGAGCTGTTCAAGACGCTGACCGAGACCAACATGACGGCCGTTCCCTTCGCCGGCAGCGGCGCGGCGCTGCCGGCCCTGCTGGGTGGCGACGTCGACGTCTCCTTCGAGAACATGCCGACCGTGCTCTCGCACATCAAATCCGGCGACCTGAAGGCACTGGCGGTGACCTCCGCCGAACGCTCCGAGCACCTGCCGGACGTGCCGACCCTGACCGAGATCGGTGACTACAACCTCGATCAGTTCGTGACCACCGCCTGGTTCGGCCTGATTGCCCATGAGTCCTTCCCCCAGGACGCCCAGGACACCATGCGCGAGGCGCTCGACGCCGTGATGCAGCGCGAGGAGTTCGTGAACTTTGCGAATCAACTGGGCGCCGAGCCGGGCCAGGTGGCCGGCGAGGAGTTCAAGCAATTCATCACGCAAGAAGTCGAGCGCTGGCAGGGTGTTGCCGAGCAGGCTGGCATCAGCCAGTAACGCGGAGGGCCGAACGCAAACAGCCGCTGAGGCGAGGGCATCGTCCTCGCCTCGCTCGTGTGTCCGTGGAGGGGTGTCATGTCGACCTCGTTTCCCAAGCGTGTCAGGGCGCTCCGTGACCCCGGCGATGTTCTGGCAGGGTCTGTGCTGCTGGCCGCCGCTGCCGCACTGCTGTTCTATCTCATTCCGAACTACATTGGCGAGCCGCCCATCCTGCAGAACCCGATGATGTCGCCGCGCTGGCTGCCGCGCATCGTGGGCTGGCTGATGCTCGGCTTCTCGTGCCTGCTGATCGTTCAGGGGCTGCTGGTCGACAACACCGACAAGGAGGACGGCCGGCGTATCGAGAAGGGGCCTTGGCTGCGCTCCGCCATGATGGTGGTGGCCCTGATCGTCTATGTGGGCCTGTTCGAGGCGCTGGGCGCGGTGATCAGCGGCATCCTGGCCACCCTGATCCTGTTTGCCGCGCATCCGGTCAGGACCTGGTGGGTCTATGGCCTGGCATTCGTGTTTCCCGTTGCCGTCACCTTCCTGTTCGTGAAGGTCATGAACGTACCGCTGCCGCTGATGCCGTTCTGATGAAAGGTGCTCGCTCTCACCCCCGCCTTCGGTGACCTATGGATATGTTGTCGGAAGTCCTCGATCTCTTCCTCAGCCTGGATAACTTCCTGGCCATTGCGCTGGGTGTCGTCATTGGCGTGGTGGTGGGTTCGATCCCCGGCCTGACCGCCACCATGGCGGTGGCCCTGGCGCTGCCGTTCACCTTCTCCATGCAGCCGGTGGCGGCCATCCTGCTGCTGGTGGGCATCTACAAGGGCGGCATGTACGGCGGCTCGATCACCGCCATCCTGATCCGTACCCCGGGCTCGCCGGCTTCCGCCTGTACGCTGCTCGACGGTTACCCCATGGCCCAGCAGGGCCATGCCAAGAAGGCGCTCAAGACGGCACTCTACTCATCGGTGATCGCCGACTTCATCTCCAATATCGCGCTGATCTTCTTTGCCGCCTACCTGGCCAAGATCGCGCTGAACTTCGGTGCCCCCGAGTTCTTCTGGCTGATCTGCTTCTCGCTGACCATCATCATCTCGCTGGCCAGCGGTTCGATGATCAAGGGGCTGCTCGCCGCGCTGATGGGCATCCTGCTCTCGCTGGTGGGACTGGACGAGGTCTTCGGCTCCCAGCGGCTGACCTTCGGCAACTACAACCTTATGGACTCCATCTCGTTCATCCCGTTGCTGATCGGGCTGTTCGCCATTCCCGAGATCATCGAGTTCTATCGCAAGAAGGCGTTGCCTCACCTCAAGGCCAAGGCCAGCGGCGCGGGCCTCTCGCTGGCGGAGCTCAAGCGTTGCCTGAAGAGCATCATCCGCGGCAGCCTGATCGGCGTGATCATCGGCGCCATTCCCGGCACCGGGGCCACCGCCGCGGCCTTCATCTCCTACAGCGACGCCCGTCGCCGCTCGCCCAATCGCGACAATTTCGGCAAGGGCGAGGTGGAAGGCGTGGCCGCGGCCGAGGCGGGCAACAACGGCGTGGCCGGGGCGACCCTGATTCCGCTGCTGTCATTGGGCATTCCGGGGGACGTGATCACCGCCATCATCCTCGGCGCCTTCATGGTTCATGGCCTGACGCCTGGCCCGCTCATGTTCCAGGAGAACCTGCCGCTGATCTATGCCCTGTTCATGGGCATCATGTTCAGCTCGCTGGTGCTGCTGCTGGTGGGCAACGGCGCCATCAAGTACTTCTCGCTGATCGCGGACATCCCCAAGGAGATCCTCTTTCCCATCGTGCTGATGTTCTGCGTCTACGGTGCCTATGCCGTGAACAACGACACCTTCGACGTCTGGCTGATGCTAGGTTTCGGCGTACTGGGTTACATCTTCAACCGGGCGGCGATTCCGGCGGCCCCCTTCCTGATCGGCTTCATCCTCGGGCCGATGTTCGAGGACAATCTGCGTCGCTCGCTGCTGATCGGCCATAACGATCTCTCGATCTTCGTGCGTGGTCCGATCACCTGGTTCTTCATCGCCCTGACGCTGGGCTCGATCCTGCTGGCGCTCTACCGCTACGCCACTGCGCGTCGCCAGCCGACAACCAGCGAGACGACGCAGGAGACGCCGTAAACACCAAGCACAGGCGGAATCCACAAGGGTGGAACCACAGCGAGCGGAGACAATGACATGGCGGGACCGCTGACAGGCCTGCGCGTGCTCGACCTGAGCCGCGTGATGGCCGGCCCCTGGTGCACCCAGATACTGGCCGACATGGGCGCGGAAGTGATCAAGGTCGAGCGTCCGGTGAGCGGCGATGACACGCGCCACTGGGGGCCGCCCTGGCTGAAGGATCGCGACGGCAACGAGACCCGCGAGTCGGCCTATTATCTTTCGGCCAACCGTGGCAAGCATTCCGTGACCGTGGACATGAGCAAGCCCGAGGGTCAGGCGCTGATCCGCGAGCTGGCCGCCCAGAGCGACATCCTGGTGGAGAACTTCAAAAGTGGCGGCCTGGCGCGCAAGGGGCTCGACTATGCCACCCTCGAGGCCATCAACCCCGGGCTGATCTACTGCTCCATCACCGGCTTCGGCCAGACCGGGCCGATGGCCGCCAAGGCCGGCTACGACTACCTGATCCAGGCCCAGGGCGGGCTGATGAGCATTACCGGCGCGGCCGACGGCGAACCCGGCGCCGGTCCGCAGCGGGTCGGCATGGCGGTGGCAGACCTGACCACCGGCATGAACGCCACCATCGCCATCCTCGGCGCGCTCCATCATCGTCACCTGACCGGCGAAGGGCAGTACATCGACATGGCGCTGCTCGACGTGCAGGTGAGCTGGCTGGCCAACCAGGCGCAGAACTATTTCTGCAGCGGCACGTCGCCCAGCCGCACCGGCGAGTACCACCCCAACCTGGTGCCCTATCAGCCGTTTCCCACTGCCGACGGCGAGAAAGTGATCATCGCCATCGGCAATGACGGCCAGTTCCAGCGCTTTTGCCGGGCGGTGGGACGGCCCGAGCTGTCTGAGGATGTGCGGTTCGCCACCAATCCCGAGCGGGTCCGACATCGCCTCGAGCTGGTGCCGCTGATGGTCGAGATCACGCGTACGCGCACCTGCCAAGAATGGATAGCGCTGCTCAGCGAGATCGCGGTGCCCTGCGGGCCGATCCAGAACATCACCCAGGTCTTCGACGACCCCCAGGTCAAGGCGCGGGAGATGAAGATCGAACTCGAGTCCAATCACGGACCGGTACCCGGCGTGGCCAACCCGATCAAGTACTCACGCACGCGGATCGAGTATCGCAAGGCGCCGCCGGCTCTTGGCGAGGATACCGAGGCCGTGCTGGCGCGACTGCTCGGCAAGGCACCGGGGGAGGTTGCCGAACTGAGAAAGCGCGGGGTCGTTTAGAGCGAATCAGCCGACGCTGACGCCGCCGCAGACGAACAGGGTCTGGCCGGTGATGAAGCCGCTGCGCGCGTCGCAGAAGAAGCTCACCGCCTGGGCCACGTCCTCGGGCTGACCCATGCGCTGCGCCGGGATGTTGTCGATAATGCGCCGCGCACGCTCGGAGTCCGGCGGGTTGTTCTCCCAGAAGGCGGTGGTGGCGATGGGGCCGGGTGCGACGCAGTTGACCGTGATGCCGTCCCCGGCCAGCTCCAGCGCCCAGGTGCGGGCCATGGACTGCAGCGCACCCTTGGTTGCGCTGTAGAGGCTGCGCGCCTCCTTGCCCAGCACCACACGGCTGGCGTTGATCACGATACGACCGTGGCGCCTTTCGCGCATGCCTGGCAACAGCGCCTGGGTGCAGACCAGTGCCGAGCGCACGTTGAGGTGCATCAGGCGATCGAAATCCTCCACTCGCGTCTCGTCGAGCAGCGCGGGTGCGACGATTCCCACGTTATTGACCAGGCACTCCACGGCATGGGTCTCGACGATCTCCGCGAGTACCGCTCGAGTCGCTTCAACCTCGGCGAGGTCGACCTGGCGTGCATCGGCCCTGAGCGACCCGGCCTCGGGCTCGACGATGTCCAGCACGATGGTCCGGTAGCCGTCCTGTTGCAGGCGCAGGGCAATCGCCTGACCGATATTGCGGGCGCCGCCGGTGACGATTGCGCAGGGTTGGGTCATTCTCGGGCTCCGTTCCGCTAGCCGTGGAAGTGCGTGATGCGTACGTTAGTTCGCTATGGTTTCGCTCCGGCAGACGCGTCGCAACCCGACCTTGGTCTGGGCCGGGTTGTACAGAGAGTTGTAGAATCAACTTTCTGTTGCCTCTTCCCTGTTAGTGCTAGTGTCAAATGACGTCTCACTCCGATGATGCCGAGGTGCTCTCTTGGGCATCTTTTCCTCTTTCCTGTCGCAGTGGTTGCAGAAAAGTCCACGGACAATCCTGGGACTCAATTTGGGTGCGGGAGCGGCATTCATTGCGGCTGGCTTGTCTGTTGCGCTCCTTGAGAGACCCAGTGCAAGGTGATGGCGTTAAAGAGATACGTGCCAATCCAGAAATGTTTAGGTAGGGACATGATCAGGAACGTCGGCAATACCGAGATACGGCTCAAGCACAAGTCGACCTGCCACTGCGGTGCGGTCGAACTCGAGCTGACACTTCCCAACGGGATCGAGAACCCGAGACGCTGTTACTGCTCCCTCTGTCGGCGAAAAGGCGCCATCGTCGCTTCGGTGGGTCTCGATGGGCTGCGCGTCGTCAAGGGCGAGGATGTCTTGAGGCTCTACCAGTTCAACACCAGGACAGCGAAACACTATTTCTGCGCGAACTGCGGGATCTATACGCACCACCAGCGGCGTTCCGATCCCAATGAATATGGCTACAACGTCGGCTGCCTGGAGGGCGTCAATCCTTTCGAGCTGGGCGAGGTGCTGGTATCGGATGGCATCAACCATCCCTCGGACCGCCAGGGCAAATGACGATCCGTCCCTCTCGGAGTGCCACGAGTCGCCCTTGCGGCGGCTGCAAGTCACCGGCGAGTTCTGCTGCTCGTTGGCCACATTCCGTTCCTTCGCAAGGCAAAGAGTGCCGAACTGGTCCAGAATGCGCTTATTGACCCGCCGCCATTTAATTTAACGAGGTAGCCCATGGAACTCCTCTTGATTCTGGTTGGAGTCGGCGTTGCACATCTACTGGCCGTTATCAGCCCAGGACCGAGCCTGCTCGTAGTGGCCCGATCAGCGATCTCCACCTCGCGGAATGCGGCAATCTGGACGGCACTCGGCATTGGGGTGGGATCGGTGATTTGGGTGCTTGCCGCGTTGTTCGGGCTTCATTTGCTGTTCGCCATGGCCCCCTGGGTCTATACCGGCATGAAGGTCGTCGGTGCTGCCTATCTTTTTTATCTCGCGTTTCAGCTCTGGCGAAATGCCAAATTACCCATGCACTTTGATGTCTCAGTTGCCAAGCCAGCCGTTTCACAGTGCAAATCATTCTTTAGAGGGTTGTTGGTACAGTTGTCGAATCCGAAGGTGGTTGTCTTCATGGGTTCGATCCTGATCACGCTGCTGCCTCCACAGCCTTCGAATGGCCTGATAGCCGCGCTTCTGCTGGTTGTTTTTCTGAATGAGTTCGTGTGGTTTTCCTTTGTCGCCTGTGCCTTTTCCATCCCACGTTTTCGAGATGGTTACATGCATTTCAAGAGCATCATCGACCGGGTGACAGCCAGCTGCCTGGGAGGTTTGGGGCTACGACTTATCTTGAGCCGATAGCACTGGTTCATCGGTGCGCGCCTCCGTTCTGCTGAGATGCGAGACATGCTCCGAAGCCTGCTCTACGACACCCTGATTCTGCGGCTCACCACCCGCTGGTACGCCGAGGTACTCGAGCGGTTGCCCGAGGGGGCGACGGTGCTGGACGTCGGGGTCGGTACCGCCGGGGCGCTGCTGGCCAACGCCGAACGGGTGCAGCAAAAGCGCCTGCGCATTACCGGCATCGATATCGACGCCGACTACGTCGCACGTGCCCGTAGGCGGCTGCACGATTCCTTATTGATCGAGCGTGCCGAGGTGCGTCTCGAGTCCGTCTACGATCATCGCGGCGGGCCCTACGATGCGGTCTACTTCTCCGCCAGCTTCATGCTGTTGCCGGAGCCCGAGCGGGCACTGCGCCATTGCCGCACACTGCTCAATCCGGGCGGACGACTCTACTTCACCCAGACCATCCAGCAGCGGCCTTCACGCTTCATGGAGCGCCTCAAGCCCATGCTCAAGCGGCTCACCAGCATCGATTTCGGCCAGGTGACCTACGAGGATGCCTTCAAGGAACAGATTCGCGATGCCGGCCTGGCGCTGGAGGAGTTCACGCTTCTGTCGCGTCATGGCAGTCGGACATCGTGCCTGGTCGTGGCCCGGCCAGTCGACTGACCCTTCACCGACAGTTCATGGATATCTACCGCTGCGGCGATTCTCCACCAGCACCTCGAGAATGGCATTGGCCTCCTGCATGATCGGCGAGGGCGCCTCGCCCTTGCGCCGGCTGCAGATCACCGGCGAGGTCAGGCCCGGGTCGGCGAGGTAGACGTAGACGATGCCGTCGCGACGCACGCGCTTGACCTGCTCCGGCACCAGGGTGATGCCGATCTCCGAGGCGACCAGTGCCAGCGCCGTCTGCAGCTCGTTGGCCTCCTGCGCCACGGTGACCTTGAGGCCGCGGCGGCGAAACAGCCCCAGCGTCATATCGGCCAGGCTCGGGCGCGGTTGGGCGGGAAACAGCACCAGCGGATATTCGGCGAGCTGGGCCAGGGTCGGCTTGGTCTCTGATAGCGGATGCCCTTCGGGCAGCGCCGCCATCAGTGGCTCGTCGAACAGGTTCTCCTGCTCTACATCGGGGTCGTCGATACGCATGCGGCCGAAGCCCATGTCGATGCGTCCGCTCTTGAGCGCCTTGATCTGCTGCACCGTGGTCAGCTCGGCCAGCATCAGCTCGACGTTATCCTTTTGTCGTAATTCCCGCACCAGCAGCGGCAACTGCCCGTAGAACACCGAAGGAACGAAGCCGATGCCGAACATTACGCGCTTGCTGCGGGCCAGGCGCTGGGTGGCTGCGACGGTGGTGTCGACCTTTTCCAGTATCTGCAGAGTATGCTCATGGAAGAACTGTCCCGCCGGCGTCAGGCGCAACCCACGCGCGCTCCGCTCGAACAGTTCTGCGCCTATCTCGCTCTCCAATTGCTTGATCTGCCTGGATAAAGGTGGCTGGGCCATGTGCAGCTTGGCGGCTGCCCGGGTCAGGTTGAGCTCGTCTGCGACCATGCAGAAATAGCGTAGGTGTCGCAGCTCCATGATACCTCCAGGGTATGGCTCGGGACCTAAACGATATTGGTTCGGCCGCGTCGGGGCAAGCAGACTGCCAAGGTATCGAAACACCGAACCGCCGGAGCGCGCATGTCATCTGTCATCGAGTCCATCGAAACGCTGCTGGTCGACCTGCCGACCATCCGCCCCCACAAGCTCTCCATGACCACCATGGCCTATCAGACGCTGGTCATCGTGCGTCTGCGCGACTCCGACGGCGTCGAGGGCCTGGGCGAGGGCACCACCATCGGCGGGCTTGCCTACGGCCCCGAGAGCCCCGAGAGCATCAAGCGCAACATCGACACCTACCTGGCACCGCTGCTGATCGGTCAGCCGGCGGTCGCCGTTGCGGCGCTGCGCGCTCGTCTCGACCGCCACGCCCGCGGTAACGCCATCGCCAAGTCGGCGCTGGAGACCGCGCTGCTCGACGCCCAGGGCAAGCGCCTCGGCCTGCCCATGGCCGAGCTGCTCGGCGGTGCGCGCCACGACCACCTGCCGGTGCTGTGGACGCTGGCCAGCGGCGATACCGCCCGCGACATCGACGAGGCCTTCCAGCGCCTGGAGCAGCGCCGTCACTGCGACTTCAAGCTCAAGATCGGCGCCAACGCCGTGGACGACGACGTGCGCCACGTGGCCGCGATCAAGGAGGCATTGGGCGAGCGGGCGAGCATCAGGGTCGACGTCAACCAGGCCTGGGACGAGAGCACCGCCGTGCGCGGCATCGCCGCGCTGCAGGCCGCCGGCATCGAGCTGATCGAACAACCCATACCCGCCCGCGAGCATGCCGGGCTGATTCGTCTGGCGGATCGCTTCGAAGTGCCGATGCTGGCCGACGAGGCGGTGGCCGACGCCCGCGACGGCTTCGCCCTGGCGGCGGCCGGCTTCAGCGGCGCCTATGCGCTGAAGATCGCCAAGGCCGGCGGCCCGCGCGGTGCCCTGGCGCTGGCCCAGGTCGCCCAGGCAGCCGGCATCGGCCTCTACGGCGGCACCCTGCTCGAGGGCACCATCGGCACCGCCGCCTCGCTGCACGCCTGGGCGACGCTGCCCGAGCTGGCCTGGGGTAGCGAGATGTTCGGCCCGCTGCTGCTCAAGGACGATATCGTCGCCGAGCCGCTGGCCTACGGCGAGTTCGGCGTGGAGCTGCCGAAAGGGCCGGGGCTGGGTATCACCCTGGATGAAGACAAGCTCGCCCACTACACCCGCCAGTGACAGGAGAACGCACTCATGCTTTTTCAGGTGGAAATGACCGTCAAGCTGCCGCCGTCGATGCCGGCCGAAGAGGCCGCCGCGATCAAGGCGCGTGAGAAGGAGTACGCCCAGGAGCTGCAGCAGCAGGGCAAGTGGCGCCACCTATGGCGGGTCGCCGGCAGCTACGCCAACGTCAGCATCTTCGACGTGCGCGACAACGCCGAGCTGCAGGAGATCGTCGCGGGCCTGCCGCTCTTCCCGTGGATGGAGATCGGCGTCAAGCCGCTGTGCCGCCACCCCTCATCCATTCGTGACGACGACAGCTGATCCCGACGATTCACGCCAGCCCCGTGGGGCAACCAACGACAACGAGGACAGACCCATGACCGTGAAGATCCATGACACCCCCGAGGTACAGAACTTTCTCAAGGCCGTGGCCGGCTTCGACCAGCAGGGCGGCAGCCACCGCGCCAAGCAGATCCTGCATCGCCTGCTTTCCGACGTTTATCGCTTGATGGACGACTTCGACGTCACCCCGGAGGAGTTCTGGTCCGCCGTCAGCCTGCTCAACGAGCTGGGCAAGGAGAGCCAGTTCGGCCTGCTGGCCCCGGGGCTCGGCTTCGACCACTACCTCGACATGCGCATGGACGCTGCCGACGAGCAGGCCGGCCTGACCGGCGGCACGCCGCGCACCATCGAGGGCCCGCTCTACGTGGCGGGCGCACCGGTGGCTGAGGGCGAGGCGCGCATGGACGACGGTAGCGACACGGACGCCGAGGTCATGTGGCTGACCGGCCAGGTGCGCGACACCCAGGGCAAGCCGATCCCCGGCGCCCAGGTGGAGATCTGGCACGCCGACTCCAAGGGCAACTACTCGTTCTTCGATCCCTCGCAGTCTGAATACAATCTGCGCCGCACCATCCTCGCCGATGCCGAGGGACGCTACCGCGCGCGCAGCATCATCCCCTCCGGCTACGGCGTGCCGGCAGGCAGCCCCACCGACCAGGTGCTCAAGCTGCTGGGTCGCCACGGCCAGCGCCCCGCGCATATCCACTTCTTCGTCTCCGCGCCGGGTCATCGTCACCTGACCACCCAGATCAATCTGGCCGGCGATGAGTACACCTACGACGACTTCGCCTTCGCCACCCGCGAGGAGTTGGTGGTCGAGGCCACCCGCATCGAGGACGCAGCCGAGGCCGCCAAGCGCGGGCTCGAAGCCCCCTTCACCGAGGTGGTATTCGACGTCGAGTTAGCCTCGACCGCCGACCCCGAACTGCAGAGCCGCCACAAGCGCCCGCGTGCGCTGGAGGACGAGGCGGCAGCGGGCAAGCGTGAGCCCGCCGAGGCCTGATCGCCCGACGCTTTCCGCAAGTCACCTGACGATACGAAGCGCTCCCCCGCCGGTCTTGGCCGGCGGGTAGGGGAGCCTCACGACCTGACAAGAGCCACGAGGAGTTGGAGCCATGACCGCACAGCTTGATCGTCTCGAGAAGCGCGTTCGCGGAGCCGTCGTCGACGACCCCGAGAACGGCATCTTCCGCTGCCATCGCAGCATGTTCACCGACCCGGCCTTCTTCGAGCTGGAGATGAAGCACATCTTCGAGGGCAACTGGCTGTTCCTGGCCCACGAGAGCCAGGTCGCGGAACCGGGTGACTACATGACCGTCACCATGGGCCGCCAGCCGGTGATCATCACCCGCGACAAGCAGGGCGAGCTGCACGCGCTGATCAACGCCTGCGCCCACCGCGGCGCCACCCTGTGCCGCAAGAAACGCGGCAACAAGGGCACCTTCACCTGCCCCTTCCACGGCTGGTCATTCAAGAACGACGGCAAGCTGCTCAAGGCCAAGAACGAGAAGACCGGCGCCTACCCCGAGGGCTTCAAGCAGGAGGGCTCCCACGACCTCAAGCGCGTGGCGCGCTTCGAGAACTACCGCGGCTTCCTGTTCGGCAGCCTGAGTGCCGACGTCGCCCCGCTCACCGAATACCTGGGCGAGACCACCAAGATCATCGACAACATCGTCGACCAGGCGCCGGAGGGCATCGAGATCCTGCGCGGCACCTCCTCCTACACCTTCAACGGCAACTGGAAGCTGGGCGCCGAAAACGGCGCCGATGGCTATCACGTCAGCACCGTGCACTGGAACTACGCCTCGACCATGGAGCGGCGCAACTACGATGCCGGCGGCACCAAGGCGGTGGACGCCAATGGCTGGTCGAAGAGCATGGGCGGCTTCTACTCCTATGAGAACGGCCACATGATGCTGTGGACGCGCCTGCTCAACCCCGAGGTGCGCCCGGTCTACTCCCAGCGCGAGCGCATCGAGCAGGAGCTCGGCGAGGCGCGGGCCGACTCCATCGTCAACCAGACCCGCAATCTCTGCCTCTACCCCAACGTCTACCTGATGGACCAGTTCTCCACTCAGATCCGCGTGATCCGGCCGATCGCCGTGGACAAGAGCGAGGTCACCATCTACTGCTTCGCGCCCAAGGGCGAATCGGCCGAGAACCGCGCCCTGCGTATCCGTCAGTACGAGGACTTCTTCAACGTCAGCGGCATGGGCACGCCGGACGACCTGGAGGAGTTCCGCGCCTGCCAGAACGGCTACGCCGGCCTCGACGCCGAGTGGAACGACCTCTCCCGCGGCGCCAAGCAGTGGATCGAGGGCGCCGACGACAATGCCCGCGCCATCGACATGAAGCCGCTGCTCAGCGGCGCCTCGCCCGAGGACGAGGGCCTCTACGTGATGCACCACAAGCACTGGGTCGAGGAGATGCTGCGCGCCATCGAAAAAGAGCGCAGCCAGTTCATTGCCACCGCGTCGGCCTGAGGGAGGGCACCGTCATGACTTATCTCGATATTCAGGCCTTTGTCCATCGCGAGGCCCGCCTGCTCGACGACCGCCAGTGGGACGAGTGGCTGACCTGCTACCACAAGGACGTGGTCTTCTGGATGCCGGCCTGGGACGACGACGACCGGCTGACCGAGGACCCGCAGAGCGAGATCTCGCTGATCTATTACCCCAACCGCGAGGGGCTGGAGGACCGCGTCTACCGCATCAAGACCGAGCGCTCCGGGGCGACCAGCATTCCCGAGCCGCGCACCACCCACCAGGTCTCCAACCTGGAGGTGCTCTCGCAGGAGGGCGACACGGTCGAGCTGCGCTTCAACTGGCACACCCTGAGCCATCGCTACCAGCAGACCAGCGCCTACTTCGGCACGTCGTTCTACACCCTGGACGTAAGCGGCGTCGCGCCGCTGATCACCTACAAGAAGGTGGTGCTGAACAACGACTACATCCACCAGGTCATCGACGTCTACCACGTCTGAGCGACCGCGATCCCGGTGGGAGGAGACGAGCATGAGCTACACCATAGCCCTCAACTTCGAAGACGGTGTGACCCGCTTCATCAGCTGCAAGGACGGCGAGACGGTGCTCGACGCCGCCTATCGCCACAAGGTCAACCTGCCGATGGACTGCTCCGACGGTGTCTGCGGCACCTGCAAGGGCAGCTGCGAGCAGGGGGAGTTCGACCTGGGCGACGAGTACATCGACGAGGCGCTCTCCGACGAAGAACTCGCAGAGGGCAAGGTGCTGACCTGCCAGATGGTGCCGTCGTCGGACTGTGTGGTGCAGGTGCCGGTGGCCTCGACCCTGTGCAAGACCGGCGTCGGCGAGTTTCCCGGCCGGGTCGCCGAAGTCGAGCGCCTCTCCGAGGACAGCTTCGAGCTGGTCGTCGACCTTGACGAAGGCGAGGGGCTCGCCTTCCTGCCGGGGCAGTACGTCAACATCCAGGTGCCGGGCAGCGACGAGACCCGCTCCTACTCGTTCAGCTCGCTGCCCGGCGGGCGCCGTGCCAGCTTCCTCATCCGCAACGTGCCGAATGGCCTGATGAGCGGCTACCTGACCGGGGCGGCCAAACCCGAAGACGACCTGACCCTGACCGGGCCGATGGGCAGCTTCTACCTGCGCGAGGTCGAGCGCCCCGTGCTGATGCTGGCCGGCGGCACCGGGCTGGCGCCGTTCCTCTCCATGCTGCGCCAGCTGCAGGCGCGCGGCTGCGACCAGCCGGTGCGACTGCTTTACGGAGTGAACGTCGACGACCACCTGGTCAAGCTCGACGAGCTCGACGCCTTCGCCGAGGCGCTGCCCGACTTCGCCTACACCACGGTGGTGGCCGATGCGGCGAGCGAGCATCCACGCAAGGGCTACGTGACCCACCACATGGCCCCCGAGCTGCTCCACGACGGCGAGGTCGACGTCTACCTGTGCGGGCCGCCGCCGATGGTGGATGCGGTGCTCACCCACTTCCGCGAGCAGGGCATCTCGCCGGCCAGCTTCCACTACGAGAAGTTCACCCCGAGCCTGGCCCCGGAAACAGCCAAGGAGGCGGTGGCATGAGCGCGCGTTTTGAAGGCTCACGTTTCCAGGAGCAAGTGATGGTGATCACCGGCGCTGCCCAGGGCATCGGCCGGCGCGTCGCCGAGCGCGCCGGCGCCGAGGGCGCCCGGCTGGCGCTGGTGGATCGCGCCGAGCATGTCGATGCAGTGGCGGCCGAGCTGCGCGAGGCGGGCATCGAGGCGATCGCCCTGAAGGCCGACCTGGAGAGCTGGGAAGGCGCCGAGGGCGTGATGCGCCAGGTCCAGGGGCACTACGGCCGGGTCGACGTGCTGATCAACAACGTCGGCGGCACCATCTGGGCCCAGCCCTACGAGCACTACCGGCCGGAGCAGATCGAGGCCGAGGTGCGCCGTTCGCTGTTTCCCACCCTGTGGTGCTGTCGCGCGGCGCTGCCCTACCTGCTGGAGAGTCGGGGCAACATCGTCAACGTCTCCTCGGTGGCCACCCGCGGCATCAACCGGGTGCCGTATGCCGCCGCCAAGGGCGGGGTCAACGCCATGACCGTGGCGCTGGCCTTCGAGTACGCCGAGCACGGCATTCGCGTCAACGCCACCGCCCCCGGCGGTACCGAGGCGCCGCCGCGGGTGATCCCGCGCAACACCGCCGAGCCCAGCGAGCAGGAGAAGGCGTGGTACCAGCAGTTGATCGATCAGACCAAGGCCACCAGCTTCATGGGGCGCTACGGCACCCTCGACGAACAGGCCGGCCCGATCCTGTTCCTGGCCTCGCGCGAGGCCGGCTACATCACCGGCAGCGTATTGCCGGTGGCGGGAGGTGATAGCGGCTGATCGTTCTTCACGCCACGTTCACCGGTACGCACCACTCACTCAACGATAACAACATTCCCCTGGAGTACACCGTGAAACATATCGAGAAGGGCGCCGGACTCGCCACGGCGCCACGCGACTTCATCCGTGACCTCAACGCCGACAACCTGAGTGCCGGCGTGGTGGCCGGGATCTTCGGCCTCAGCGCCGGCGTCATCCACATCAGCGCCGGCACCGCGGCGGGGCTCCCCCAGGAGTTCACCCTGCTGTGGGTGATCAGCTACCTGATGATCAACGGCCTGTTCGGGCTGTTCCTGCCGGCCTACTACCGACTGCCGCTGCCGATGGCCAACTCGATTCCCGGTGCGCTGCTGTTCGCCGCCGTCATTCCCCTGGTGGGCCTCAACGAGGCGCTGGGCGCCACGCTGATCGCCGGGGGCATCGCGCTGGTGGTAGGCCTGGCGGGGTGGATGAGCCTGGTCATGCGCTTGATTCCGATGCCCATCGTGATGGGCATGGTGGCGGGCATCCTGCTCAAGTTCGGCACCAACATGGTGATGCCGTTGCAGAATGCCTTGGTGCCGGCGGCGATCATGATCCTCTCCTTCTTCTTCGCCGCGCGCTACCTGCGCCGGGTACCGCCGCTGGTGGTCACGCTGCTGGTGGGCGTCGGCTACATGGCGCTCTCCGGCGCCGATTTCTCGAGCGTGACGTTCTCCTTCAAGCTGCCCGAGTTCATCATGCCGGCCTTTACCCTGGAGGCCTTCCTGGCCTACGGCCTGCCGCTGTCATTGATTCTCGTCGGCATGGAGACCCCGGCCGGGGTGGGGCTGGTCAAGGGCATGGGCTACAAGAGCGCGCCGGCCAATGCAATCACCGCGCTGGGCGGCTTCGGCACCATGGTGTCGGCCTTCTTCAACCTGCACAGTACCTGCATCGCCGCGCCGATGACCGGGATCTGCTCGGGGCCGGAAGCCGGCAGCCACGACAAGCGCTGGGTGGCGGCGGTGATCGTCGGCATCATCTTCGTCACGGCGGCGCCCTTCTACGGCTTCGTGTTCAGCCTGATCGAGGCGATGCCGAGCTACTTCATCGCCATCGTCGCCGGGCTGGCGCTTCTGCGGGTCATCAGCTCGGCCATGCACATGACCTTCTCCGGCAAGCATGAGGTGGGGGCGATGTTCTCCTTCCTGATCGCCGTGTCGGGGATCCAGATTCTCGGCATCGGCTCCTCCTTCTGGGCACTGGTGCTGGGGGCGGGTCTTTCCATGCTGGTGGAGTTCCGCGACTTCGATTTCTCCCGCGAGTCTCGCAGCTCGCAGGGGGAGACCGCCACGGCGCGCTAGCGGGCGGTCAGACCTTCCTCCGTTGGCCCGTGGTCGATCCCTCGCTACGGGCCTTTTTTATCCGTTTGAAATCCCCCATCTCTTCCATGCGAGGTGAAACATGTCATTGCGCCAGGACTGGTCGCTGCCGGCCGTGACGGCCGGATTCGTGGCGGTGCTGATCTCCTACGCCGGCCCGCTGGCGATCTTCTTCCAGGCCGCGCAGAGCGCGGAGATCTCCCCCCAGATGATGAGCTCCTGGGTGTGGGCCATCTCCATCGGCGCCGCGGTGTCGGGCATCGGGCTGAGCCTGTGGCTCAGGGTGCCCGTCGTCACCGCCTGGTCGGCGCCCGGCACGGCGCTTCTGGTCACGCTGTTTCCCGAGCTGTCGTTGAACGAGGCGGTGGGCGCCTATATCACCGCGGCGCTGATCGTCTTCGCGGTCGGCGTGAGCGGCTCCTTCGATCGGATCGTCGCGCTGATCCCGCCCGGCATCGCCGCAGCGATGATGGCCGGCATCCTGTTCCAGTTCGGCGTCGGCGTGTTCACCTCGCTGGAGGAGGCGCCGCTGCTGGCGCTGGGCATGCTCGCCGCCTACCTGGGGTTCAAGCGGCTCTTCCCGCGCTACTTCCTGGTGCTGTTGCTGCTGGTGGGAATCGTGCTCGCGGTGCTGCTGGAGGGCGCCAGCCTGGCGGGCGTGTCGTGGCGGCTGGCGTCGCCCGAGCCGATTCGCCCCGAGTGGACGCTGGGCGCGACCCTGAGCCTGGCCCTGCCGCTGGCGCTGGTCAGTCTCACCGGGCAGTTCCTGCCGGGCATGGCGATCCTGCGCGGCGCCGGTTATGAGGTCCAGGCCCGGCCGATTCTCACCGTGACGAGCCTGGTGTCGCTGCCGATGGCGCTGTTCGGCGGCATCACCACGGTAGTGGCGGCCATCACCGCGGCGCTGTGCACCGGCAAGGCGGCCCATCCCGACCCCGCCAGGCGCTATGTGGCCGGCGTGGCCAACGGCGGCTTCTACCTGCTCGGGGCGCTGTTCTCGGGCAGCATCGTGCTGCTGTTCACTTCGCTGCCGGTGACCTTCGTCGCCCTGCTGGCGGGGCTGGCGCTGATCGGCGCTATCGCCGGCAACCTCAGCGCGGCGGCCGCCGAGAAGGAGCATCTCGAGGCCTCGATCATTACTTTCCTGGCCACCGCGTCGGGCATGAGCCTGTTCGGCCTGGGCTCGGCCTTCTGGGGCGTGGTGATCGGCTGCGCGGCGTACCTGGTCCTGCACCGGCCCCTGGCGCTGCCGGTGCGGCGGGCGGCGGCTGCCGCCGAGGAGAAGTCGTGATCGAGCCGAGATTGCCCCGCATGAGAAATTCGGCCAATGTCGAGGCATGACCGCCGTCCATCGGCCTGAAACCTCAGCATGTGCGTGGCGCCTATGCTTGATCGAGCTGCTCCCGAGTTCTCGGCGTGGAACCCCGGCCTCGAGGCCGACCTGCCCAGGCGCTACCGGCCCCTGGAGACCATTCATCGTACGGCCAACGTCTCTTCCGACTTGGCCGAAATTCCCGAACTAAGGGCGCTCACCGGGCTCGAGGAGGAGGAACTGGTCGCGTTCCGCGCCGAGCGCCTGGTGCTGCACGAGCTGATCGTGCGGGTCACCGCCGACATCCTGGTGCATGAGGGTGAACAGGAAAAGGTGCTGGGGCACAACTTCCGCCGCATCGTGCTCAAGATCCTGGCCGACTACCTTTCTCCCCAGCTGCCGGCATTCCAGCAGGCATTCGACCGACTCTGCGCGTCGATACGAGGCAGGGCGGGGAAGATCTTGGAAGCAGCCTTCGCCCCCGAACCGGAGGCGAGCGATGCCGAGCCCGTCTCCTTGCTGGCTCGTTGGCTGGGCAAGCGGCCCGCCCCGCCGCGGCCACCGGATCGCCGCTCGTTGGAGGAGCGCCACCACGATGCTATCCAGGGTATCAAGCAGCGCGGGCTGGCTGCCCGGGACGAGCTGGAGCAGGCCGTCTACAAGAGCGCCTACCGTGTGCTGAGTTCGACTGCCGCTGCCCAGGGCCATATCGGGATGGACCGCGAAGTGCTGGTGCGCTTGATCACTCGGCATGCCTGCAACGACTACGGCAGCCGCCTGATCGGCCATCTGCTGGCGCCGAACGTCGAGCGGGCCATCGAGCAGGAGGGCTACGATAGGGTGCCTCTTGCCGACGAGCCGATTCTGGTCAGCCTCAAGGGTGCCTCGGCGGCCGGCAAGAGCTCCCTGCGACACCTGCTGAGACATACGCTGCAGGACCTGGGCCTGCCACCGGATCGGTACGGCACCATCACCCCCGACATCTGGCGTCGCCTGCTGCTCGACTATGAGGCGCTGGGGGAAGCCTACAAGTACGCCGGTCGCCTGGCGGGCAAGGAGGTCAAGCTGATCGACGCCAAGCTCGATCGCTACATCCGCGACAAGGCGCAGCGGGACGGCACCATTCCTCATCTGCTGATCGACCGCTTTCGCTTCGACAGCTTCTCCACCGAGACGGTGGCGCGAATCCTCGACGATACCTACGCCAAGTACGTCGCTACGATGCACATGTACTTCATCATCACCCCGCCGGAAGCCACGGTGGAGCGGGGCTGGCAGCGAGGGCTGGAGCGGGGGCGCTACAAGGCGGTGTCGGACTTCCTGGGGCACTGCGTGGAAGCCTATGACGGCATGCCCAGAGTGTTCTTCAAGTGGCTGGACAGCCCGCGGCCGCGCTTCAAGTACGTCTTTCTCGACAACAGTGTGCCCAAGCACACCCCGCCGGCGATCGTCGCCCACGGCACCCGCGAGATGCTCCATATCCTGGATCCCCTGGGCCTGGTCGCCATCGAGCGCTACAAGAAGATCAACACCGCGGCGACGTGCCCCGCAGAGGTCTATCCTGGCGGCGACGTGCTCGCGGTGGCCAACAACTGCACCTTCCTCAAGCAGTGCCTCGCCAAGGTGCCGGAGGTCCGCTTCGTCGATGCCACGAGCGGCAAGACGTACCTGCGCGCCATCTCGGGCCGCTTCGCGGTGGAGGATGCCGAGCTGCTGCAGGCCAGGCGCCAGGAGGCGGGGCTCGCCGAGCTGTTTGCCGTGCTGGGAGTGCCTGAGCGTTAACTGTCAGAACGACACGGGCCCGCACATTGGCGGACCCGTGGCGTTTTGCCCTCTCTTCTTAAAGTCTTCCCGTATCAAAGCGCTCCCTTCAAAGCACTCCCTTGGCCTTGGCGGTATGCGTGGCGATGGCGTCCATCAGCGGCGGCGAGAGGCAGTCATAGGGTGGCAGGCCCAGTTCCTGGAGCCGTGAGCGCACGTTGCTCATGTTGTCAGGGTCGGCGCCGGACTCGATGATCGACGAGACGAAGGCAGCGAACTCGGGGCCGGCCCAGCCGTCGTCGTAGGAGAGCTCGGTATGGATGAAATCCAGTCCATGAAAGGGGTGGCCGGTGTTCTCGATGCGGCCGTACATGTGCACGCCGCATTCGCGGCAGGCGTGGCGCTGGATGGCGGCGGCCGGATCGACCACCTCGAGCTTGTCCTCGTTGGCAGTGACCCGGAGCTGGTCGCGGGGTACCACGGCCACCATCGAGAACAGCGCGCCTTCGGGCTTCCAGCACTTGGTGCAGCCGCAGACGTGATTGTGGGCGCACTGGGCGTCGACCGTCACCTCGACCTGGTTGCTGCTACAGCGGCAGTAGAGCTTGCCACCGGTGAAACTCTCGCTACCCCGCTTGACGCCGTCGTCGACGGCGGGATGGATGTGAACGCTATGGTGGCTCATGGTGGGCTGACTCCCCTGTGTTGTCGTTGTCGCCGCGGGAGGCGGCGTACGGGGCGTGCTCTGCGTTGGGGCGGTTCTCGTGCTGCTGCCAGGCGCGGCACGCGGCGGGGCGGGCTTGCCGCCGAACCAGCGCTGGATCATGTCCATCAAGCTCATGGTTGCCTCCTTGTCCCTTGGACGCGTCAATACCGAAGCACGGTACGGATGCTCTTGCCCGCGTGCAGCAGCTCGAACGCCTCGTTGATCTTCTCGAACGGCATCTCGTGGGTGATGAACTCGTCGATCTTGAGCTCGCCGTCCATGTAGCGCTGCACGTAGCCCGGCAGCTCGCTGCGCCCCTTCACCCCGCCGAACGCCGAGCCGCGCCACACCCGGCCGGTGACCAGCTGGAACGGCCGCGTCGAGATCTCCTCGCCGGCCCCGGCCACGCCGATGATCACCGACTCGCCCCAGCCCTTGTGGCAGCACTCCAGCGCCGAGCGCATCACGTTGACGTTGCCGATGCACTCGAAGGAGTAGTCGACCCCGCCGTCGGTCAGGTCGACGATCACCTGCTGGATCGGGTCCGAGTGCTCCTTGGGGTTGACGAAGTCGGTGGCACCGAACTGGCGCGCCAGTTCGAACTTGTCCGGGTTGACGTCGATGGCGATGATGCGGCTGGCCTTGGCCATCTGCGCGCCCTGGATCACCGCCAGGCCGATGGCCCCCAGGCCGAACACGGCCACGGTGGAGCCCGGCTCGACCTTGGCGGTGTTGAGCACCGCACCGATGCCGGTGGTCACGCCGCAGCCGAGCAGGCAGATCTTGTCCAGCGGCGCCTCCTTGGAGACCTTGGCCAGCGAGACCTCGGGCAGCACGGTGTACTCGCTGAAGGTCGAGCAGCCCATGTAGTGGTGCAACATCTGGCCGTCGAGCGAGAAGCGCGAGGTGCCGTCGGGCATCAGGCCCTGGCCCTGGGTGGCACGTACCGCCTGGCACAGGTTGGTCTTGCCCGAGCGGCAGAACTTGCACTGGCCGCACTCGGCGGTATAGAGCGGGATGACGTGATCGCCGGGCTGGAGGCTGGTGACCCCTTCGCCTACCGCTTCGACGATGCCGGCGCCCTCGTGGCCCAGCACCGAGGGGAACAGTCCCTCCGGGTCGGCGCCCGAAAGCGTGAAGGCGTCGGTGTGACAAACGCTGGTCGCGGCGATATGCACCAGCACTTCCCCGGCCTTGGGGTCCTGGACGTCGATTTCGGTGAGTTCGAGGGGCTGGCCCGCGGCCATGGCGACGGCGGCGCGTGATTTCATGGCAGGTCTCCCTGGGTTGTTGTCGTAGGGCCGCGTTAGGCCGTGAAAGGGTCGACGCTGATGACAGTCTAGGTGAGCCGGGGCAAACGGATTGTGACGTGGTGACACAACAGAGTTGCGTACGGGCAACATTGCCCAGCGTGGGTTACGCGTCTGCCCCGCTCGGGCGGTGAAGCCACCAGCGCATTGCCAAACGGTCCATGGCGAGATCCTTCGCCAGGCAGAGGAGATCGTCGCAGTGCAGCGCTGCCAGCGCTTGCTCCTCGGCCTCCCAGGGCAGTGGCTGCCAGGGCGAAGTGTCGCTACCCGCTGCTGCCTGGCGGCGCAGTGCCTGCCATAGCCGGGCCGTGGCCTCGGCGTGAGTCTCGGGGCGGCCGGCGTGGCTGAGCAAGCCATGCCGGCGCTGTATCATCTCCGCTGGGGAGAGTTTCGCCAGCGCTTCGCCCTGCCGGGAGAGGAAGTCGAGGATGGCCTGGCGCAGAGCGCCTGCCTCGGTGCCGGGAGACTGGATCACGTAGCCCAGTCGCGGGAAGCCCGACGCCTCGCGATAGCGCACCGCCGCCACGTAGCCCAGGCCGCGGCGCTGTCGCATTTCGTGATGAAAGGCGGCATCGTGGCACTGGGCCAGCAACCGCAGCAGCCAGCGGCTGCGGGGAGTGTCGTCGGGGCCGAGGAGCTCCAGCATGGCGGCATGGTCGCTGCCCTGAGGAGGCAGCCAGTGCGTATCTTCCTGCGCCTCGTGCCGTGGTTCGTCAACCGGCGCTGGCGCCTCTGCCAGCCGTTCGGCCAGATGCCGGATGAGCGCTTCGGCCGCCCGTTCATTGGCGCAGCCACTTGCCCATCCCAGCAGGTCTCCGGCCCCGGCGTCATGCGCCACGGGGGCAGACAGGGCCTCGAGCCGCGCCAGCATGCGTTGGGCCAGCAGTCCTTCGGCCGGGCCAGTGGAGGCCGGCGCGGTCTTCTCCGGCCAGCAGGCCACGGCCAGCTCCACCAGCGCCTCGAGGCGCTCGGTCGTGCCCGTGGCGATGAGCCAATCGCCGCGGGCATCGCCCGCGCAGCTCAAGCGCATGCCGTGGCTGGCGGCCGCTTGGCGTAGCGGCAGGGTGTTCTGCCGCCACTGGGCCAGGCGCGCGGCCTGCTGCGAGGCTGGCGCGGGCCAGCCCAGGCAGAGACTGGCCGGCGGCGCATCGGGCAATAGAATCGGGTCCCCGGTCCAGAGCGTAAACTGCTCGTTCCGGTGCAACTGACGTGGCGTTGGGTCGCCGGCGCGTGGGTGGGTCGGGCGGACGGTAAGCGCCGGTGGCGCCCGCCAGGGCAGCGGTATGCTCTCGCCCGGCAGCGGTAGGGCGTGCCAGGCGGTGCCGGTTTCCGCCAGCGTCGCCCAGCGGTGCGGCGTCAAGGGCGATTGCCACAGTAACCGGCACTGTTCGGGAGCGAGCCAGGGCAATAGCGCCTCGGTTGTACCACCGGCCGGCTGGGGCGTGTCCTGGCGGTTGGCTACCAACTCAGTGGCGCGCCGGCGCGGCCAGGCATCGAGATCCAGCGGAGCAGCGGGTGGGGTGGGCAGCGGCGCGGCGAGTGCCCGTTCCAATGCGCTGTGACAGGCGCTCACCATCGCCTGCACCGCCTCCCTATCGGGTGCCGGCGACAGGCACAGAGCCAGTGCGTTACCCATGCCATCGGGAGCGAGTGTGACTTCCAACTGCTCCAGCTCAATGGCGGCCTGCAGGGTGGCGGCAAGCCGGCCATCGGCCAGCCGGGCCGCCACGCTGGCCAGCCAGTCGGCATGCGCACTTGCTTGTTCCTCGGGCAGGGGCCAGAAGAGTTCCAGCGTCGTCGTTCGGGACTTGGTGCCGGCCTTGGCCGTGGGCGGATGCCAGGCCACACCTCCCGGTTCGCTCCAGCGCCAGTTTCGTATCGGCGCCCTGGCCTCGCGAGCCGGTAACGCCGCACCGCGCCGTGCAAGCAGCTCCAACTGTTCCTCGAGCGGCAGCGGCCCCAGCATGACCAGCACCATGCGCTCGGCGCCGTAGTGCAGGCGGTGGAAATCGCGGAGCTGTGCAACCAGCCGGGGCGTATCATCGCCCAGGGTATTGCGGTTACCGGCATGACAGAGCCGGGCGGGATGCCCCTCGCGACAGAGCCGGCCGAGCGCTGCTCGCCGGTGCAGGGCCGGGTCGGCCAGCCGGGCCTGGAACTCGGCATCGAGCACCTTCACTTCCTGGGCGATGCGCTCGAGCTCGAAGCGTGGTTGGGCCAGCATGTCCACCAGACGAGCCAGCCCTTCGTCGGCATCGCCGGGCGGCAGGTGCAGGTGAATGTCGGTGACGGTTTCTTCGGTGCGGGCGTTGTAACGTCCACCACGCTCGCCGACCCAGCAGGCCAGTTCGCTCGAGTCGGGAAAGTTTGCCGATCCCAGAAACATGGCGTGTTCGAGCAGGTGGGCCAGGCCGCGGCAGTCGCCAGGTTCGTCCAGGTAGCCCACGCCCACCGCACCGACCAGGCGTTGCAGGCGAGCGCCTGGCACCTCCGCTGCAGCGATTGTCAGGCCGCTTGCCAAGCGGATCTCATGCAAGCGGCTACCCGGCGGTAGCCCTGCGCGCCGGGCAGTCTCGTCGTCGTTGGGGGCAGTCGTTGGAGCATTCATGTACGGCAGAACACCCGCGACTCGTGCACGTTGCGCGGGGTCAGCACCTCCATGGAGGGTGCGCTGGCGTCGGCCTCGCGGCGGGCGGCCTCGATCAGGTGATGATCCGGCGACAGCGAGCAGACCGGGTCGGTGGCGGTGGCATCGCCGGTCAGCAGGTAGGCCTGGCAGCGGCAGCCACCGACGTCCTGGTGGCGTTCGTCGCAGCTGCGGCAAGGCTCGCTCATCCAGGCGTCGCCGCGGTAGCGGTTGAAGGCCTCGCTGTCGTACCAGATCTCGCGCAGCGGGCGTTCGCGCACGTTGGGGAACGTCATCGGCAGCATCCGCGCGCTGTGGCAGGGCAGCACCGCGCCGTCGGGCGCCACGGTCATGAAGATCGCGCCCCAGCCGCCCATGCACGCCTTGGGGCGCTCGGCGTAGTAGTCGGGCACCACGAACAGCAGGCGCATGTCGCGCCCCTGCGCCGCCAGCCGCTCGCGCCAGCGCGCGGTGGTGGCCTCGGCCACCTCGAGCTGCTCGCGGCTGGGCAGCAGCCCCTCGCGATTGAGCTGGGCCCAGCCGTACATCTGGCAATTGGCCAGCTCCACGGCGTCGGCGCCCAGCTCGTCGCACAGGGCGATGATGTCGTCGAGGCGGTCGATGTTGTGCCGGTGCAGCACCACGTTGAGCACCATGGGGTAGCCGGCGGCCTTGACCGCGCGCGCCATGGCCAGCTTCTTGGCGTGGGCCTTGGGCGAGCCGGCCACCGCCGCGGCGACCTCGGGGTCGGAGGCCTGCAGGCTGATCTGGATATGGTCGAGCCCGGCCTCGTGCAGCGCCGCGATGCGCGCCTCGTCGAGCCCCAGCCCGGAGGTGATCAGGTTGGTATAGAAGCCGAGCCGGCGCGCCTCGGCCACCAGCGTCTCGAGGTCCTGGCGCACCAGCGGCTCGCCGCCGGAGAAGCCCATCTGTACCGCCCCCATGGCACGGGCCTGGGTCAGCACCTCGATCCACTCGTCGGTGGTTAGCTCCTCCTTCACCGCGGCGAAGTCGAGCGGGTTGGAGCAGTAGGCGCACTGCAACGGGCAGCGATAGGTCAACTCGGCGAGCAGCCACAGGGGGGCGCCGGTGGCGCCGTGGACGGCGGCGGTATGGGTACGGTCAGTCATGTTGGATCCACCCTTGTCGGGCGGCATCGAGCAGGAATTCGTGCACGTCCTGTTCGATCGCCGCGGCGGGAGCATCGGGGAACCGGGCCTGCAGGTTCGCCACCACGTTCGCCACGTCGCGCTGGCCGTCGAGCTGGGTGAGGATGGCGCCGGCACTGTCGTTGAGCTGCACCATGCCCTCGGGATAAAGCAGCACATGGCGGCCCTGGGCCTCCTCCCACTGCAGGCGCCAGCCGGGGCGCAGGCGGTAGACGATAGCGGGTTCGATCATGGTCATCATAGCCCCCGGTGGTAGACGCGCCGGTCGGTGACGCTGTGGTAGGGCGGCCGCTCGAGCTCGTACGCCAGGGTCATGGCATCGAGCATCGACCATAGCACGTCGAGCTTGAACTGTAGGATCTCCAGGGCGCGCTGCTGGGCAGCGGCGGTGGTGCATACCGCTAGTGCCACCTCCAAGCCGTGGTCGACGTCGCGGCGCGCCTCCTTCAGGCGCTTGCGGAAGTAGCCGTAGCCGGCCTCGTCGATCCAGGGGTAGTGGGTCGGCCAGGTGTCGAGTCGGCTCCTGTGTGCCTCGGGGGCGAACAGCTCGGTCAGCGATGAGATGGCCGCCTCGCGCCAGTCGGCACGGCGCACGAAGTTGACGTAGGCATCCACCGCGAAGCGCACACCCGGCAGCACGTGCTCCTGCGCCCACAGCTCGTCGCGGGTCAGCCCCACCGCCTCGCCCAGGGTCAGCCAGGCCTCGATGCCGCCGCCATCGTCGTCGTGACCGTCGTGGTCGAGCAATCGCTGGATCCAGCGGCGGCGCGTGGCGGCGTCGGGGCAGTTGGCCAGCAGGGCGGCGTCCTTCTGGGGAATGTTGACCTGGTAATAGAAGCGATTGGCCACCCAGCCGCGGATCTGCTCCGGTGTGGCGCGCCCTTCGGCCATGTCGACCTGATAGGGGTGGTGGATATGGTAATAGGCGCCCTTGGCCAGCAGGGCCTCGCGGAAGGCTTCGGAAGAGAGGGCCGGCGCGTCGGTCTCGGCCGCGGCGAAAGGGGATGCGATGGAGCTCATGGACGCTTCCTTCCCTTGCATGGCGTGATGATGGTTATTGTTGTGACGTTATCCGACGTTGCCGGTTCATATCTCCAGGCGCATGCCATCGAAGGCAACCTCGATGCCGGCATCACCCAGGGTGGCTCGCTCGGGCGAGCGCTCGTCGAGGATAGGATTGGTGTTGTTGATGTGGATCAGCACCCGACGGGTGGACGCCGGCAGGTCGGCCAGTTCTTCCAGCAGACCGTCCACGCCCGCCAGCGCCAGGTGGCCCATGTCGGCACCCGTGGCCTGGCCCACGCCGGCGCGAATCAACTCGTCGTCATGCCATAGCGTGCCGTCGACCAGCACGCAGTCCGCCCGGCGCAGAAAACCACGCACCCGCTCGTCGAGCCGGCCGAGCCCCGGCGCATAGAACAGCCGCGTGCCGCGATCGCGGTCCTCAATCAGCAGGCCGATGTTGTCGCCCGGCGAGGGGGCTCCGCGCCGCGGCGAATAGGGCGGCGCGTTGCTGCTCAACGCCACGGCGGTAAATATCAGGTCAGGGCAGGCCGGCACCTCGAATTCGGCCTCGAGATGAGCTTCGTCGACGCCGATGGGCTGCCAGTTCAGGCCACCCCAGTGCTTCAGCATGGTGAACAGAGGGAAGCCGCTGCTCAGGTCCTGATGCACGTTGGGCGTGCACCACACGTCAAAGGGGCAGCCTTCGCGCAGCGACAGCAGGCCGGTGGCGTGATCGATCTGTGCGTCCATCAGCAGCACTCCGCCGATGCCACTGTCGCGCGGGATCCGGCGCGGATGCAGTTCGGGATTGGTGGCCAGCTGGGTGCGGATGTCGGGAGAAGCATTGCACAACAGCCAGTTTTTCCCGTCGCTGCTGATGGCGATCGACGACTGAGTGCGAGGGGTGGCCGCGATGCTGCCGTCGCGCAGGCCGCGACAGAGTGAACAGTTGCAGTTCCACTGGGGAAAGCCGCCGCCAGCAGCCGCGCCCAGAACCAGTACATGCATGCAGAGCTCCGTTGCCGGTGATAAACGAAACACGGCTGACGCCCGAGGTGGGCGTCAGCCGGTCGATGCTACATCCTGATCCTGAGTCGGGTTCAACGGTTGGAGATGTACAGCGTTACTTCGAAACCGAGACGAAGATCGGTATACGCAGGCTTGGTCCACATAGGAGGCCCTCCACATTGGGTGGATTTCTTTGCATGCACTCCCCAGTAAAGCAGTGAACGGCGCGGTTGCCTTTCGACCTAAGTCGCATGCGTGAAAAGCTGGCACGAATGTAACGCGTTGAAACGCCGCTGTGACGCGGCTCGATAACGAAGCGAAGGGATTGTTGCCAAGGGGCAATAGTCTTTTGAGCCCAAAGCGGTGCCTAATTTACCCCTGTCGACCTGTGCCTAGGCAAAGTTGTGCTAGACCTTCTCAATGTCAATAGCTGAAACACAACTATACAAGATGTGCCGTTTCCCCAGGCACACCTTCAGTGAGACGGAGACGACGCCATGCTTAGGGAGACAGGTTACGCACTAGCGGCCGTGGGATTGCTGGCCGCATCGGTGGCACACGCCAACCAGAATCAACTCGAACTCCAGCAGAACCCCGAATACTGGGCAACTCAGCTGGGCAACTATCACGGCAACCGTTTCAGCGAGCTGGACCAGATCAACCGCGACAATGTGGGCGAGCTGCGCTCAGTCTGGCAGTTCTCCACAGGCGTGCTGCGCGGTCATGAAGGCGGCCCTCTTTATGTCGGCGACGGGCGGCTATACATCCACACCCCCTTCCCCAACAAGATATTCGCCCTCGACCTGGAAGACGAAGGGCGCGTGGTCTGGAGCTACGAGCCGGACCAGGACTCCCGCGTCATACCGGTGATGTGCTGCGACACGGTCAACCGCGGCCTGGCCTACGCCGATGGCCGCCTGTTCCTTGGCCAAGCCGACAATACTCTGATCGCACTGGATGCCGAGACGGGCGAACTGCTGTGGGACGTCAGCAACGGCGACCACACCGTCGGCGAGACCAATACCATGTCGCCCCTGGTGGTGCACGACATGGTGCTGATGGGTGTCAGCGGCGGCGAGTACGGCATTCGCGGCCATATGACCGCCTATGACGTCGAGACCGGCGAACAGGTGTGGCGCGGCTACTCCACCGGCCCCGACGACGAAGTGCTGATCGATCCCGAGACCACCACCATGCTGGGCGAGCCGATCGGTGAGGCCGACCTTGGCGTCTCCACCTGGCCCGAGGGCGAATGGGAACGCGGCGGCGGTGCTCCTTGGGGCTGGGTCACCTACGACCCCGAGCTTGACCTGGTCTACTACGGTACCGGCAACCCCGGCACCTGGAACCCCGAGCAGCGCACCAAGGATGGTGAGCCCGCCGACAACAAGTGGGCGATCACGGTGTTTGCCCGCGACCCCAAGGACGGGACGGTCAAGTGGGTCTACCAGAAGGTGCCCTTCGACGAGTGGGACTACGACGGTGTCAACGAGAACCAGCTGATCGACATCGAATACGAGGGCGAACAGCGCAAGGGGCTGGCGATCATCGACCGTACCGGCTTCGGCTTCCTGCTCGACCGCGAAACCGGTGAGCTGCTGGTGGCGGAGAAGTTCGCCCCCGAAACCAACTGGGCCGATGACTACGACATGGAGACCGGCCGGCCCAACGTCAACGAGCAGTACAGCACCTACCGCCAGGGAGTGGACGTCAATACCACCGACATCTGCCCCACCGCCATGGGCGCCAAGAACATGCAGCCGAGTGCCTACTCGCCGCGCACCGGGCTGATCTATGCCGGTATCAACCGGATCTGCATGAACTACGAGCCCTTCGAAGCCGAATACGTGGCAGGCCAGCCCTACGTCGGCGCCACCCTGACCATGATGCCGGCACCGACGCAGAACGGCAGCATGGAAGGCCGCATGGGCAGCTTCATCGCCTGGGATCCGGTGGCTGGCGAAACCGTGTGGGAAGTGGACGAGCGCTTCGCGGTCTGGAGCGGGGCGCTGGCCACGGCCGGTGACCTGGCGTTCTACGGCACGCTGGAAGGGCACGTGAAGGCGGTCGATATCGAAACCGGCGAGGAGCTGTGGCGCTTCAAGACTCCCTCCGGGATCATCGGTAACGTCAACACCTTCCAGCACGAAGGCAAGCAGTACGTGGCCGTGCTTTCCGGCGTCGGCGGGTGGGCCGGCATCGGGCTCGCGGCTGGCCTGGAGAACCCCGAGGACGGACTGGGTGCGGTGAGTGCCTTCTCCGCTCTGGGGGACTACACCAAGCTAGGTGGCGTGCTGACGGTTTTCGCCCTGCCGGATTGAGCCGGTTCATGATCGGGCGGGTATGGCGATGCCATGCCCGCCCAACCTTGTCTTTCCGGCAGCGTCACCTACGACGTGCCCGAGCTGTAGAAGGAAGTCCTGCATGACGGTATTTGCACGTTCCTGCCGCGTTATCCTTTCCATTTTCGTCGCCCTGCTGACGCTGGGCCTGGTCCAGGCCCTGGCCGACGAGCATCGCATCACCGGCGAGGCCCCAGGCGCCTTCGTCGTCGAGGACGGCAAGGTCGACCCCGACACCTACGAGGGCTACCTCATCTACACCCGAGTCTGCATGGCTTGCCATGGGCCCGACGGCATGGGCTCCTCTTTCGCGCCCAATCTGGTCCGCGCCGTGGAGCGGCGCGGCTGGGAAAATTTCGCCGGTACCATCGCCTCCGGGCGCGAGGTTCAGCCTGGCCAGGTGATGCCTTCCTTCGCCGATGACCCCAACGTCATGGGCAACATCCCCAAGATCTTCAGCTATCTGCGTGCGCGCGGCGAGGGTGGCCTGGGGCGCGGTCGCCCGAAGATCATCGAGTCGATGCAGGAGCAGGACGAGGAGAGCGACGCAAAGGCTGAGGAAGAAGAAAAAGACGAGGCAGAAGAAAAAGACGAGGCCGCCGAGGAAGCGAGCGCCGAGTAAACGTGGCACCGTTCGCAATGCCATTTCCGCCCGCGGAGGATGCATGAGAGCAGCCTGTCGTCAGATGGTACGAGCCGTGACGCTGGCCCTGGGCCTGGTCGCCGCCTGTGCTGCCGTCGCCGAACCCCCCGAGCGCCAGGAGCGCGAGGCCCTGCGGGTCTGCGCCGATGGCAACAATCTCCCTTTCAGCAACCAGGCCGGCGAAGGCTTCGAGAACCGCATCGCCGAGCTGATGGCAGAAGACCTGGGCGTGCCGCTGACCTACGTGTGGGCACCGCAGGTGATGGGCTTCGTGCGCAACACCCTGGAGCTTCGCGTCTGCGATGTGATGATCGGCGCTGTGGCCGGCTACGGGTTCGTGCAGAACACCAATGCCTACTATCGTTCGGTGTATTCCCTGGTGGTGCCCGAGGACTCCGAACTCGAGGCGGCCCGCCTGAGCGATCCGACCTTCGCCGGGCGGCGTATCGGCGTGGTGGCGGAGACCCCACCGCTGGTGCCACTGCGGCGCAGCGGGGCACGGATCCAAAGCTACCCGCTGATGGTCGATACCCGGGTGCGCGCGCCGGTGCGCGACGCCGTCGAGGACGTCGTGAAGGGCAACACCGAGGGTGCCGTGTTGTGGGGGCCGCTGGCCGGCTACTACGCGGCGCGCCAGGACCCGCCGCTGAAGGTCATTCCCTTGGTCGGCGATGACTCCGGGGCGCAGCTCGACTACCGCATCACCATGGGCATTCGCCATGGCGAGCCTCACTGGAAGGACTGGATCAACGACTTCATCGACCGTCACCAGGAGGAGATCGAGGCCATCCTGACCGACTATCACGTGCCGTTGCTCGACCGGCGTGGCCAATTGATCGAAGCGGGTGAGGGAGGTGCTTCATGAGCCGAGCGATTCGCCTGCGCCTGCTGCCGCTGGGAGTCGCCATGGGCTTGATGCTGGGCGGCGTGGCTCAGGTCGAGGCCCAGCGCGCGGCGGCGGGGCCGCCCGACTGGCCCTGCGTGCAGCGGCTGATCCCCGAGCTGGCCTGGGGCACCATCTGGACCGGCCCGCCGCTGGACGAACTGGAGCAGGACTGGTGGGAGGATGAGGAGATCGGACAAGTGGTGCGTTTTGCCACCTTGCGTTCGACCCCCGAGGAGCAGGCGCTGGCGCGGGTCCGGGAGTTCATCGATACGGTGGACGAGGAGGAGGCCGAGCAGCGCCTGACCCTGCTGTTCTCCGGCCTGTTCGAACTCACTAACCGCGAGCGCAGGCGTGCCATCGAAGGGATTCGCCGAGCCTCGCGCGCCCAATTGACACGCCTGGAGACGGTTTCCGCCATGGTCGACGAGCTGGAGGAGCGGCGCGCCGACGACGAGGCGGATGCGGCCGAGATCGAGCGGCTCTCCGAGGCGTTGTTCTGGGAGCAGCGCACCTTCCAGCATCGCCAGCAGGCGCTACCGGCCATGTGCGACCAGCCTTACCTGCTGGAGGAGCGGCTGTCTCGGATGGTCAGGGAGATCATGGCGCGCATGCCGTGAGCTGGCTTGGCTTGTAGTGAGAACCATAACGACAACAGCGGCAGCGCCGACTGCCTGAGGAGTACGCATGAGAACACTACCGCGATCCCTTCGCTGGCTGGCGGTGGGTGGGTTGGCTTGCGGCCTGGGGTGGTCGGCGCTGCTGCCGGCCGACACGCTCAAGCCTATCGTCGTGGGCTACCTGGGCATGGAGCGCCCCGACGACAGGGAGCCGCTCTCGGTCCTCGACCCCGTACTCGATGATGAAGGGGAGCAGGGCGCCCGACTGGCCATCAACGACAACAACGCCTCGGCCCAATTCCTGGGCCAGGAGTTCATCTTCCATGAGGCGCAGGTCGCCCAGGGGGGTGACGTCGGCGAGGCGCTGGAGAGCCTGGTCGAGCAGGGTGCAGAGTGGATCATCAGCGGTCTGCCTGGTGAGGCGTTGACCGAAGTGATGGCGCACCCCGCCCGCGGCGACCGCGTGGTGTTCAACGCCGGGGCGCCGGACGATGAGCTGCGCGGCGAGGCGTGTCACCCCGAGCTCTACCACACCACCCCCAGCCGACGCATGCTGGCCGACGCCCTGGCGCAGTTCCTCGGCTTCAAGCAGTGGAACCGCTGGGTGCTGGTCTACGGCAATACCGAGGAGGATCGTATCCTGGCCGATGTGCTGCGCGCCGCGGCCGAGCGCTACGGGCATCGCATCGTGGGCGACCGGCAGTGGCCTCATGACCCCATGGCGCGCCGTGCCGAGGGCGGTTTCCATGCCATCCAGCGCGAGATTCCGGTGTTCGTGCAGGATTTGCCCGAGCACGACGTGCTGGTGATCGCCGACGAGACCGACTACTTCGGTGAATATTTCCCCTACCAGACCTGGGCGCCGCGCCCGGTGGTGGGGACTCAGGGGCTGATCGCCACGCCCTGGCACCGCGCCCATGAATCCTGGGGGGCGGTACAGCTGCAACGACGTTTCGAGGAACTCGCCGACCGCCGGATGACGCCGCGCGACTTCGGTGCCTGGCTGGCGGTGCGTTCGCTGGGCGAGTCGGCCGCCAGGGCCGGTTCGGTCGAGCGCGAGACAATCCTCGAGTACATGCTCAGCGAGGAGTTCGAACTCGCCGGCTACCTGGGCCTGCCGGTCAGCTACCGCACCTGGAACCACCAGCTACGCCAGCCGATCCTGGTTACCGGGCCGCGCATGGTGGCCTCGGTGTCGCCGCAGGAGGGCTACCTGCATCCACGCACGCCACTCGATTCGCTGGGCGTCGACGAGGGGGAATCGACATGCCGTTTCTGAGCCGAGGGAGTATGCCTCCCGCCATCAAGCATGCCGCCCTCGGGCTGGGATGGGCGAGTCTGCTGATGCTGCCCCTGGCCGCCCAGGCCGAGCGCATCTTCGTTTCCAACGAGAAGGACAACACCGTTTCGGTGATCGACGGCGCGAGCCTCGAGGTGGTGGAGACCATACGCGTCGGGCGCCGCCCCCGTGCGATGGCTTTCAGCAGCGAGGGCAGCGAGCTGTTCGTGGCGGTGGGCGACGACGAGTCAATCGACATGATCGATCTCGAGACGTTGCAGGTGGTGCGCAGCCAGTCCTCCGGGGAGGACCCGGAAGTGATCCGCGTCGACCCCAACCGGCCCTATATCTATGTCTCCAACGAGGACGACAATATCGTCTCGGTGCTCGACTACGAGCGCCGCACCCTGGTGACCGAGATCCCGGTGGGCGTCGAGCCCGAGGGGCTCGGCATCAGCCCCGACGGGCGCTGGCTGATTTCCACCACCGAAACCTCCAACATGGCACACATCATCGATCTCGAGACCATGGAGGCGGTGCACCATCGCCTGGTAGGGGCCCGGCCGCGGCACGCCGAGTTCACCCATGATGGCCGCGAGGCCTGGGTATCGTCGGAGATCGCCGGACTGGTGACGATCCTCGACATGGAGGAAACCTTCGACATCAAGCACACCATTCGCTTCGACGTTCCCGGCGTACCGCGTGAGACCGTGCAGGCGGTGGGGGTCGTGCTGACCTCGGACGGTCGCTACGCCTTCGTCGCCCTGGGCCCCTCCAACCGTGTGGCGGTGATCGACCAGCAGAGCTATGAGGTGCTCGACTACATCCTGGTCGGTCAGCGGGTCTGGCACCTGGCGCTCAATGGCGACGAGAGCCGGCTCTACACCACCAACGGGGTCAGCGGCGACGTCACCATGATCGAAGTGGATGGCCTGCGGGCGGTCAAGTCGATTCCGGTGGGGCGCTTCCCCTGGGGAGTGATCGTCGAACCGTGAGCGAAGTGACCGCTGTGCGTGGAGGAACGGCACCTGCCCTCGAGATTGCCGGGCTGAGCTTCACCTATGATGGAAAACCGGTGCTCGAGGCACTCTCCGTGGCCATGGCGGCGGGGGAGTTCGTCGTGCTGCTGGGGCCCAACGGTGCCGGCAAGACCACCCTGTTCTCGCTGATCACCCGTCTTCACGATCGCCGCCGGGGCGAGATCCGCATCGGCGGCTTCGATGTGCGCCGTCAGGCAGTGCAGGCGCATGCTCGCATCGGCGTGGTATTCCAGCAGCCGACCCTCGATCCCGACCTCAGCGTGGCGCAGAACCTCGCGTACCACGGTGCCCTGCACGGCATGGGGCGGCGCGAGGCGAGCTTGCGAGCCGAGGCGCAGCTCGAACGGGTGGGGCTGGCCGACCAGCGTCGCACGCGGGTGCGCCAGCTCTCCGGCGGTCAGCGACGGCGGGTGGAGATCGCCCGCGGGCTGATGCACTCACCGCGCCTGCTGCTGCTCGACGAGCCCACCGTGGGGCTGGATATCGCCTCGCGCCGCGAGCTGGTCGAGCATGCTCATCGGCTGTGCGCCGAGGAGGGCGTGGCGGTACTGTGGGCGACCCACCTGATCGACGAGGTGCGCCCCGGCGACCGGGTGCTGGTGCTGCATCGAGGCCGTCTGCTGGCCGACGAGCGGGCCGAGGCGTTGCCCACTCGGCTTGGCGTCGATAGCCTGGGCGAGGCTTTCGACCGCCTGGTGGGCGGGGAGGGTACATGCGCCTGATGCCTTGGCTGAACTGCCTGCGCGGCGTGGTGGGGCGCGAACTGCTGCGCTTCCTGCACCAGCGCAGCCGCTTCCTGGCGGCACTGGTGCGACCGCTGGTGTGGTTGTTCGTGTTTGCCACCGGCTTTCGCATGGCGCTGGGTGTTGCCATGACCGAGCCCTACCAGACCTACATTCTCTACGAGGTCTACATCGTGCCGGGGCTGGTGGGCATGATCCAGCTGTTCAATGGCATGCAGAGTTCGCTGTCGATGGTCTACGACCGCGAGATGGGCAGCATGCGGGTGCTGCTGGTCAGTCCCTTTCCACGCTGGTACCTGCTGGTGTGCAAGTTGCTCGCCAGTACCCTGGTGTCGGTGGTGCAGGTCTACGTCTTTCTTGCCATCGCCTGGGCCTACGGCATCCAGGCGCCCCTGATGGGCTACCTCTACCTGCTGCCGGCGCTGCTGGTGACCGGCTTCATGGTCGGTGCCCTGGGGCTGCTGCTCTCCTCCTTCATTCGCCAACTGGAGAACTTTGCCGGAGTGATGAACTTCGTCATCTTCCCGATGTTCTTCCTCTCCTCGGCGCTCTATCCGCTATGGCGCATCCGCGAGGGCAGCTACCTGGTCTACCAGATCGCCGCGCTCAACCCCTTCACCCATGCCGTGGAGATGATCCGCTTCGCCATGTATGAGCGCTTCAACGCTGATGCGGCAACGATCAGTGTGGTCGTAGCCGCGATTTTGCTGGCGCTGGCAATCCTCGGCTATAACCCTTCCCGTGGCATGATGGCCCGCAAGGGCGGCGGGGACTGAGCCTCAGGGCTTGGCGATACTTTCCAGGTAGTCGATGATGCGCTGGCGCGAGCGCTCGTCGAGCCCCCACAGCACCATGCGCGTGCCGGGCAGGAACTCCTGGGGTCCGGCGAGGAAGGCGTCCAGGTTCTCACGGTTCCATGTGAGGTCGGCTTGTTCCAGGACCGGCGAGTAATCGAAGTCCTCGAGGCTGCCGGCCGGTCGGCCGACCAGGGCGTGCAGGCTGGGGCCAGCCAGGTGCCGACCGGGTTCGATGCTGTGACAACCGATGCACTGCGAGCGGAACAATCGTTCGCCCTGGGCATGTTCGTCAGCCGCGCCTGGCACCGGAGTTGAAAGCATCGCCAGTAGGACGAGGACGGCCGGCGGCAGGCCGAGCCGGAAGGCGTGCGACACGGGCACCTCAGAAGCAGCGCAGGTTGGCGTCGGCCTGGGCCCGATGCAGGGCGTCGACCTGGTCCTGCATGCCGCGTTCGGTGCGGAACAGCACGCCGAGTTCGCCGCGCTGGTCCTGCATGCCCAGCACCGTCTCGACCTGTTCGTAGGTCTCGTAGGGCAAGTGCTCGGCGATCACGTCGATGCTGCAGGAACACTTCTGCATGGTCAGGTAGTCGTTGCCATTGGATGCCATGCAGCCCAGCACGTAGTCGACACGCGCCTCGGTGGGGTAGTCGTTGGCCAGGCTCGTCGTGGCGAGGGGCAGCAGCAGGCAGGCGAGCACCATCTGGCGCAGCACGCCGGCCGCTGTCGTCCGAAGTCGAGGCATTGTTGTTGTCTCCGGAAGCATCAGGGATATGGCTTCAAGTTATTGCAGTCGAGAGCTTTTTTCCATAACCGGTCAGCCGTTGCGTTCGTCGTCGCGCACCTGGTAGTCGCCTTCCAGCAGTTCGTGCTCCCCGGTGCTGTGGCGTCCGCGGTGGTGGGTCTCACGATAGCGGGTCTCGCTGTAATGGTAGCCGCTGCCGGCATCCTTGGCCTGCTCGGCACGGATCTGCTCGAGGCGCTTCTTCATGCGGTAGCGCACGATCGGCAGCATGGCCCAGCCGAGCAGCAGAAAGAACAGACCGAGTACGGTGCCCACGATCAGCAGCAGGCCGAACAGCAGCCAGGTCAGGATCAGCTTCAACCCACCCAGGGGGCCGCGGGGCGCTTGATTCGCCCGGGTGCGCCACTGCTGGGCAGCCTGCCAGGCGGCATTGCGGCGAGGATCGTTGCGGTCGAACATGCACGTCTCCGATGATGACGCCGCAGCGCGGCGTGCGAAATGACTGTCCCTTTGAGACTGTGGGACATGGATCGTTCCCTGGAAACTATGCGACCAGTCGCCACAGGGCAGCGGTGAGAATGCCGGCGCTGATCGCTGCAAGGGCCTTCTGGGTGGTCAGCATCACCACGAGCGTGGCCAGCAGCGCCAGGCGCGCGCCCCAGTCGCCTTGCGCTGCCATGGGGGTGATCACCGCGACCAGCACCGAGCCCGCCATGGCATTGATGAAGCGTTCCACCTTGGGGCCGATGGGGATTCGCGACATCACGAACACGCCGCCGGCGCGGGTCAGGTAGGTGACCAACGCCATGACCATGATGGCAATGACGGCTCCCGCCGTCGTCGAGGGTAGGGTCATGCGGGCTCCTTCTGTCGGCGCGGCAACAGCATGCCCGCCAGCCCGCCGGCCAGGGCACCGACGATCACATGGGAGTGCGGCGGCAGCCAGGTCATGGCCGCCAGGGCGGCCAGCGCGGCGGCGCCCCACGGTAGCAGCATCGCCAGGTCGCGACGCCCGCCTGCCAGCATGGCCAGCAGGAAGCAGCCCATGATCACGTCGAGTCCGAAGCGCTCGGGCTCCTCGATACCGCTGCCGAAGATTACCCCGAGCAGCGTGCCCGCAAGCCAGGTCAGCCACAGGGCGATGCCGCCTCCCACCAGCATGCCGACGTTGGTCTCGCCGCGCTGGCGATCGGCGGCGGCCATGGCCCAGTTGGAGTCGCTCATCACCACCAGGCTGGTGTAGCGCTGGCCGGGAGGCAGGTGGGCCAGCCAGGGCTGGATGGCGGCCCCCATCAGCAGATGTCGGGCGTTGATGGCGAAGGTGGTGGCGATCAGTGGCAGCAGCGGGATTTCCGGCCCCCATAGCTCCAGGGCGGCGAACTGCGAGGCACCGGCGAATACCAGCGCACTCATCAGCATGGCCTCCAGGCCCGACAGGCCGCGCGACAGGGCGGCCACACCGTAGGCCAGGCCGAAAACCACCACGAACAGCGAAAGCGGTGCCATGCGGCGGATGCCGATGAGAATACCGGCAAGATCGAGCTGGGCGCCGGGTGCAGGTGGGGTCATGCGTGCCACACCTCGCTGACGATCTCGTAGCTGCGCAGTCGATCCTCGCTGGCGTAGGTATCGGTATTGAGCATCAGTTCGTCGGCCCCGGTCAGCTCGAGGAAGCGCTCGAGCCCCTCGCGCACGGTATCGGGTCCGCCGATCACCGCCGCGCCCAGGAACTGTTCCACCTGCACCCGTTCCATGGGCGTCCAGTCGAGGGTCTCGACCGGCGGCAGCGAGCGGGTGCGACGGCCGCGCACCATGCCGAGGAACTTCTGGCGGGTGGTGGAGGCGAGGAACTGGGCACGCTTATCGCTCTCGGCGGCGATCACCGGCAGCCCGACCATGGCGTAGGGGCGTTCGAGCAGCGCCGAGGGGCGGAAGTTGTCGCGGTAGAGCCTGAGCGCCTCGTGCAGGTAGCCGGGGGCGAACTGGGCGGCGAAGGCGAACGGCAGCCCCTCGCGGGCGGCGAGCTGGGCGCTGTAGCCGCTGGAGCCGAGCAGCCAGAGCGGGACGTTGGTGCCCTGGCCGGGCACGGCGCGTACGCGCTGGTCCGGCCTCTCCTCGCCGAGGAAGCCTTGGAGCTCGGCCAGCAGCTCAGGGAAATTCTCGGCACCGGCATAGGGGTCGCGGCGCAGTGCGGCCATGGTGGCGGCGTCGGAGCCCGGCGCTCGGCCCAGCCCCAGGTCGATACGCCCCGGATAGAGCGTCTCCAGGGTACCGAACTGCTCGGCGATCACCAGCGGCGGATGGTTGGGCAGCATGATGCCACCACTGCCGACGCGGATGCGTGAGGTGGCACCGGCGATATGACCGATCAGCACGGCGGTGGCGGCGCTGGCGATGCCGTCGAGGCTGTGGTGCTCGGCCAGCCAGTAGCGGGTAAAACCCAGGCGTTCGGTCAGCCGGGCGAGCGCCACGCTCTCGGCGAAGCTGTCGGCAATGGTACCGGCCTGGCGGATCGGCGCCAGATCGAGGACGGACAGTGGAGTGTCGGAAAGTCGGGACATGTTCGAGACTCGTTATAACCTTTAGCCTGCTTGGTTTCTCCAGAATCGTCGTCTCGAGGCCGCGATGCAATGGTTTTGTGGCCCGAATCGACGGCAGTGACAGTGGATTGTGTGGCGTCAGGGTTGGCCTGCTAGGATGAGGGCGTTCAAGGACGAAGCAAGGAGCACCTCATGGCCAACCACGGAGGGCAGCGGGTCTTTACCGTATCGGCCCTGATCATTCTGGCGCTGGTGGCACTGGGCGCCGGTTTTCCCGAGGCCTTCGGCGAGGCGGCCGATGCGGCGCTCGCCGGCGTGACCCGGCTATTTGGCTGGTTCTATCTTTTTTCGGTGTTCGGCTTCGTGCTTTTTCTGCTGGCGCTGGCGTTGAGCAAGTACGGCAAGATCCGCCTCGGGCCGCAGGACAGTACGCCGAGTTTCAGTTTCTTCTCTTGGGTGAGCATGCTGCTGGCGGCGGGCTTCGGCGTGGGCCTGGTGTTCTACGGCATGGCCGAGCCGATGCTGCATTACGTCGAACCGCCCTACGGCGACGTGGCCGCCGAGAGCACCGAGGCGGCGCGCTACGCCATCCAGTACAGCTACTTCAACTGGGGCATCCACCAGTGGGCGGCCTTTTCCGTGGTCGGGCTGATCATCGCCTATTTCCAGTTCCGCAAGGGACAGGCCGGGCTGGTCTCCTCGGTGCTGTCGTCGATCGCGGCCAAGTACCCCCGGGTGCGCCCCTACGCACCGACCCTGGACGTGTTCGCCGTGGTGGCCACGGTGATGGGCGTGGCGACCTCGCTGGGGCTGGGTGTGCTGCAGCTCAATGGCGGCTTCAATGCCGTGTTCGGTCTGCCCGAGAACGTGCTGTGGCAATCCCTCATCCTGTTCGTCATGTTCCTGGCCTACATGGCTTCCACCTGGTCGGGATTGGACAAGGGCATCCGCCGGCTCTCCAATCTCAACATGATCCTGTGCATCGGCCTGATGCTCTACGTGCTGGTGACCGGCCCTACGGTGGCGATCCTCGAGACCATTACCCTGGGCATCGGCGACTACCTGCAGAACTTCATCGGCATGAGCCTGCGTATCTCGCCCTTCAGCGATAACACCTGGGCAGCCAACTGGACGATCTTCTACTGGGCCTGGGTGATCGCCTGGTCGCCCTTCGTCGGCACCTTCGTGGCACGGGTGTCGCGCGGGCGCACCATCAAGGAGTACGTGTTCGGCGTGCTGATCGTGCCACCGCTGCTGGCCTGCCTATGGATCGGCGTGTTCGGCGGCGCCGCCCTGCAAATGGAGCTTGCCGGCGACGTCGGCCTGGCGAGCGCCACCGAGGCCAACATCACCGTGGCGCTGTTCGAGATGTTCGAGCTCATGCCCTTTACCGGCGTGCTCTCGGTGGTCGCCATGCTGTTGATCTTCATCTTTCTGGTCACCTCGGCCGACTCGGCCTCCTATATCGTGGCCCAGATGACCGACAACGGCTCGATCAACCCGCCGCTGTTCAAGCGGGTGATCTGGGGCGTGCTGATCGCGGCCATCTGCCTCACCCTGATCGCTGCCGGTGGCCTGACCGGGCTGCAGTCGGCGGCGGTACTCTCGGCACTGCCCTTTACCTTCATTCTCTACGGCATGATCGTGGTGCTGGTGCGTGAGCTGCGTGCCGATCGCCAGTCCATGCTCACCCAGCTCTACCGCCGCCATGGCGAAACACCGGTGGGTGCCGATGCCTTCGAGGCCGAGCTGTTGGGCGAACAGGAGCGGTTGCGTCGCGCTCCCAATGTGGTCAACCGACGCATCAACCGCCGCGAAGGCGGTTAGGCAAGATGCGCCTAACAGCGATTGCCGGTAGCCAGCATGGAGCGCAGGCCGTAAGCTCTAAGAAAAATGGGGAACCGGACGCTGACCATGTCTCTCATCGGCTCACGCCAGCGCTCGTTGCAGCGCGGTGCCACCCGCCGGCGACAGCCGAAGCACCGCCGCCCGGGAGGCTTCGATCGCTGGCTAGACCGTGCGGTGGACATTGCCGTGCTCACCGCTTTGACGGTAGGGGGCGTGGCGTTGGTACTTCACCTGCTGCTGTAGCGCCGAGGCGAGATGCGTTCATTGCTGGTCCTGGTCGTACTGATTGCCGCCGCTGGCGTGGCCTGGTGGCAGTTCGAGGAACGGATCCCCTCCCACTGGCATCCTTGGAAGCCGCTGAGCGTCGACGATACCCTGACCCCGGTCACCAAGTGGAAACTCCGGCGCCTGGCTGACGACCGCGAGGCGTGCCTGACAGCGCTCGGCACGGCGCCGGAGGAGGCGCTGCGGATGACGCCGCTCGACGACCACGAGCCGGCCCCCGGTTGCCCGCTGAGCAACGTGGTGCGCGTCCACGGCAGTGATGTCGAGTTCAATGCCAGCTTCGTCGCGAGCTGCCCGCTGGCCCTGGCCTGGGTCATGTACGAACGCCAGCGGCTGCAGCCGGCGGCAGAGACCCACTTCGGCACCCGTGTGGCACGTATCGAACATTTCGGGAGCTTCTCCTGTCGCCATGTCTACGGACGCGAGAGTGGGCGGCGCAGCGAGCACGCCACGGCCGAGGCCCTGGACATAGCCGCCTTCCGCCTGGAGGACGGGCGTCGGATCACCTTGCTGGAACACTGGGACGACGA
The DNA here is from genome assembly GCF_025725665.1 of Halomonas sp. LR3S48. Taxonomy (NCBI): domain Bacteria; kingdom Pseudomonadati; phylum Pseudomonadota; class Gammaproteobacteria; order Oceanospirillales; family Halomonadaceae; genus Halomonas; species Halomonas sp. LR3S48. The sequence goes on along the minus strand of NZ_CP107009.1, from coordinate 4,147,616 downwards.
GAACTCGCGGGGAGCCTTCCTGCGCGAAGCGAGAGATGGCGCCTGCGACCTGTTCGGCAGCGTGCTGGGACCGGCGTACAACCGCGCCCATGCCGACCATTTCCACTTCGGCATGCGGGGCTTCCGTCTGTGCCGCTGAAGTCTTCAGGCTCGCACGCCGTCCTCGGCCCCCGTACACTCAGAGGCATCTACCCGCTGGCGCACGAGGCTTATGCTGGGATTCTTGCAGGGATTCGCTTACGGGCTCTTCGTCACCTGTCTGCCATGGTGTCTGGTTGGGCTGGCCAATCCGCGGCTGGCGGTAGCCACCGATAACCCCAATCGTTTCCAGGTGCTGTTTCGCTACTGCCTGCTGGTGCCCTTCATCAGCACGGTACTGTGGCTGACGTCGCTGTGGGGTGGCTTCGGACCGAGCCTGGGCGGTTGGCTCGCCGGTCTGGTGGCGGTGGGCGTATCGTTGCCCGTGGAACGTGGCTGGCGCCGCTGGCGTGCTCGGCGGCATCAACGCCGGTTGCAGGAGCGGCTGGCGGTCGAAAGCGAGCGGCGGCGCGCCGAGCAGGAACGTGCCGCGCGCGAAACCGGCGTGGCCGAGCTGGACCCGGCCCGGCCGCCGGTGGGTGCCGACGAGCTGGTGCTGTCGCTGTGCCGGGCCAAGCAAGGCCTGCTCGACGTGAAGCGTGCCGACCTGGCGAGCCAGGTCGATCGCTTCTACACCCGCTATGCCCACGTGATGGAGCTGTTGGCGGCCCGCTTCGACCGCAGCGAGCTGGCCTTCGAGCGCTCCCGCGGACTGATCACCGAGGTCTGCCTCGGTGCGGTGGATACCTTCACCTCCATGGCGGCCCAGGCGCGTGGCGTGATGGGGCTGGACGGCGACTATGTGCGCCGGCGCCTGGAGCAGGAGGGTGCTCGTTTGTCCGTCGAGGAGCGGATTGCGCTCAAACGCCGGCTCGAGCTGATCGAGGAAACCGACCGCCGCCTGCGTCGCCTGGTCGCGCGCAACGAGTCGGCTCTGACCCTGCTCGACGATACGGCGGTGGCTCTCGCCCGGGTCGAGACGGGACGTCCTCAGGCCACGCTTGCCACCGACCGGGCGCTCGAGGAACTGCGACGCTTCATCGAAGGAGCGGAACGCTACAGTCGCCATGAGCGCCGTTGATCCATGCGCCGACTTTGGTTGCTAAGGTGTGGGTAAGCGCCTGAAGGGGGAGGGAAGCACTATGAACCAGTCGTCCGAACGTGGCTCGCCGCTCTCGCTGCCACCGGTGGAGCAGATCGCCAGTGAGCTCGAAGAGGTCGCCCCCGAGCCGATGGATAGTGAAGAGGTCGTGATAAATGACCCGGAGCTCGAGCAGTTGGCGGACTCCTTCGTCGACGAGGTGCTGGCCAGCGAAGGCGCCGCCCTCGAGCGCCAGCGGCGTGCGGTGGATGAGATGGGCCTCGAGTTGCAGCAACAGGCGGCGCATCACAGCGAGATGTTGCAGGCACCGCTGCGCAAGCTGGCCCATCAGGGCGACGAGGGCGGCCCGGTGGCCAAGGCGCTGATCGATCTGCGCGGGCACATGCAGGATCTCGACCCGCACCAGCATCGCCTGTCAGCGGGGCCGTTCGACCGCCTGCTGGCGCGCATTCCCGGCGCCGGCAGCCGCGTGCAGCGCTACTTCCGCAAGTTCGAGAATGCCCAGCAGGCGCTGGATGCCATCATCGCCGACCTGGAAGCGGGGCGCGACATGCTGCGTCGCGACAACATAACGCTCAGCGATGACCAGGAGAACCTGCGCCAACTGCTGGGACGGCTGCAGCGCCAGGTCGACCTGGGTCGGCTGATCGACCGTCGCCTGGTGCAGGCACTGGAACGGCTCGGCGACGCGCATCCGCAGCGCGCCTTCATCGAGGAGGAGCTGCTCTTCCCGCTGCGCCAGCGCATCGTCGACCTTCAGCAGCAGCAGGCAGTCAGCCAGCAGGGCGTGCTGGCCCTGGAAGTGATCATCCGCAACAATCGAGAACTGATTCGCGGCGTCGACCGAGCCATCCACGTGACCGTGTCGGCGCTGACCGTGGCCGTGGCCGTGGCACTGGCGCTGGCCAACCAGCGCCTGGTCCTCGACCGAGTCGAGTCGCTCAATACCACCACCTCGGAGATGATTGCCGGAACGGCGAGGACGCTGCGTCAGCAGGGGGTGGAGATCCAGACTCGTGCCGCCTCGGCGCAGCTCGACATGCAGGCGCTGGAGCAGGCCTTCGACGACGTGCTAGGCGCGATCGACGACCTGTCTCACTATCGCCAGGAAGCGCTGCCCCAGCTCGATGCCCAGATCGACCGCTTGGCGCAACTGGCGCGCCGCGGCGGCAACGCCATCGACAGGCTGCAGCGTGGCAATGAGATCCAGTCATCCGATTCGGAAGAGAAGGAACCGCCATCTCAGCATGAGCCTTAGGCCAGGCCTCCGCTTTCCTAGGGCGAGCCCCCCGGGGAGTGGCCCGGGCCATCGTCTTCATTGACGTCCTTGGGCGGCGGCTCGTGCCGCTGGGCGTCGCGCAGCGCCTTGCGCATCAGCTCCCAGGCATCATCGAGTCCTTGCCTCAAGGAGTCCCAGGCCGCCTCGCTGGCATACTGCAACTCCTCGAGCCGGCGGCGGGTCTCGTCGCGGCGTCGCCGCAGTCGCTCGATGTCGTCCTGGTACCGGGTCTGTGCCTCGGCGCCCGCCTTACGCGCGCGGGCAGCCAGTGCCTCGATCTCGGTGTTCCATTCGTCCAGTCGGGCCTTCATCTGCTCAATGAACTCGTCGCGTCTGTTCATGCGGCTCTCCGCCTCTGGCTGATGCTACTCCTATCGATTCCTCTCTGCCGGGCCGGTTCCCCGGAAGTTCTCAGGTCTGCGCGGCCACTTGGTCGCGGCCCTGGCGCTTGGCGCGATAAAGCTGGTTGTCGGCCTGGGCCATCAGCTCCTCATGGCCGATATCGTCGAGTGCCGGTGTGCTGCTGGCAACCCCGAGGCTGGCAGTGACCCGGCCGGTGCGGGTCGCGTATGCGTGGGGAATGTCGAGTGCGCGTATTTCCAGGTGAATCCGTTCGGCAACCCGCAGGGCGCCCTCCAGGTCGGTGTCGGGCAGCACGCAGACGAACTCCTCGCCGCCATAGCGGGCGACCAGGTCGGTGGCGCGATGGACGACCCGCGTGAGCGCTTCAGCGATGGCTCTCAGAGTATCGTCGCCTGCGACGTGGCCGTAGTGGTCATTGAACTCCTTGAAGTGGTCGATATCGAGAAAGACCAGCGAGAGCGCATGGCCATTGCGCCTGGCACGTTGCCACTCGCGTACGAGAAAGGCGTCGAAGTGACGACGATTGGCGATACCGGTCAGCCCATCCATGGTCGAGATCTGATGCAACTGGTCGCGCTGGTCGAGACCCTGCTGGAAGGCCAGCAGCAATTGGTCGACGCTCTCCACCAGGTGCCCCAGCTCATCGTTGCCATGACGGCCCATGGCGGGTTTCGGCCAGCGGCCGGGTTGGCGCGGGTCGGTGTTGGCAATCGCGGCGTGCACGCGGAGCAAGGGGCGGGTCACGAACCAGTGAAATACCAGGGCCAGCAATGCCGCAATGGCGAGTGACTTGGCGACGCCCAGCGAGAAGATCAGCAGGCTGCGGTCGGTGAAGTCGCGTGCCAGGCGGTCGAGCGCCAGGGTCAGTTCGAGTTCCCCGACCGGCTGGGCCGAGTCGCCGGGGCCGGCCAGGTAATACAGCGTTTGCTGATAGTGGAGGGTATCGTCGAACAGGGCGTGGGCCACCCAACCGGAGACGGGTTCGAACTCGCGCTGTCGCGTGGCCATGGTGCGGTCGAAGTCGTCCCGGATGGCCACGCTGGCGACACGGCCGCCGTTGAACAGGCCATCCACGACCTGGGTCGCCAGGTCGGGGTTGAGCTGGAAGGCGGCCTCTGCCGCGGTGCCGTGCACCAGTTCGAGGCGGTAGCGGGTCTCGCTGACGATCTCCTGGCGCATTTCGCGGGCATCGAGGGCCAGCTCGATGGCGCCGGCGAGAATGCTGAGCAAGAGTGCGATGGCCAGGGTGAGTCCGGCCTGCTTGGCGGTCAGGCTACGCCTGCCGGTCTGGCGATCCATGCCAGGAGTAGGGCTCACTGAGGCGTCTCCGTGTCGGCCAGTGCCCGATCGAGAGCGGCCTGCAATCGAGCGATGAACGGATCGGGAACAGAGGGGTGGCAAGCCAGGTAGAGGTCGACTTCGTTGAAGGCGAACAGACGACGCAGTGACAGATCGGCCTCCTCGGCGAGTAGTCGGGCAGTCTGTTCACCAGTGACCCAGGCGTCGATCAGCCCGGCCCGCAGGCGGCCGATGTTCTCGCGCTCGGCGCTGGCCACGACGATGGGAACCCCTTGGTTGGCGGCGTACTGGCCGACGGCATCCTCGCGGAAACTGCCCACGCGCAGCTCAGCCAGGTCGTTCAGCGAGTCGGCGTCTATATCGGCCTCCTCGAGGGCGAAGGCAGCCCAGGTACTCGACACCAATGGACCCACCCAGGTGAACAGCGACTCACGCTCTGGCGTGCGGGTAGTCGAATAGACACAGTGGCGCTCGCGCAACTGGGCCTCGGTCAGGGCGCGCGCCCAGGGCAGCAGGCGGAAATTGGCGTTGAGTTCGGCGTCATCCAGTGCGGTCCGCAGCAGTTCGGTGGCGCTTCCCGTCACCTGGCCGTCTTCGTCCAGGTAGTTGTAGGGTGGGTACTCCTCGGTATTGAAAGTGATGGTACCGCCAAGGATCTCGCTGACGACGCCTTGTTCACGCAAGCGATCCAGAGCCGCCTGCATGCGCGCGACCAGGCTGGGGTCGGTGTCGCGGTGCAGGGCGTAGTAGAGGTCGGATTCACTGATCGTCAGCACGGGAGCGAAGTCGGTAGCAGGCAGGCCCTCCTCCTCCATCAGCCAGAAGGCCACGTCCTCGCCATAGGCCCACAAGTCGACCCGGCCACGCTCCAGCATGCGCAGGGCGCTGACATTGGATATCGCCGCATGCACCTGGCTATCCGGTACTCCGGCTTCCTGGAGCCGCTGGGCACCGATATCCTCGCGGATGACCGCAATGCGATAGCCACCGTCAATCGCATCCTCGATGTCGTTCAACTGGATGTCGCTGTCACGACGCGCGATCAGCTTGACCCTGTTGGTGGCAATCGGCCCCACCCACTGGAACAGTTCTTCACGCTGCTCGGTGCGTGTGGTGGAGAAGAGTACCGTACCCGGCTCGGAGAGGGCGGTATCGTAGCCGCGTGCCCAGGGGTAGTAGAGGACGTCCTCACGGGATAGCGCGGTATCGGTCTCGGCGAAGATCCGTTCGAGTAGCTCGATGGAAATGCCTTCGAGGCGATCATTCTGTCGATAGTTGTAGGGTGGGTACTCTTCGGTGATGAAGGTCAGCCCTTCCAGGCCGGCTGCCGCCGGGAGAGGCAGCAGTACCAGCATCAGCATCAGCCACTTTTTCATGCGCCCCACCCCTGCCTGCTTGTTCTGACCTCCGCGTGACGGTGTCAGTCACGGTTCCGAGCCGCCTGTCTGCGCTTGCCCATCCAGGTAGCGCCTGGTTGAAGCCTACAGCATGACAAAATTGCTTAACCCAGGTTAACAAGGATAATGCCCGTCGTACTGTGAGAAGTGAAGAACCCCCTTCTCCACGCTGCGCGAACGGATACACCGGACCGCTGGTCTCGCAGGGCGGCCGAATGGGCTGACAGCGTCACTCATTGGGCTCGAGCCGATAGAGCATGCCATTCTCGTCGCCGACAAGAACGTAGAGATAGCCGTCGGGGCCCTGGCGCACATCGCGAACCGGGCCCAGTGGCTCGTCGAGCAGTTCTTCCACTCCGGCGACTTCATTGCCATCGGTCACTTCGATTCGATAAAGCTGTTCACTCTCCAGCCCGCCGACGAGCAGGTTGCCTTGCCATTGTGGATAGTGCTCGCCGTTGACCACGGCCAGGCCGGAAGGCGACACGTCTTCGGAGAAGCGATAGGCGGGCTCGACGACTTCATCCTCATTGAAGAACCCGCTGCTGGCGCCTCGTTCCAGCATACCCGAGTCCTCACCCTCGTCTGCCCAGCCGTGGTTTTCCCCGCGTTGGATGAGGAGGAGTTCGTCGTGTCCGTTGCTGCGGGCTTCCACGGCCCAGATGTTGTCGCGATCCTCATCCACGGCCAGGCCGAGTACATGTCGGTGCCCCCAGGAGTAGATCTCGGGCAGGTAGCCGGCCTCTTCGAGAAGGGGGTTGTCCTCCGGCGCCAGACCCTGCGGGTCGAGACGCAAAATGGAGCCGGCGTGGTCCTGGGTATCCTGGGCCCGCTCAGGGGAGCCCCGGTCGCCGACGGACATCAGCAGGGTGTCGTCCTCCAGCCAGGCCAGCCGTGAGCCGGCTTGAGGGCCGGGTTCGGAGCGCCGGTTCTGCTCGAAGAGTTCCTCTACGTCCACCAGTCGGTCGCCGGCCAGACGGCCGCGTGCCAGCGCCGTGGCGGTGGAGCCGGTATCGCCGTTCGAGTAAGTGAAGTAGAGCCAGCCGGTATCGGGATAGTCGGGAGAAGCGGCAATGTCGAGCAGGCCTGCCTGGCCCTCGACATGGATGCCGGGAAGACCTTCGACCTCCTGCCGTTCGCCGTTATAGAACGTCTGGATCTGTCCGGTGCGCTCGCTGATGACGAAGAGTCCGCCGGGCAGGACCGCCACACCCCATGGCTGTTCGAGGTTTTCCGCCACCGGTACCAACCGCAAGTTCTGATGCTCGGTGTCCATGGGCTTCTCTTCGGCATGCGCCGATGCCACGGCCAAGGCCATGGTCAAGGAAATAGCGCTCAAGCGTTCCATTGCTTGCCTCCAGTCTGAAATGTCGCTCTCAGTGTAGTGAAAGCAGTCTTGTCGTCATTTTTGCTCCGATAAGCTGCTAGTCTAGGCGCTTCGAACAGGGCAGGCAGGAGAGAAGGGGCGATGAGCGCGATACCGGCCGTTGACGGTACGGCACCCCGGCAGCGGGCGCCGAAGAAGGAGATCTTCGGCTGGGCGATGTTCGACTTCGCCAACCAGGCCTACACGCTGCTGATCATCACCGTGGTGTTCGGCGAGCTGTTCACCACGGTGATCGTCGGTGATCGCGATGATGGCTTCCGCCTGGCCAATCTACTGTGGAGCCTGGCGCTGGCCACCAGCTACCTGTTGGTGGTGATCACCGGTCCGCTATGCGGCGCAGTGATGGACTATCGGGCGGCCAAGAAGCGTTTTCTGTTCATCAGCTATATCGTCACCGTGGTGGCCACCGCGTTGCTTTATTTCGTGGCGCCGGGCTATGTCCTTCTCGGACTGTTGCTGATCGTGGTGTCCAACTACGCCTACTCGATGGGCGAGTCGTTCATCGCCGCCTTCCTGCCCGACCTCGGCCCGCCGCAGGATCTTGGCAAGATTTCCGGCTTCGGCTGGGCGCTGGGCTACGTGGGCGGGCTGTTTGCCGCCGGTTTCACCCTGATAGCACTGGGCGAGGCCACCGCCGAGAACTTCGAGCGCATTCGCTGGGTGGGCCCCTTCGCCGCGGTGTTCTTCCTGGTCACCGCCATTCCCACCTTTCTGTGGGTGAGGGAGCGCGGCACCCCGCAGCCGCATGCCCGGACCTACCGTGAGATCGCCTGGGAGCGCGTCTCCACTACCCTGCACGAACTCCGCCGTTTTCGTGACTTGGGGATCTTCCTGGTGTCGCTGCTGTTCTCCATGGCCGGGGTCTACATCATCATCGCCTTCGCCTTCATCTACGGCGCCCAGGTGATCGGCTGGGACGAGTCGGTGCGCAACGTCATGTTCATCATCGTGCAGGTCACCGCTGCGGCCGGCGCTCTCGGTTTCGGCTTCCTGCAGGATCGTATCGGCACCAAGTTCACCTACCAACTGACCCTGCTTCTGTGGGTGGCGGCAATATTCGCCATCTGGGCTACGCCGGAGGTCACGGCTCTCCTCAATGCCAGTCTGGGGCTGGACTGGGAAGCTCAGCATCTGTTCCTGTTCGTCGGTTGCCTGGCCGGGCTCTCGCTGGGCTCGAGCCAGTCGGCCAGCCGTGCCTTGGTGGGGCTGTTCTCGCCCACGCGCAAGGCCGCCGAGTTCTTCGGCTTCTGGGGGCTGGCCAACAAACTCGCCGGGGTCATTGGCATCGTCGGCCTGGGGCTGTTGCAGTCGGTGGTGGGATTGCAGGCCTCGATCCTGCTGTGCGCGGCACTGTTCATCGTGGCGATTTTGATCTGCCTGGCGGTCGATCAGGCCCGGGGGCAGCAGGCGGCCGTCGAGTGGGAGGCGCGTAATGGGCACGCCATACCGGGAGACGCCGAGCGATGACCCTGGATCCCTTGCTGCTGGCACTGGTGGCGGCAACCTTTGTCGTCGCCGGCCTCGTCAAGGGGGTGGTCGGCATGGGTATGCCTACGGTGTCGCTGGCCCTGCTCACGGCCACGGTGGGGCTGCCGTCTGCCATGGCGCTGCTGTTGGTGCCGACCATTGTCACCAATGTGTGGCAGGCGCTTGTGGGCGGCCATCTGCAGCAGATCCTGCGGCGCCTGTGGCCCTTCCTGCTGGCCTCGGTGGTGACCGTGTGGCTGGGCGTGGGCGTGTTGGCCAGGGTCGACGTTCGCTGGCTTTCCGGCCTGCTAGGTGTATTGATCGCCTTCTATGCCCTTTCCGGGCTGTTCAGCCTCGGCCTCGGCAAGCTGGTCAGCCGTGGCCGTCATGCGGCTCCTGTGAATGGTGCCCTGACCGGCCTGCTCACCGGTATGACCGGCTCCTCGGTGTTTCCCGGTGTTGCCTATCTGCAGTCTCTCGGCCTGCCGCGGGACATGCTGATCCAGGCCATGGGGGTATTGTTCGTGGTGACTACCATGGCACTGGGGGTCTCCATGGGCGAACAGCGCCTGCTCAGCGTGGAGCTGGCGCTGCTCTCCTTGGGCGCAGTGATACCGGCCATCATCGGCATGCAGCTCGGTCAGCGGTTGCGCCAACGGCTTTCCGAGGCGACCTTTCGGCGCGTCTTCCTCAGCGGCCTGTTGACCATGGGCGCCTACCTGCTGCTGCGGTCGCTGACGGGCTAGCCAAGACGTCTCACTCGGCGAGAAAGGCGCGGAGGCGATCGCCGGCCTGGTCGATGGCAAGCACGCCGTCGAGATGGCCGCGATTGCCATCCAGCGTAATCAGTTCGACCTCGGTGCCGTCGGCCTCGATCAGCTCGGCGGTCTTGCGTACGCCCTGCGGGGCGAAGACCAGGTCGTTTTCGCTGTAGAGCATCAGGGTGGGGGCATCGATGCGTGCCAGACCCTCCTCGAGGCTTTCGCCATGGCCGGTGATGAACGCCTGGTTGGCCTTCACCAGGTAGAGCAGGTGGTTGGCATCGGCCAGTTCGGCGCGGGAAGCGGCGATGTCGTCCAGGGTCCGCTCGATGGCGTAGCGGGCGTCGAGTTCGCGGGCGGGGTCGGCATCCTCGTCGGCCCAGCTGCGGTCGAAGGTCTCGTTGGCCCACTGCCAGTGATTGGCGTTCAGCGTCACCAGCTTGAGCGATTCGCGCAGGCCATCCAGCGGCGGTTCTCCGTCGTAGTAGTCGCCCTGGTTCCAGTTGGCGTCGAGGCGAATGGGCGCGCCCCAGGCGCTGAGGGTGGCGAGCAGCCACGGGTCGGAAACGCCGCCGCCGATCACCGGGATCAGTCGTTCGACGCGCTCGGGATAGGCGCTGGCCCATTCGTAGGCCTGCAGCGCGCCCATCGACGCTCCCATTACCGCATGCAGGCGCTCGATACCCTGGCTTTCGAGCAGGGCCTTCTGCACCTCGACGAAATCGCGAATGGTGACCAGCGGGAAGTCGGTACCCCACGGCTCGTCGGTTTCGGAGTTGGTCGTTGCCGGCCCGGTAGTGGTCACGTTGGGATCATGGGCGTTGAGATTGACCAGGGTGTCCGAGGCGATGATGTAGTACTCGTCGGTATCCAGCGGCTTGCCCGGGCCGATGATGGTGTCCCAGTAGCCAGAGGCGGCGTCGTCTTCCGCGTAGCGGCCGGCGGCATGGCTGGTGCCGGAGAAGAAGTGGGTGATCAGGATGACGTTGTCCTTCTCTTCGTTGAGCGCGCCATAGGCCTCCCAGCCGATGCGTACCGGGGCGATGGCCTCGCCGCCGACGGTGGTGTACTCCTCCATCTCGAAGACCTGCTTTTCCACCAGCCCGTCCCATGCCGCCACTGGCATGCCGGTCAGCAGCTGGGAGGTGACCAGGGTGATTCCGGCCAGTACCGAAGCGGCTGGGGAATGACGGAAGACGAAAGCGGTCGAATGTTCGATGCTGTCTGGCATGTGGCTATCCTTGTTCTTGTCGAATCGATATTGTCGAAAGGCGATGGTGCCCGGCGCCTGCCTCGGGTTGCCTGGCCAAGAAAACTGACCGCTCTCCAGTACAGACAGCGGATTCGAGGGTGTCAAAGCGGATTGGCTGCGCCAATCGGGGGGTGGAGTCGATGCAGCGAGAATGCGGTTCTATCCGGCGCGCCGGAATGGGCATGATGCTGCTGTTCTGGGTGGCGTTCATCGGCTTCGGCAGTTGGTGGTTCCACGGCTTCCTCGAGACCCAGCGCAATCCCAACGCCCACCTGGTCAATGCCGTGGTCGGAGCGGAAGAATCGATCGTGCTCGAACGCAACCGTTCGGGACATTTCATCGCCACCGGACGCATCAACGGCGAGCCGGTCGAGTTCCTGCTCGATACCGGCGCTACATACGTGGCCGTGTCCGCTGGTCTAGCCGAACGGCTGGAGTTGGAGCGCGCGGGTTCCGCCTGGTTCAACACCGCCAACGGACGTGTGCGCGGCGACCTCACATGGCTCGATGAAGTCAGCCTGGGAGGCTTCAGCGCCGCTGAGGTGCGTGGCTCCATCAGTCCGGGGCTCGAGGGCGACGTGGCCCTGCTGGGCATGAGCTTCTTGAATCGGTTCGACATCGAGATACGGGATGCCCGCATGGTCCTGCGCCCGGCGCAGAAGCCCTGAGCCCGAGCCGCAATCCTGAGGAGCGCATGAAGAAGGTCTGGCGAGGCAGGCGAGCCGAGAATCCGAACCAGATATCCGGCCCGGGGTGGTTGGACGTCTTCTGGCGGGTCAAGGAGCAGTTGGCGGAGGATCGGGTCAGCATGCTGGCCGCGGCTATCGCTTTCTATGCGCTGCTGTCGCTCTTCCCGGCGATTGGCGCGGTCATCTCGCTGTGGGCGCTGGCCTTCGATCCGCTCGAAATGGCCAGTCAGATCGGCGAACTGAGTCGCTACATGCCGCCGGGAGGCGCTCGGCTGATCAGTGAACGGGCCCGGGCGGTCAGTGAAAACACCGGTACCGGCCTGAGCCTGACGGCCCTGTTCGGCCTGGCCGTGGCATTGCTTCTAGCCTCTAGGGGCGTGATCGGCCTGATGGTGGGGCTCAACGTGGTCTATGGCGAGGTAGACCGGCGCGGCCTGGTGCAGCGCATGCTGGTGACGGCCGCCTTGACCTTCGGGCTGATCGTGATGTCGCTGACGGGCACCGTGTTCGTGGCCCTGTACCCCATAGCTGTCGGTTGGCTCATCCTGGAGGGGCCTCTCGTCACGCTGATCACCTGGCTGCGCTGGCCGGCCCTGCTGTTGATGATGATGTTCGTGATTGCCATGCTCTATCGCTTCGGCCCCTATCGCAGTTCGCCGCGCTGGGAGTGGGTTAGCGTGGGTACGGTGGTGGCGACGCTGCTGTGGCTGCTCGGCTCTGGCGGCCTGTCGCTCTATGTCGGCAAGTTCACCGATATGGACGAGCTGTACGGATCCCTGGGAGCCGTCGTGGTATTGATGTTGTGGTTCTGGCTCTCCTCGTTCGTCGTATTGCTCGGTGCCGAGATCAACGCTGAAATGGAACGCCAGACCCGACGCGACACCACGGTGGGCGAGCCCCGGCCCATGGGCGAGCGAGGCGCCTATGCCGCCGATACCCTGGGGCCGAAGCGGCCGTGGCAGCGCAAACGACAAGAGGGAGAAGATTCATGAGCCTGACTCGCCAGATCGGTATCGAGCTTGCCATCCTGCAAGCACCCATGGCCGGGGTGCAGGGAGGCGAACTGACCGCGGCCGTCAGCGAGGCGGGCGGCCTTGGGGCCTTGCCCTGCGCCATGCTCTCGCCCGAGGCCATGGCGGCCGAGCTACAGCGCATCCGCGGGGCGACGGCACGGCCGATCAACGTCAACTTCTTCTGCCATGCTCCACCGACGCCGGACGAGGCGCGGCTGACGCGCTGGCACCGGGCATTGGCGCCCTATTACGCCGAGTACGGCCTCGACATCGACAGCGTGCCGGCGGGGGCCGGGCGCCGCCCGTTCGATCATCAGGCCTGTGACGCCCTCGAACCCTTCCGCCCCGAGGTGGTCAGCTTCCACTTTGGCCTGCCCGAGCCGTCGCTGGTCGAGCGGGTCAAGGGCTGGGGGGCGCTGGTACTGTCGTCCGCCACTACGGTCGAGGAGGCGCGCTGGCTCGAGGCGCACGGCGCCGACGCGGTGATCGCCCAGGGCATGGAAGCGGGTGGCCACCGCGGCATGTTCCTCAGCGAAGATATCAGCACCCAGCTCGGTACCTTCGCCCTGCTGCCGCAGGTCGTGGAGGCCATCTCCCTGCCTGTGATCGCCGCCGGGGGTATTGCCGATGCGCGTGGCGTGGCGGCCGCCCTGACCCTCGGCGCATCGGCCGTTCAGGTCGGCACTGCTTTTTTGTGCTGCCCGGAAGCCACCACCTCGACACTGCATCGCCAGGCGCTGCAGAGCGAAGCGGCGCGACATACGGCGCTGACCAACCTCTACACCGGGCGACCGGCCCGTGGGATTGTCACCCGGCTGATGCGCGAGCTCGGCCCGCTCAGCAATGTGGCGCCGGCCTTCCCTCTGGCCACCGCCGCCATTGCGCCGTTGCGCAGTGCTGCCGAGGCGGCCGGCAGCGCCGATTTCTCGCCGCTGTGGGCGGGGCAGAACGCCACCGCCTGCCGTGAAATATCGGCTTCCGAGGTGGTGCGCGCACTCGCCGCAGGCCTGCGCTGAACACAAGGATGGCGAGGCGCCGCAGGGCTGATATCATGGATGCATGAACAGTATTCCAGGCACTGCTCCCGTCACCGCCTCGCTCGACGATCCGCTCTACTATTTGGCGAATTTCCGCTTCGTCCTCGGCTGGGTGTGCGAGCGTCACGGTGAACTGCTGACCGCGGCGGAGCAGGGTTTCGTTGAGAACTTCGAAGCCATGCCACAGCCATCCCAGGCGCTGCTGGTCCGCATGGTGATGCGCAAGGGCGAGCTCTTTCGCAGCGACAAACTCGCCTATGCCGAGATCGGTGATACCCAGCGCGCGATGGCTCCGCTCGTCGAGGCCGGTTGGGTCGACGCGAACCCGGCACTGGCGCTTGACGAGCTGTTCCGCCTGCTGCGCCTGGACGAACTGCGCCGGGCGCTGGCGGAGGAGATCGCCGCCGCAGGGCTTTCGCCCAAGGCGAGCAAGACCGCGCTGGGCGAGGCGCTGCTGGCGCAGGAGAGCCAGGCCAAGCGCTTGTCCGAGTGGTGGCCCGAGGCCGACGCAGCGCTGGCAGGAGTACGCATCGTGCGCTTGGCCGTGATGCCATGGTGCGATCGGCTGCGACTGATGTTCTTCGGCAACCTGCATCAGGACTGGGCCGAGTTCGTGCTCACGGAGCTCGGCCTGCAGCGCTTCGAGCGGGTCGAGTTGACGCCGGGCTCGCGCGCCTTTCACCGCCGCGAGGAGGTGGATGCCTACCTGACCCTGCACAGGCTGCGCGAGCGCCTCGAGACGGGCGAGCCACCCGAGCGGCTGGTCGCCGACGTGCCGACAGTCGCGGAAGACAACGCCTGGTTGGCGCAGCGGCGGGGCCGGCTGCTGTTTCGCCTGGGCCACGCCGCCGAGCGGGCCGGACAGGAGGCGCTGGCGTTGGCGCTCTATGGCGAAAGCGGTGAGGAGCCAGGCGGTCAGGTGGAGGCGCGCATTCGCCGCCTGCGGCTGCTGGAGCGATTGGGCGAATACCGCCAAGCCCATACCTTGGCGACTCACGCTTGGACGTCTTCTGCCAGCGAGCAGGAGGCCCAGGCATTGGCACGGCTGATGCCCAGGCTCTGTCGCCGGTTGGGGTTGGCGCCACCAAGTCACGAACCCGAAATCGTGCCACGGCGGATGGACCTTAGCCTGCCGCGTCCTGCCACGCCGAGCGTCGAGCAGGCCGTAGCCGAGCACCTGAGCCGCCCCGAAGCGCCTGTGCGCTACGTCGAGAACGCCCTCGTGACCGGCCTGTTCGGCCTGCTCTGCTGGCCGGCGCTGTTTACGCCACTGCCCGGGTCCTTCTTCCACCCCTTCCACAGCGGGCCGGCGGATCTCTATCGAGACGACTTCGTGGCTCGCCGCCGCGAGCGGTTCGCGGCCTGCCTGGCCCGGCTCGATGAGGGAACTCACGGTGAGGCCATTTGGCGCGTCTGGCATGACAAGCATGGAGTGGTATCGCCCTTCGTGTACTGGGAGGGGCTCGATGAGGCGCTGATTGAGCAAGCGCTCGTCTGCATTCCTGCTGTGCACCTGCGGGCCTGCTTCGAGCGCCTGTTGACCGACCTCAAGGCCAACCGCGCCGGTCTGCCCGACCTGATCCAATTCCTGCCCGGAGCAGACGGCGCTGAGCCTCGTTATCGGCTGATCGAGGTCAAGGGACCGGGCGACAGGCTGCAGGATAACCAGCGCCGCTGGCTGGCGTTCTTCGAGGCCCAAGGCATTGAGGCCGTGGTCTGCCACGTGGCCTGGCAACAGGATGCGGTGCCATGAGTGATGCCGTGAAGAGTGCCGAAACGCCGCTCTACCGGGTCGCCGTACGGGCGCTATGCGATTTCACCGCTCGGGAAGGCGATCTCGACCATCGTTTCACACCCTCTCCCAGCGCCCGCGAGGGCATGGCCGGCCATGTCCTGGTAACCGGACGGCGTGGCGACGGCTATGAAAGCGAGATTGCGCTGAGTGGGCGCTATCGCGGCCTCGCCGTCAGTGGCCGGGCAGACGGCTTCGATCCTGCCTTGAACCGCCTCGAGGAGATCAAGACCCATCGTGGCGACCTGTCGCGCATGGCCGCCAATCAGCGCGCCCTGCACTGGGCTCAGGCCAGGGTCTACGGAGCGCTGCTGTGTGCGGAACGGGGGCTCGAGTCGCTGACCCTGGCGCTGGTCTATCTGGACATCGCCAGCGAGCGCGAGACACTGTTGACCGAGGAGGCCAGCGCCGGCGAACTCACCGCCTTCTTCGAAGCTCAATGCGAGCGCTTCCTGGGCTGGGCCGAGCAGGAGCGGGCCCATCGCCAGGCGCGCGATGCCGCGCTGGCCGGCCTCGTCTTCCCCCACGCCGAGTTTCGCCCCGGGCAGCGCGAGCTGGCCGAGGGCGTCTACAAGGCGGCAGCCACCGGGCGCTGCCTGCTGGCACAGGCACCTACGGGCATCGGCAAGACCGTGGCCACGCTGTTTCCCACCCTCAAGGCGATGCCACGCCAAGGCATCGACCGACTCGCCTTCCTGACCATGAAAACGCCGGGTCGGCGCCTGGCGCTGGACTCCCTGGCCCGGCTGGGGGCTGAAGGAGAGAGCAGAGACCAGAACCCGGAGGAGAGTGGCGGGGGACGGCTTCCTCTGCGAGTGCTGGAGCTGGTGGCTCGCAACAAAGCCTGTGAGCACCCCGACAAGGCGTGTCATGGCGATGCCTGTCCGCTGGCCGCCGGCTTCTACGACAGGCTGCCGGCGGCGCGCCAGGCCGCGGTGACACGCGGCTGGCTCGGCCGCGAGGCGCTGCGTGAAGTGGCGCTCGAGTACCGTGTCTGCCCCTACTACCTGGGGCAGGAGCTGGCGCGCTGGAGCGATGTCTGCGTGGGTGACGTCAACCACTACTTCGATGCCTCCGCGCTGCTGCACGGCCTGGCCCAGGCCAATGCCTGGCGCCTGGCGCTGCTGGTGGACGAGGCGCACAACCTGGTGGAGCGCGCCCGCGGCATGTACAGCATCGAGCTGGACCAGCGCGCTTTCAGCCAGCTGCACCGTAGTGCTCCGGCGCCGTTGGTCAAACCTCTCGGGCGGCTGGTACGTCAGTGGCAGGAGATGGTGCGCGAGCAGGGCGGAGCCGACGAGGGGCAGGCGGGGCGGCCCACCTATCGGGTCCTGGAAGACCTGCCCGAGCGGCTCGTTGGCGCCATGCAGCGGGCGGCGGCAGCCATCACCGACTATCTGGCAGAGCATCCAGGCGATGCCGAGCCGGCCTTGCAGGAGCGGCTGTTCGAAGTCCAGGCATTCATACGCCTGGCCGATTCGTTCGGCGAGCATTCGCTGTGTGATCTCACCCGGCACGGCCGCGGCCATGCGATCCTGGGGCTGCGTAACCTGATCCCGGCGGACTTCCTTGCGCCGCGCTTCGCCCAGGCACACAGCAGCGTGCTGTTCTCCGCCACCCTGTCCCCCGCCCATTACCACCACGATCTGCTGGGCCTACCTGGCGATAGCGTATGGCAGTCGGTTGCCTCGCCGTTCCGGGCCGACCAGCTCGAGGTGCGCATTCAGGGCGGCATCTCGACGCGCCTGCGCGATCGCGAGGCCTCGCTCGATCCCATCGTTGCCGAGCTGGCCGGGCAGTACCAGCGTCGACCTGGGCTTTATCTCGCCTTCTTCAGCAGTTTCGCCTACCTGCAGGCTGTAGAGGCGCGACTGGCACGGCTTCACCCCGAGCTGTCCCGCTGGAGCCAGACTCGCGGCATGAGTGAAGCCGAGCGCGACGCCTTCCTGGCGCGCTTCCAGGCGGGCGGGCAGGGCATCGGCTTTGCGGTGCTGGGCGGGGCCTTCGGCGAGGGCATCGACCTGCCCGGCGAGCGGTTGGTCGGTGCCTTCATTGCCACCCTTGGCTTGCCGCCGTTCGATCCCTTCAACGAAACCCTCAAGGCCAGGTTGCAGGCGCGGTTCGGCAATGGCGATGCCTATGCCTATCGCATTCCGGGGCTGATCAAGGTGATACAGGCAGCCGGAAGGGTCATCCGCAGCCCCAAGGACCGTGGCACCCTGGTGCTGATGGACGATCGCTTCCAGCGTCGGGACGTGAGACGGCTGCTGCCAGAGTGGTGGCAAGTCGGCTGAGATGAGTTACCTGAGCTTACCTGGCGTAACAGTTTCGGTTTGTTACCTTTGCCGCTGCGTGCTACTTCTTGAACCATCACCTACCGCTGGACAAGGAGATGTCTGATGGGAATCGAAGTGGGCGGCCTGCTGGGCCTGATCTGGCTGATCATTCTGGTCTGGGCCATCGTCAAGGTGGCCAAGAGTACGGCCGGCCCCGTTGCCAAGCTGCTGTGGATCATCGTGCTGTTGGTATTCCCGTTGATTGGCTTGATCATCTGGCTGTTGATGGGCCCCAAGGGGTAGCGGTATGGGCAGTGGGCCACGACTCACGGATTGTCTCGTGGCTCGCCCCGTTCGCATTTGACGCATTCAAGCTCGAGGCCGAGGCGCGAACGGCGTCCGGCCTCTGTCGTGACCCAGGGGCGCTCGACCCAGGGCGGCTGGTGACGAACATGCTGGTTGTGGCCGCACGCCAGCTCGGCAACCCAGTGGCATTCTTTGTCTAGGTGGTAACCCACGATGGCTTGCCGCATTCAGGCTCCTGTGGCGAGGCGGCAGGGGAACTCAGCAGTCGATGGCGCTACCCGAGCGTACCCGCCCGAAGTTGCTGAGCACCAACTGGGCGCCCTGATCGTGGCGACCGCAGATGCGGAAGGTGCCATTATGCCCCGCTGGTCGTCCCAGTGTGCCATAGCGTACCGGCTTGCCGTCCTGGCGATAGCTGACGCGCACGCCGCGACCGGCTTCGACCACTCGCAGCAGGGCATCCTCATCGAAAGCATTGCCCGATAGTGGGCCGAGCACGATGGCCAACGGGGCGCTCCAGTCGTTGGTGTCACAACGTCTACGGTCGGGGCTGGGGCAGACGACGACCGTGCTGCGCCGAGTGATGGCCGTATTGCGTCCCAGGGAGAGCGCTACCCGTAGCCGATGCGTCTCGGCGGCGACTTCCTGGCGGGCGTTCATCGCCTGAAGGCCGGGCACTGCCCAGCCCATCAGCACGACGGCCATGGCGACGACGACTAGGAGTTCGATAAGGGTAAGGCCGCGCTGGCGCTGAGGGACGGTAAGCGAGGCACGAGCTGCGTCCATGAAGCTCTCCTGGAGAGATGTCCTCTGGTCATGAGGCATTCACTCTAGTCGAGCCTGGAGATGAGTCTATCAGCCATTGCCGATGGAGTTTGTAGGCGATTGCCGTCATGGCTTGTCGGCCTACTCCTCGGGGCGTTGCTCCTGCAGGAAGCGGTCGCGATGGGCGCTACTGCAGAACCATTCACCCTGGTCGCGCAGGGCATCGGCTTCCGGTACATGCACCTTGCACCAGGCGCAGCGCACCATCTGCCCCCCCTCCTGGTGCGACTCGCCGTCAAGCTGGCCCTCACGCTCCAGCTTCCACTCACGGTACATGCGGTAGAGCTTTAGGCCGGCGAAGAACAGCACGGCGAAAATGATCAAGCGAATGAGCAAAAGATTCATCCTTTTTCGTCTCCCAGATGAGGGCTAGCGGCTTTGCCAGCCGGGCGCCCTTGCGGGACAATGTAATGACTTCGGATTCTCAAGAGATTTCTACGCCCATGCAAGATTTGACGCTGGTGATGGCGCAGTTGGACCCGCTGGTAGGGGACATCCCCGGCAACGCCGACCGTGCCATCGAAGCCGTTCGCGAGGCGCGCATCGAACATGGCGCCGACATCGTGGTGTTTCCCGAGCTGTTCCTGAGCGGCTATCCCCCCGAGGATCTGCTGCTACGCCCCTCTATGGAGACTCGCCTGCGTGAGGCGCGTTCGCGCATGGCGGCAAAGATGTCCCGCGATGTGCTGGTGATCATCGGTTACCCCGGCCGGCGCGAGGGGCTGGGCTACAACATGGCCGGGCTGCTCTACAACGGCGAATGGATCGGCGAGTACGCCAAGCAGGTGCTGCCAAATTATCAGGTCTTCGACGAGCGGCGCTATTTCTCCACCGGCGAGCAGAGCCTGGTGGTCGAGCACAAGGGAGTCAGGCTCGGTGTGCTGATCTGCGAAGACATCTGGGATGGGGCGCCGGTGCGGGCGGCCCGCGATGCGGGAGCGGACATTCTCGTTACGCTCAACGCCTCGCCCTACCATCAGGACAAGCCGGCCGAGCGCCTGCGCCTGCTCGAGCAGCGCGCCTCCGAGGTGTCGCTGCCGCTGGTCTACGTCAACACCATCGGTGGCCAGGACGAACTGGTCTTCGATGGCGGTTCTGCCTGTGTCGATGCCGAGGGTCGGGTACGGGTGGTAGCGCCCTACTGGCAGGCGGGGCTGATGCCGGTGCAGTTCGTCCAGGAAACGGGTGGCTGGGTGCCGCAGGAAGGCGAGATCGAGCCGGACGAGGAGCCCGAGGAGAGCCTTTACTGCGCGCTGGTCAGCGGCGTACGCGACTACGTCAACAAGAGTGGCTTCGATGGCGTGGTGCTGGGCCTCTCCGGTGGTATCGATTCGGCTTTGACGCTGGCCATCGCCGTGGATGCGCTGGGGCCGCAGCGGGTGCATGCGGTGATGATGCCCTACCGCTACACCGCTGACATGTCCCAGGAGGACGCTGCCGAACAGGCGCGCCTGCTCGGCGTGCATTACGAGGTGTTGCCGATCGAGCCGATGGTCGACGCCTTCATGTCGACGCTGGCCGAGACCTTTGCCGGCACCGAACGCGACACCACCGAGGAGAACCTGCAGTCGCGCTGCCGCGGTGTGCTGCTGATGGCCATTTCCAACAAGAAGGGCCTGATGGTGCTGACCACCGGCAACAAGAGCGAGATGGCGGTGGGCTATGCCACGCTCTACGGCGACATGGTGGGTGGCTTCAATGCGCTCAAGGACGTCTACAAGAGCTGGGTCTATCGCCTGGCCCGTTGGCGCAACACTCAGTCGCCGGCAATTCCTGAACGAGTGATCACTCGTCCGCCGTCGGCGGAGTTGGCACCCGACCAGAAGGATACCGACTCGCTGCCCGACTACGACACCCTCGACGCCATCCTGGCGCGCTACATCGAGGGCGACATGAGTGCCGAGGCGATCATCGACGCCGGCTTCGAGCGCGATGACGTCTACCAGGTGGTCAAGCTGGTCGATCGCAACGAGTACAAGCGGCGCCAGGCGCCGGTAGGGGTGCGGGTCACGCCGCGCGGGTTCGGCCGCGATCGTCGCTATCCCATCGTCAACGGCTGGCAGCCTGGCGAGTAGGCTCTAGAGCCACGAGCCCGAGCCAAAAAGAACGCCACCGCCGAATGGGCGGTGGCGTTCGCGTTTTGGCGGCTTGGCCTTGACTAGCCCGTAGCTGTCAGGCCGAGAGCGATTCCGCCCGCACGTGCTGCGGCTGGAAGGTGCGTCCGCGCAGGCGGTCGTTGTTCGGGTCGTTCTCGATCAGCACCTGGAGCACTTCACGGGCACGATCGCGCATGTCGAGTCCCAGATAACCTTCGACCATGACGGCCAGCGCATCACGGGTGGCCTCGGCCTCGGGATAGTTCTCGACCACCCAACGGCCGCGTTCGACGGCGGCCAGGTAGGCACCCTTGCGCAGGTAGAAGTCGGCGACGTGAAGCTCATGACGAGCCAGGACGTTGCGCAGGTAGACGATGCGCTGCTCGGCGTCGGGAGCGTACTCGCTATCGGGGTAGCGCGACACCAGCTCGCGGAAATCGGTATAGGCGTCCCGCGAGGCGCCAAGGTCGCGCTTGGAGATATCGATCAAGCGCAGACGCTCGAGGCTGAAACGACCCGCTTGCCACGAGGCCAGCCCGCGCATGTAGAGCGCATAGTCGGCTTGCGGATGCGTCGGGTGCAGACGAATGAAACGACTGGCAGCGGCCCGGGTGGCTTCCCAGTCGCTGGTCTCGTAGTAGGCGTAGATCAACTCGAGCTGTGCCTGTTCGGCGTGGCGGCCGAAGGGGTAGCGCGTATCGATGGCCTCCAGTCGCGAGATGGCCGTGGTGTAGCGTCCGCCATCGAGCGCATCGCGCGCCTCGTCGTAGAGCTGCTGCTCGGCAACGCCCTCGAACTCGTCTTGTTCCTCTTCCGTGTCGGACCTACCTGCACAACCGGTAACCAGAGTGGCGGCCAGGAGCAGGGCAATAAGGCGTGTGGCGATGGGGGAAACGCGCATCGTGATCCTCGTGTCTAACAAGCCGTGTCGGCCGTGGTAGAATCGACCGTAAACCCGTCCACTATAAAGCACCTCGCGTGAAAACGCAGTCCGAGGATGCTGACAACGACAGTCCCCCTATGCCCCAGACCGTGGAAGCCCAGCAGCGCGTGCCCATTTCCCTGGCCGGGAGCCGCCTCGACCAGGCCGCTGCCGAACTCTTCGCCGACCATTCCCGCGAGCGTCTCAAGGGCTGGATCAAGGAGGGCATGCTGACCGTTGACGGCCGCCCAGGCAAGCCCAAGGACAAGATGGCCGGCGGCGAGTGGCTACAGCTGGCGGCGACCCTCGAGGAGGACGCGCGCTTCGAGCCCGAGGCGATTCCGCTCGATATCGTGCATGAAGACGAACAGGTGCTGGTGATCGACAAGCCGGCCGGGCTGGTGGTACATCCGGCCGCGGGTAACCGGGATGGCACCCTCCTCAATGCCTTGCTGCATCACTGCCCGAGTCTGGCGACGGTGCCGCGGGCCGGTATCGTGCATCGCTTGGACAAGGACACTACCGGCCTGATGGTGGTGGCCAAGACGCTGGCTGCCCAGACCGCGCTGGTGGAGCAGCTCCAGGCGCGCACGGTGTCGCGCGAGTACGATGCGGTCTGTGTCGGCGTGATGACAACGGGCGGTACGGTGGACGCCCCCATCGGCCGGCACCCGAAGGATCGCAAGCGCCAGGCGGTACACGCCAGCGGCAAGCCCGCGGTAACACACTTCCGCGTGGTCGAGCGCTTTCGTACCCATACTCACGTGCGGTGCCGGCTCGAGACCGGTCGCACCCACCAGATCCGTGTGCACTTGGCGCATCGACGCTTCCCGCTGGTTGGCGATCCGGTATACGGTGGGCGGCTCAAGCTGCCGGCTGGGGCGAACGACGAGCTCAAGAATTTGCTGCGGGAGTTTCCGCGCCAGGCCCTGCACGCTCGGAAGCTGGCTTTCCTGCATCCCGGCAGCGGCGAGCCGGTCGAGTTCCGTGCGCCGCTGCCCGATGACCTGCTGCTGTTGATCGATTACCTGCGTAACGATCACGAAATCATGCGCTGAGGAGCCCGGATGAGCGACGCCCCCCATTTGCAACCGACCTTGATCGAGCCCGATTGGCCGGCGCCTGCCAGCGTGGGTGCCTTCGTCACCACGCGCGAGGCCGGGCCCAGCCAGGATGAGTTCGCCTGTTTCAACCCGTCCGAAGGGGTGGGTGACAACCCTGCCCACGTGGGGCTCTGCCGGCGATTGATCGGCAACGAACTCGACGACGACCGGCCGCTGCTGTGGCTAAAGCAGGTGCATGGGGCCCGAGTTCAGGCGAACTATACCGAGGCCGTTCCCGAAGCCGACGCCTCGGTGGCCTTCGATCGCGGTTACGCCTGCGTGGTGCTGACCGCCGACTGCCTGCCGGTGTTTTTTTGCGACCGACGCGGTACTCGTGTCGGCGTGGCCCATGCCGGCTGGCGCGGGCTGGCCGGTGGAGTACTCGAGGCCACGGTAGCCGCGCTCTCCAGCCCACCGGAAGAGCTGATGGCCTGGCTGGGGCCGGCGATTTCCAACGCCCAGTTCGAAGTGGGCCCTGAGGTGCAGCAGGCCTTCACCGGTGTACACCCGGAGGCGGCCGCGGCGTTCGATCCCAGCCCATACCGCCTGGGTCATTACATGGCCGATCTCTACAAGCTCGCTCGCCTGCGCCTGGAGCGACTCGGCGTGGCGTACGTCAGCGGCGGCCACTTCTGCACCGCCTGCGAGTCGCGCTTCTACTCGCATCGTCGCGATGATGGCAAGACTGGACGCATGGCCAGCGTGATCTGGCTCAGATAGCACCGGCCACGAGCTTCGAGCGTAGAGCCAGACTCCTCCTCAGCCCGCAGCATTGACCCGCGTCAAGCTGACGCATCCTTTCCCTGGCCGGCGACTTGAAAGCCGGCCACGCTGACTCCATTGAATCTGTCAATACGATACGACAGGGCCAAGCGGTGCGTCCGAACGCGCCGCCACCCCGATGGAGGAAAGCGAATGCGTTTCGACAAGTTCACCGCCAAGTTGCAGAACGCCGTGGCCGATGCCCAGTCCCTGGCCGTGGGGCGGGGCCATAACCAGCTCGAGCCCGGGCACCTGCTATTGGCGCTGCTGGATGCCCAGGACACCGGCATCAAGGCGCTCATTCAGAAGGCCGGCGGCGATGCCGCACGCCTGCGTGACACCCTGGTGGGTCATTTGGACGATCTGCCCCAGGTCGGCCAGTTCACCGGTGAGGTACAGCCATCGCGCGACCTGATCAAGCTGTTCAACCTCACCGACCGTGAAGCGCAGAAACGGGGCGACCAGTACATCGCCAGCGAGCTTGTGCTGCTTGCCGCTCTTGAGATGGGCCATGCGGTGACCAAGCTGCTGACCCAGGCCGGCGTGACTCGCAAGGCATTGGAGAGCGCTATCGACAGCGTACGTGGCGGCGAACGGGTCGACGACCCCAACGCCGAGGAGCAGCGTGAGGCGCTGGAGAAGTACACCCTCGACCTGACCGAGCGTGCCGCCGACGGCAAGCTCGACCCGGTGATCGGTCGCGACGACGAGATTCGCCGTACCATCCAGGTGCTGCAGCGACGCACCAAGAACAACCCGGTGCTGATCGGCGAGCCCGGCGTGGGCAAGACGGCCATCGTCGAGGGCCTGGCCCAGCGCATCGTCAACGGCGAGGTGCCGGAGGGGCTCAAGGACAAGCGTGTCCTGTCGCTCGACATGGGTTCGCTGCTGGCCGGTGCCAAGTTCCGCGGTGAGTTCGAGGAGCGCCTGAAATCGGTGCTCAAGGAACTGGCCCAGGAGGAAGGCCGGGTGATCCTGTTCATCGACGAACTGCATACCATGGTCGGCGCCGGCAAGGCCGAGGGCGCCATGGACGCAGGCAACATGCTCAAGCCGGCGCTGGCGCGTGGCGAGCTGCACTGCGTGGGCGCCACCACCCTCGACGAGTATCGCAAGTACATCGAGAAGGATGCCGCACTCGAGCGGCGCTTCCAGAAGGTTCTGGTCGACGAGCCCTCCGAGGAGGACACCGTGGCGATCCTGCGCGGCCTCAAGGAGCGCTACGAGGTACACCACAAGGTCGATATCACCGACGGTGCCATCATCGCCGCGGCCAAGCTCTCGACCCGTTACATCACCGATCGTCAGTTGCCCGACAAGGCCATCGACCTGATCGACGAGGCCTCCTCGCGCATTCGCATGGAACTCGACTCCAAGCCCGAGGAGATGGATCGCCTCGATCGACGACTGATCCAGCTCAAGATGGAGCGCGAGCACCTCAAGAAGGAGACCGACGAGGCGTCGAAGAAGCGCCTCGAGAGCCTCCAGGAGCAGATCGACGATCTGGAGCGCGAATACGCCGACCTCGACGAGATCTGGAAGGCCGAGAAAGCCAGCATCCAGGGCGCGGCGCAGTTCAAGGACGAGCTGGAACGTGCCCGCATCGATCTGGAGCAGGCGCGTCGCCAGGGTGATCTCGGCCGCATGTCGGAGCTGCAGTACGGCGTGATCCCGGAACTGGAGAAGAAAATCGCCGAGTCGAGCGAAACCGAGGCCGACACGTCGCAGCACAAGCTGCTTCGCTCCAATGTCACCGAGGAGGAGATCGCCGAGGTGGTGTCGCGCTGGACCGGCATCCCGGTGGCCAAGATGCTCGAAGGCGAACGCGACAAGTTGCTACGCATGGAAGAAGCGCTGCACCAGCGCGTCATCGGCCAGGAGGAGGCGGTCACCGCGGTGGCCAATGCCGTGCGCCGCTCGCGTGCCGGCCTTGCCGACCCCAACCGGCCCAACGGCTCGTTCCTGTTCCTCGGTCCGACCGGGGTGGGCAAGACCGAGCTGTGCAAGGCGCTGGCGAGCTTCCTGTTCGATACCGAGGAGGCGATGGTGCGTATCGACATGTCGGAGTTCATGGAGAAGCACTCCGTGGCGCGGCTGATCGGTGCGCCTCCCGGCTACGTGGGCTACGAGGAGGGTGGTTACCTGACCGAGGCGGTGCGGCGCAAGCCCTACTCGGTGCTGCTGCTCGACGAGGTGGAAAAGGCCCACCCTGACGTCTTCAACATCCTGCTGCAGGTGCTGGAAGACGGTCGTCTAACCGACGGCCAGGGGCGCACCGTCGACTTCCGCAACACCGTGATCGTAATGACCTCCAACATGGGCTCGGACATCATCCAGCGCATGGGCGGGGCCGATGAGCAGTACGACGAGATGAAGAGCGCCGTCATGGACGTGGTGGGCATGCATTTCCGCCCCGAGCTGATCAACCGCATCGACGAAGTGGTGGTATTCCATGCTCTGCGTCAGGCGCAGATCGAGGCCATCGCCGGCATCCAGCTCGACCGCCTGCGCGCTCGCCTGGCCGAGCACGGCATGCAGCTCGAGGTCAGCGACGAGGCCATGGCCCAGCTCGCCCTGGCGGGCTTCGATCCGGTATTCGGCGCTCGACCACTCAAGCGGGCGATCCAGAGCCGCATCGAGAACCCGCTGGCTCAGGATCTGCTGGCCGGCCGGTTCGCTCCCGGGGACGTCATCCGAGTCGAAGTAGAGGACGATAAGCTGGTGTTTCACGACTGATACACAACGTTACGCGCTTGGCCGCTACAGCCGCCGACGAGCGTCCTACACTGCTTTATAGGTTGCGTCCTGTAACCCCCTTGCCCGCCCGCATATTGCCGGCGGGCTTTTTTACGCTATCGACATGCACGCAGTCGCGCCACGGTTGACACTGCCGCTAGGCTGTTGGAATCTTGAGCGTTCCTGATTTGCGGGCACGGATAACCGAGGGTGACCCCCCATTCCCGTGCGAAGGGTAGGCCAACGGGCCTCTACCCGCCGAAGGATTCCGGAACCGGCCAACCGCCGGATCCGGCCAACGCCCCGACGCGGCGATCCGCCGTGATGAGAGTGCAGGCCCCAACCGGGCCAGTAGGATGCGTACCGGCAAGGTCGCATCCAATGCCAGGGTTTGGCATCAGGTGCCGGCGTATCCGGCAGCGACATACCGTCGCACTCGAACCCGTGCCCGTTGAAGGGCGCGGATCGCACTCGAGACCTCCAGGGGAGAAACACACGTGGAACTGCTTTCCGGCGCGGACATGATCGCCCGATTCCTGCAGGATGAGGGCGTCGAATATATTTACGGCTATCCCGGTGGCGCGGCGCTGCACATTTACGATGCGCTGTTCCGCCAGGATAAGGTCAAGCACATCCTTGTGCGCCACGAGCAGGCGGCGACCCACGCCGCCGACGGCTATGCCCGGGCGTCGGGCAAGCCCGGTACGGTGCTGGTGACCTCCGGCCCCGGTGCCACCAATGCCGTCACCGGTATCGCCACCGCCTACATGGACTCGATACCCATGGTGGTGCTGTGCGGGCAGGTGGCCAGCCACCTGATCGGCGAGGACGCCTTCCAGGAAACCGATATCATCGGTGTGACGCGGCCCATCGTGAAGCACAGCTTCACGATCAAGCACCCGTCCGAGATTCCGGAAGTGCTGAAGAAGGCCTATTACCTGGCCTCTACCGGCCGCCCCGGCCCGGTGGTGGTGGACATTCCCAAGGACATGACCGCCCCCACCGAACGCTACGAGTACGTCTATCCCAAGAAGATCAAGATGCGCTCGTACAACCCGGTTGCCCGCGGCCATACCGGCCAGATCAAGAAGGCCGTCGAGCTGATGCTCAAGGCCAAGCGGCCAATGTTCTATACCGGCGGCGGTGTGGTCACCGGCCGGGCCAGCGAGGGGCTCACCGACCTGGTCAAGCGACTGGGCTATCCCATCACCACCACGCTGATGGGCATCGGCTCCTACCCGCAGAGCGATCGTCAGTGCCTGGGCTGGCTGGGCATGCACGGCTCCTATGAGTCGAACATGGCCATGCACCATGCCGACCTGATCATCGCCATCGGGGCGCGCTTCGACGATCGGGTCACCAACAACACCTCCAAGTTCTGTCCCACGGCCAAGATCATCCATGTGGACATCGACCCCAGCTCGGTCTCCAAGACCGTGCGTGCGGACGTGCCCATCGTCGGTCCGGCGGGCAGCGTGATCAACGAGATGATCAGCCTGCTGCAGGGCAAGGAGATCGAGCATCCCGAGGCGCTGGGCGAGTGGTGGCAGAAGATCGAAGGCTGGCGCGAGGAGCGGACGGGGAAGCTCTACGAGCCGTCGCAGTCGGGCGAGGCGCTCAAGCCGCAGGAGGTGATCGAGGCGCTCTGCGAGGTCACGCGTGGCGAGGCGTACGTGACCACCGACGTGGGGCAGCATCAGATGTTCGCGGCTCAGTACTACAAGTTCGACAAGCCCAATCGTTTCATTACCTCCGGCGGGCTCGGCACCATGGGCTTCGGCTTCCCGGCGGCCATGGGCATCAAGCAGAACTTTCCGGACGAACAGGTGATCTGCGTGACCGGCGAAGGCAGCTTCCAGATGATGATGCAGGAGCTGTCGACCTGTAAGCAGTTCGGCGGTGGCGTGAAGATCGTCAACCTGAACAACGCCTCGCTGGGCATGGTGCGTCAGTGGCAGGACCTCAACTACAAGTCGCGGCATGCGCACTCCTACATGGAGTCGCTGCCCGACTTCAGCAAGCTGATCGAGGCGTATGGCTTCACCGCGCTGCGGGTGGAGACGAAGGATGAACTCGGTCCGGCGCTCGAGCGCACCTTCGCCGACAACCATGAGCTGGTGTTCCTCGATGTCATCGTCGACCCGCGCGAGCACGTTTATCCGATGCAGGTGCCCCTGGGTTCCATGCGTGACATGCTGCTTTCCAAGACGGAGCGGACCTGATGCGTCATATCATCTCGATTCTGATGGAAAACGAACCGGGCGCGCTCTCTCGTGTGGTGGGGCTGTTCTCGCAACGCAACTTCAACATCGAGACGCTGAACGTGGCGCCCACCGAGGATCCATCGCTGTCGCGGTTGACCGTAACCACCGTCGGTGACGACCGGGTCATCGAGCAGATCACCAAGCATCTCAACAAGCTGATTGATGTGATCAAGCTGGTCGATCTCACCGAGGGCAATCACATCGAGCGCGAGCTGATGCTGGTGAAGGTCAAGGCCCTGGGAGCGGCTCGCGACGAGGTCAAGCGCACGGTGGATATCTTCCGCGCGCAGATCGTCGACGTGACGCCGAGCCTCTACACCGTGCAGATTACCGGGGATGCTTCCAAGCTCGATGCCTTCCTGCAGGCCATGGGGCCGGTGGGGATCCTCGAGGTGGCGCGGACCGGCGTATCCGGCATCGCCCGGGGAGACAAGGTTCTCAGTCTCTGATTCTGTTGCTTGCGTATCGACAAGCCGCCTTTCGGGGCGGCTTTTTCGTGGGCTCCGACCTAACGCTCCTTGACCTCATCCCACAGCGTCTGAATCAGCGGGCTTTTCAACTGCCGATTGAGCACGCACAGGCCGACATCGTAGTGGGGGAGTTCGGGTTTCACCGGCAGCACGCGCACCCGTTCGGCGAGCGGGCTGTTGTCGAGCACGATCTTCGGCACCACGCCGATACCGAAGCCCAGCCCCACCATGCTGACGATCGCCTCGTGACCGGCTACCTGAGCATAGATGGTCGGTGCCACGCCCAGTGCCCGGAACCAGGTGTCGGCATACTCTCGTGACAGCCCCGCCTCGGAGAGAATCATCGGCACGGCTCGCCACTGCTCGGCGGAAGGGGAGGTGGGCGTGGTCGGGGTCCATGATGTCTGTCCTACCGGAGCAATGAATACCAGCGGCGAGCGGGTCAGCGACTTGAAGGCTAGTCCCGCCGGTGCACTGCGAGGCCGTGGCGTGATCGCCATATCCTCTTCGCCGGCCAGGACCCGGTTCATGGCCTCAGCCGGATCGCCGGTATGCAGCTTGAGTTCGATGCGCGGATGACGCAGGCGGAAATCGCTGAGCAGGTCGTAGAGAAAGCTGTAACTCGCCGTGACCGAGCAGTAGATGCTGATCTCACCGGCGAGCTCACCGGCTTGGTTGCTCAAGGTATGGCGCAGCATCTCCCACTGGGTCAGCGCCTCGCGGGCATAGGCTTGAAAGGCCAGGCCTTGGCGAGTCAGGCTGACGTGGCGATTGTCGCGCACGAACAATGGCGCATCGAGGCTCTGCTCGAGTTGACGAATAGTGCGCGAGAGCGTCGAGGGGCTCACATGGCACAGCTCGCTGGCACGGCCGAAGTGCAGCGTATCGGCCAGGGTGAGAAACTGCTTGAGAGGGCGCATGTCCATGCCTGGATTATTGCATGATTCGGCACGTTATGTTGCAAATATAGCGTTTTACGCAACGTGACTCTGGCGTTAAGGTGGATCCATCGAATGAGCCGAATCCCAGTGCCGCGTTAGACGGCGCGGGTGGCCATCAACGCTGACATTGATTTCACCGACTTCATACCAGGAGCATCACCATGCGCGTCTATTACGACAAGGACTGTGACCTCTCCCTCATCCAGGGCAAGAAGGTCACCATCGTGGGCTACGGCTCTCAGGGCCACGCCCACGCCAACAACCTCAAGGAATCCGGCGTCGACGTTACCGTCGCGCTGCGTTCGGGCTCTTCATCCGCGGCCAAGGCCGAGGGGGCCGGCCTCAAGGTCGCTTCCGTCGAAGAGGCATGCAAGAGTGCCGATGTCGTCATGATCCTGGCGCCGGACGAAAACCAGAAGGCGATCTACGAAAACCAGATCGCGCCGAACCTCAGGGAAGGCGCCACTTTGGCGTTCGCCCACGGCTTCAACATTCACTACAACCAGATCGAGCCGCGTCGCGATCTCGACGTGATCATGGTCGCCCCCAAGGCGCCGGGGCATACCGTGCGCTCCGAATTCGTCAAGGGCGGCGGCATTCCCGACCTGATCGCCATCCATCAGGACGCTTCCGGCAAGGCCAAGGAACTTGCGCTCTCCTATGCCGCAGCCATCGGCGGCGGTCGTAGCGGCATCATCGAGACCTCCTTCAAGGACGAGACCGAGACCGACCTGTTCGGTGAACAGGCCGTGCTGTGTGGCGGTGCGGTAGAACTGGTCAAGGCCGGCTTCGAAACGCTGACCGAGGCTGGTTACGCGCCGGAGATGGCCTACTTCGAGTGTTTGCATGAGCTCAAGTTGATCGTCGATCTGATGTACGAGGGCGGCATCGCCAATATGAACTACTCCATCTCCAACAATGCCGAGTATGGCGAGTACGTGACTGGCCCCGAGGTGATCAACGAGCAGTCTCGCCAAGCCATGCGCAATGCACTCAAGCGCATCCAGACCGGTGAATACGCCAAGATGTTCATTCAGGAAGGCAACACCAACTACCCTTCGATGACCGCACGTCGCCGCCTGAATGCCGAACACGACATCGAGCAGGTGGGCGCCAAGCTGCGTGGCATGATGCCGTGGATTGCTGCCAACCAACTGGTCGACAAGACCAAGAACTGAATCATCTGATCGTCTTGATCATGCAAGGGCGCGGATTTCCGCGCCCTTGTCGTATCTGGCTGATAGCCGCTTCGCTTTTCGCCTCGGCAGCACCGTGTAGAATGAAGGCAACACCTTCGAGTGTCCCCATTCTGGCAACGGATGAGACGAATGAGTCAGGATTCCCGTAATACCGAGCACGACGACATCGATTGTGGTGGCGCCCACGCAGATCCCGCCGCCGGCAAGGACCAGCGTTCAGACGAGGAGGATCTGGCGGCTGCCTTCGTGCGCGAGACGGAGGTGGTAGAGGAGTCGATCGAGGACGGCAAGAAAGTCCGGCGCCGGGGTATCTACCTATTGCCCAACCTGTTTACCACGTCCGCCCTGTTTGCCGGTTTCTTCTCGGTGGTGGCTGGTATCAATGGCGATTTTACCGCGGCTGCGGTGGCGATCTTCATCGCCATGGTGCTCGACGGCCTGGATGGACGCGTGGCGCGGCTGACCAATACCCAGAGCGCTTTCGGTGCCGAATACGACAGCCTCTCCGACATGCTCTCCTTCGGCGTGGCGCCAGCGTTGGTGGCGTTTACCTGGATTCTTCAAGATATTGGCAAGACCGGTTGGGTCGTGGCCTTTCTCTACGTCGCTTGCGCGGCACTGCGCCTGGCTCGCTTCAATGTGCAGATCGGCAGTGTCGACAAGAAATGGTTCATCGGGTTGCCCAGTCCCTCTGCAGCGGCTTTCGTGGCGGCAAGCGTATGGACGTTTCACAGCTTCGACGCCGACGCCGTCGGTTTCAAGTTGCTGATGCTATTGGTAGTGGCCGCGGCGGGTGTACTGATGGTCAGCAATATCCGCTACTACAGCTTCAAGGACATCGATCTCAAGGGGCCGGTGCCCTTCGTGGTGCTGCTCGCCATCGTGCTCGGCTTCGTGGTGATCTCGGTGGAGCCTTCGGTGATGCTGCTGCTGCTATTCGGCACATACGTGGCTTCAGGGCCGACACTGGCCATCATGCGCAAGATGCGTCACGCCCCCCCCGGAAGCTAAGTGTATTCGCGCCGAACCAACGCCCGCCTCGAGCGGGCGTTGTCATCTTCGTTCCTCGCTTTTCTATCCACAGGCCCCCGCCATGCGGGCCTGTGGAGAACGCCTGGGGATAGCTTGGCTGCCATCGGCCCGACACGACCTCGTCACGCGCCTGAAACTTTTTTACAAACGGCCCTTGCAGGGGCGCGGGGAAAACCGTAAAGTACGCATCCGCTGCCGGCAACGGGCAACGTTGCTAGCGGTGGAGAGAGTGGTAAGTGGCTGTCACGCTTTGGGTTTTTTCGAATTGCTTCGCAAAAATCCCACTTGACGCCCACGGCGGATTCGGTAGAATGCGCCTCACTCATTAGAGACCTCGCTGAGGGCTCTCACGACCCCTGCGACGCAGGGCTTCACGGTCAGGTCCACCTCGGTGGCGACCAGGAAGCGAGTTGACAAGCTCGGTCGAATCGGTAGAATACGCCTTCCTCGCAGGGCGCTGGCGAGGCCCCACGGTCCTTGGATCGACGGCCACGGCAGCAAGCGAGACGCTCCACTCTTCATGTTGTGTTTTGAAGAGGGTTTGGAGCCGCTCTTTAACAATCGATCAGGTAATTCATGTGGGCGCTTGTCGACGAGGTGGTGAGAAGTCACACCATATCGAGGCAAGCGACTCGTCGAAGACCTTCGGGTCTTTTTGAGAAGCTTTGACCTTGAGCCAAGTTTGGTTCGCTTTTGTCCTTTTCTTCGGGAAGGGATGAGTAAGAACCGCAATGATTTGAAACTGAAGAGTTTGATCATGGCTCAGATTGAACGCTGGCGGCAGGCCTAACACATGCAAGTCGAGCGGCAGCACGGGAAGCTTGCTTCCTGGTGGCGAGCGGCGGACGGGTGAGTAATGCATAGGAATCTGCCCGGTAGTGGGGGATAACCTGGGGAAACCCAGGCTAATACCGCATACGTCCTACGGGAGAAAGTAGGGGACCTTCGGGCCTTGCGCTATCGGATGAGCCTATGTCGGATTAGCTGGTTGGTGAGGTAATGGCTCACCAAGGCGACGATCCGTAGCTGGTCTGAGAGGATGATCAGCCACATCGGGACTGAGACACGGCCCGAACTCCTACGGGAGGCAGCAGTGGGGAATATTGGACAATGGGCGCAAGCCTGATCCAGCCATGCCGCGTGTGTGAAGAAGGCCCTCGGGTTGTAAAGCACTTTCAGTGGGGAAGAAAGCCTTCCGGCCAATACCCGGGAGGAAGGACATCACCCACAGAAGAAGCACCGGCTAACTCCGTGCCAGCAGCCGCGGTAATACGGAGGGTGCGAGCGTTAATCGGAATTACTGGGCGTAAAGCGCGCGTAGGTGGCTTGATAAGCCGGTTGTGAAAGCCCCGGGCTCAACCTGGGAACGGCATCCGGAACTGTCAGGCTAGAGTGCAGGAGAGGAAGGTAGAATTCCCGGTGTAGCGGTGAAATGCGTAGAGATCGGGAGGAATACCAGTGGCGAAGGCGGCCTTCTGGACTGACACTGACACTGAGGTGCGAAAGCGTGGGTAGCAAACAGGATTAGATACCCTGGTAGTCCACGCCGTAAACGATGTCGACTAGCCGTTGGGTCCTTCGCGGACTTTGTGGCGCAGTTAACGCGATAAGTCGACCGCCTGGGGAGTACGGCCGCAAGGTTAAAACTCAAATGAATTGACGGGGGCCCGCACAAGCGGTGGAGCATGTGGTTTAATTCGATGCAACGCGAAGAACCTTACCTACCCTTGACATCCTCGGAATCTGCCGGAGACGGCGGAGTGCCTTCGGGAACCGAGTGACAGGTGCTGCATGGCTGTCGTCAGCTCGTGTTGTGAAATGTTGGGTTAAGTCCCGTAACGAGCGCAACCCTTGTCCCTATTTGCCAGCGATTCGGTCGGGAACTCTAGGGAGACTGCCGGTGACAAACCGGAGGAAGGTGGGGACGACGTCAAGTCATCATGGCCCTTACGGGTAGGGCTACACACGTGCTACAATGGTCGGTACAAAGGGTTGCGAGCTCGCGAGGGCAAGCTAATCCCAGAAAGCCGGTCTCAGTCCGGATCGGAGTCTGCAACTCGACTCCGTGAAGTCGGAATCGCTAGTAATCGTGAATCAGAATGTCACGGTGAATACGTTCCCGGGCCTTGTACACACCGCCCGTCACACCATGGGAGTGGACTGCACCAGAAGTGGTTAGCCTAACCTTCGGGAGGGCGATCACCACGGTGTGGTTCATGACTGGGGTGAAGTCGTAACAAGGTAGCCGTAGGGGAACCTGCGGCTGGATCACCTCCTTAAACGACGCATCACGCCTCGCGGCAAGTGCTCACAATGAATTACCTGATCGGCCAGAGCAAAGACTGTTTGGGTATGGACCCAGCGCGACCAATGGGTCTGTAGCTCAGTTGGTTAGAGCGCACCCCTGATAAGGGTGAGGTCGGCAGTTCAAATCTGCCCAGACCCACCATTCTCGAGCTTCGGCCGGGTCTGTCGCTCAGTTGGTGAGAGCGCACCCCCGGAGGTTCTGTCAAGAGAAGGGTGAGGTTGCCGGGTTTATTTCAAATCTGCCCAGACCCACCAATTTCGCCGGATACGGCGTTGCTTTGAACCTCGTGTAGCAGGCTACACGTCGGCCCAAAGCGCCTTGTCTCCGACGAAATTCATCGCAGCACGCGGTGATCAGTGGGGCCATAGCTCAGCTGGGAGAGCGCCTGCCTTGCACGACAGGAGGTCGCGCCGGGGTCGCGCACGACTTCGATCCCGCTTGGCTCCACCACTACTCTCCACCCGTCCCCCACAGTCTACCCTGATCGGATCTGCAGTCATAAGCCATCGTCGCACCGTGCGATGTCGGGTTTATGACTGTCGATTGACAGTCTGCTCTTTAACAATGTGAATCATGCTGACACGTTTTCTCCGCAAGGAGAAAGCAAAAGTGATACGTCTCAAGCGTATCCGGCAATTGTCGTACGTAATCGTGGACCAGACCCTTTCGGGTTATATGGTCAAGCGATTAAGCGCATACGGTGGATGCCTTGGCAGCCAGAGGCGATGAAGGACGTTGTAGCCTGCGATAAGGCTCGGTGAGGTGGCAAACAACCTGTGACCCGGGCATTTCCGAATGGGGAAACCCACCCAGCACAAGCTGGGTATCCCACACTGAATCCATAGGTGTTGGGAGGCGAACCGGGGGAACTGAAACATCTAAGTACCCCGAGGAAAAGAAATCAACCGAGATTCCCCCAGTAGCGGCGAGCGAACGGGGACTAGCCCTTAAGCATGTGACTGGTTAGGCGAACGAGCTGGGAAGCTCGACCATAGCGGGTGATAGTCCCGTAGCCGAAAACCTGAACATGTGAAATCGAGTAGGTCGGGGCACGTGAAACCTTGACTGAACATGGGGGGACCATCCTCCAAGGCTAAATACTCCTGGCTGACCGATAGTGAACCAGTACCGTGAGGGAAAGGCGAAAAGAACCCCGGCGAGGGGAGTGAAATAGATCCTGAAACCGTATGCGTACAAGCAGTGGGAGCATGCAAGTCATGTGACCGCGTACCTTTTGTATAATGGGTCAGCGACTTATTTTCAGTGGCGAGCTTAACCGAATAGGGGAGGCGTAGCGAAAGCGAGTCTTAACTGGGCGACCAGTCGCTGGAAATAGACCCGAAACCGGGCGATCTATCCATGAGCAGGTTGAAGGTTGAGTAACATCAACTGGAGGACCGAACCAGGATCTGTTGAAAAAGATTTGGATGACTTGTGGATCGGAGTGAAAGGCTAATCAAGCCCGGAGATAGCTGGTTCTCCTCGAAAGCTATTTAGGTAGCGCCTCACGTATCACCACCGGGGGTAGAGCACTGTTTCGGCTAGGGGGCCATCCCGGCTTACCAACCCGAGGCAAACTCCGAATACCGGTGAGTGCAAGCGTGGGAGACACACGGCGGGTGCTAACGTCCGTCGTGAAAAGGGAAACAACCCAGACCGTCAGCTAAGGTCCCGAAATCCTGGTTAAGTGGGAAACGATGTGGGAAGGCTCAGACAGCTAGGAGGTTGGCTTAGAAGCAGCCATCCTTTAAAGAAAGCGTAATAGCTCACTAGTCGAGTCGGCCTGCGCGGAAGATGTAACGGGGCTAAACCAGGTACCGAAGCTACGGGCTTGCCGAATGGCAAGCGGTAGAGGAGCGTCGTGTAAGCCGATGAAGGTGGATTGAGAAGTCTGCTGGAGGTATCACGAGTGCGAATGCTGACATGAGTAACGACAAGGGGAGTGAAAAACTCCCCCGCCGGAAGACCAAGGGTTTCTGTTCGACGCTAATCGGAGCAGAGTGAGTCGGCCCCTAAGGCGAGGCCGAAAGGCGTAGTCGATGGGAAACGGGTCAATATTCCCGTACCTCACTGTATTGCGATGGGGGGACGAAGAAGGCTAGGTGAGCCAGGCGTTGGTTGTCCTGGTGAAAGCCCGTAGGCTGGGGATTCAGGCAAATCCGGATCCCCAAGGCCGAGAGGCGAGACGAACTGACCACGGTCAGGAAGTCATCGATGCCACGCTTCCAGGAAAAGCCTCTAAGCTTCAGATACAGTGGGACCGTACCCCAAACCGACACAGGTGGTCAGGTAGAGAATACCAAGGCGCTTGAGAGAACTCGGGTGAAGGAACTAGGCAAAATGGTGCCGTAACTTCGGGAGAAGGCACGCCGGCGTAGGGTGAAGGCACTTGCTGCTGGAGCTCGAACCGGTCGAAGATACCAGGTGGCTGCAACTGTTTATTAAAAACACAGCACTCTGCAAACGCGCAAGCGGACGTATAGGGTGTGACGCCTGCCCGGTGCCGGAAGGTTAAGTGATGGTGTTAGCCCTCGGGCGAAGCTCTTGATCGAAGCCCCGGTAAACGGCGGCCGTAACTATAACGGTCCTAAGGTAGCGAAATTCCTTGTCGGGTAAGTTCCGACCTGCACGAATGGCGTAATGATGGCCACGCTGTCTCCACCCGAGACTCAGTGAAATTGAAATCGCAGTGAAGATGCTGTGTACCCGCGGCTAGACGGAAAGACCCCGTGAACCTTTACTATAGCTTCACACTGGACGCTGATGTTGCTTGTGTAGGATAGCTGGGAGGCTAGGAACCCCGGACGCCAGTTCGGGTGGAGCCAACCTTGAAATACCAGCCTGGCATCATTGGCGTTCTAACTCAGGTCCGTGATCCGGATCGAGGACAGTGTGTGGTGGGTAGTTTGACTGGGGCGGTCTCCTCCCAAAGAGTAACGGAGGAGCACGAAGGTACCCTCAGCACGGTCGGAAATCGTGCATTGAGTGCAAGAGCATAAGGGTGCTTGACTGCGAGACAGACACGTCGAGCAGGTACGAAAGTAGGTTCTAGTGATCCGGTGGTTCTGTATGGAAGGGCCATCGCTCAACGGATAAAAGGTACTCCGGGGATAACAGGCTGATACCGCCCAAGAGTTCACATCGACGGCGGTGTTTGGCACCTCGATGTCGGCTCATCACATCCTGGGGCTGAAGTCGGTCCCAAGGGTATGGCTGTTCGCCATTTAAAGTGGTACGCGAGCTGGGTTTAGAACGTCGTGAGACAGTTCGGTCCCTATCTGCCGTGGGCGTTGGATGTTTGAGAAGAGCTGCTCCTAGTACGAGAGGACCGGAGTGGACGCACCTCTGGTGTTCCGGTTGTCACGCCAGTGGCATTGCCGGGTAGCTACGTGCGGACGGGATAACCGCTGAAGGCATCTAAGCGGGAAGCCCCCTTCAAGATGAGACATCCCCGAGGCCTCGAGCCTCCTGAAGGGCCCAGCGAGACCAGCTGGTTGATAGGCCGGGTGTGGAAGCGCTGCAAGGCGTTGAGCTAACCGGTACTAATGGCCCGTGAGGCTTGACCATATAACCCCAAGGGGTCTGCGCATTGCGCACACGATTGACGGATACGCAGGCACGGCGAGCGCCGTGTCGAGACGATCACGCCAGCATGATTCCAACCGTTTTCGCCTGACGACCATAGCGAGTGGGAACCACCTGATCCCATGCCGAACTCAGCAGTGAAACCGCTCAGCGCCGATGGTAGTGTGGGGCCTCCCCATGCGAGAGTAGGTCATCGTCAGGCATCTATTCAGAAACCCAGCTTCGAAAGAGGCTGGGTTTCGCCGTTTCAGGGCCTCCCATGGAGCGTAGCGGAGCGCCGCCCGGGCTCTCGTCAGGCATCACTCCCAAAACCCCGAGTTCGAAAGAGCTCGGGGTTTTTCTTTATCCAAACAACGCGTTTCCGCAGAAGCGGCAGTTCGCTAGAATGAATCTTTTCCCATTGGGGCACAGGGCATGACCATTGGCGACCTCATTCGTCTGCTGAGTGATGGAGAGTTCCACTCCGGCGAGCAGTTGGGCGAACGGCTGGGCGTATCCCGTACCGCGGTCTGGAAGCAACTGAAGAAGCTCGAGGCGATGGATATCCCGCTCGAAGCGGTCAAGGGTCAAGGCTATCGCTTGTCCGCGCCGCTGGAGCTGTTGGATGGCGGTATGATCGTGGCCGGTCTGTCACGGCGAGGGCGCCAGCATCTTGCTAGGTTGTTCGTCGAGGAAACTCTGCCATCCAGTAATGAATTCATTCGTCAGCGCTTCGCACAGGGCGCTGGTCACGGTGAGGTTTGCTTGGTCGAGCAGCAAAGTGCGGGGCGTGGCCGACGAGGGCGGGTCTGGTCGACCCCTTGGGGGCGGGCCCTCATGCTATCCGTTGGCTGGCGTTTCGAGACCGGGATCGCATCGCTGGAGGGGCTGAGCCTGGCGGTGGGCGTGGCATTGGCACGGACGCTGGAGCGCCATGGTGTGGTTCCCAGCCTCAAGTGGCCTAACGACGTACTGCTTGCCGATGGAGAGGGGCGTCTCGGCAAGCTGGCCGGAATCCTGGTCGAGATCAGCGGAGACACGGCGGGCCCTTGTGAGGTGGTGGTCGGCATGGGGATCAACTTCGATTTGCCGACCGGCTTTCGCGAGAGGATCGAGCAGCACGTGGCGGCGGTTCACGATCAGGCTCCCTCTCTGTCGCGTAATCGCCTGGCTGCGGAATTGTTGGACGAGCTGATGCCGCTGCTGGCAGGCTACGAGTCGGCCGGCTTTGCTGCCTGGCAGGGAGAGTGGAATCAGCGGCATGCTTTCCAGAATTGTGAAGTCGAGGTGCTGCGCGGACAGCAGCGCCTCGTAGCAACGGCCGATTCCGTAGACGAGTCGGGCAACCTGTGGATCCGATATGGCGATCGACGAGAACGCTTGGGGGGAGGGGAGATCAGCGTGCGTGGGCGTACATGATCCTTGATCTGGATATCGGCAACACACTTTCCAAGTGGCGATTGAAGGATGCCGACAGCAGCGAGATACGCTCGCGTGGTGCCGTCTGGACCCGCGAGGAGTGGAAGCCTGGCTCCGATATCCCCGACCTGGATGTGGTCGAGGCGGTGCGTATTTCCAGTGTCGCTCGCCAGGCCGTGCTAGAGCAGACCGTGGCGCTGCTGCAGAGCCGTGTGCGCGGCGTTCACGTGGCGCGTTCTGTGCCGGAGGCGCTTGGCGTCGTGAATGGCTACGAAGAGCCTCATCGACTGGGTGTCGACCGCTGGATGGGAGTGCTGGCCGGTTACCAGTTGGCCGGTGGCTGCTGTGCCGTGGATTGCGGCAGTGCCATCACCATTGATTTTGTGCTTCCTGGGGGGCGCCACTTGGGGGGGTATATTCTGCCCGGCCTGCGCCTGATGAAAGAGAGCCTACAGCTGGGTACGCGGAACGTGGCCATCGATCCTGACAGCGAGGCAGAGGAGCTTCTGCTGCCGGGGCGTCGTACCGTCGAAGCCGTGAATCACGGTATCTACCTGGCGGCCGTCAGCGCCGTGAACCGTATCTATGCCGAGGTTTGCGACCGTGAGGGAGTGGCACTGCCGATGCTGCTGACCGGTGGGGATGCGCGAGTCGTGGCGCGCGGCGTGCATTCCCCTCATGCGGTATGGCCCGACATGGTCTACGGTGGCCTGGAAGCCTGCTTCCCACTGACCGCGGCAGAGCGGGCCGGTCGCATGTCGGGGGCGCCGCGCGTGCCCGCCCCGGCAGGGCTGGAAAAAATCCGAGCTGGCCTTGCATTCTCGATGT
The DNA here is from genome assembly GCF_025725665.1 of Halomonas sp. LR3S48. Taxonomy (NCBI): domain Bacteria; kingdom Pseudomonadati; phylum Pseudomonadota; class Gammaproteobacteria; order Oceanospirillales; family Halomonadaceae; genus Halomonas; species Halomonas sp. LR3S48. Next base: position 4,107,649 of record NZ_CP107009.1, on the reverse strand, counting down.
TGCTTTGACACAATGCAGCGCGTTCCGAAGCCAAGGGCTCGCTCGCTCGGTGTGCGCCAAAGGCAAGTGGCTGAAAAACAAGCACTTGACATGGCTTTGGTAGGCGGTAGAATAGGCCGCCATCTGGAGGGGTTCCCGAGTGGCCAAAGGGAGCAGACTGTAAATCTGCCGCGAAAGCTTCGAAGGTTCGAATCCTTCCCCCTCCACCAGATTGTCCGGTCGAGACCTCGGTCTGGGCTGGAAGAGTGGGTAGGCGGGCATAGTTCAATGGTAGAACCTCAGCCTTCCAAGCTGATGGTGCGGGTTCGATTCCCGCTGCCCGCTCCAGGTATCCTGCTAGGCAGGTAGGTGTTGAGCAGGTGAGTTTTGGTAAAGTTGCGCTCATGTAGCTCAGGGGTAGAGCACACCCTTGGTAAGGGTGAGGTCGACGGTTCAAATCCGTCCATGAGCTCCAATTCGGAAGGCGAGCAATAGCTCGCCTTTCTTTTCTTCGCGGCGAAGGTTCGTCGGGAAGGGTTGTCAGTCGGCGGTTCATCCGCTATCATGGCGCCCGCTGTTGTGCATGCTGCCTGCAAGAGGTAATGCATACCAGATACAGGCCAGTAGCTCAATTGGCAGAGCAGCGGTCTCCAAAACCGCAGGTTGGGGGTTCGATTCCCTCCTGGCCTGCCAACCTTCCCCAGGTTGGCATCTTCATACGAACATACTCGATTGCCGCACCCTGAGGAGTCTCGTTTTCATGAAACACAGCGCCGAGGTGCAGGAGTCGCGCCGCGACGGGCTCAAGTGGGCGGTTGTCGTCACCTTGGTAGTGCTGGCGGTGGTGGGGAATACCTATTTTGCCGACCAGGCGCTTCTCTATCGCGTGCTGGGTGTCGTCGTGCTTTGTGCGGGTGCCGCGGCTGTCGCGCTGACTACCGCCAGAGGGCGAGATCTCGCCGAGCTGGCCAAGAATGCCAAGAAAGAAATACAGCGCGTGGTGTGGCCGACCCGTCCCGAGACCGTGCAGACGACCGCCATCGTGTTGGTGGCCGTGCTGGTCGTCGGGCTGATGCTGTGGCTGATCGACACCATTCTTAGCTGGGCGATGTCCGGCGTCATCGGTTAGGAGTCTTCATGTCCAAGCGTTGGTACGTCGTTCACGCCTACTCCGGCTTCGAGAAGCATGTCATGCGTTCCCTGAAGGAGCGCGTGAAGATGTACGCCATGGAAGATCGCTTCGGCGAGATCCTGGTGCCGACCGAAGAGGTCGTCGAGGTGCGTGACGGCAAGCGCCGCAAGAGCGAGCGCAAGTTCTATCCCGGCTATGTACTGGTCGAGATGGAAATGGACGACGCGACCTGGCACCTGGTGAACGAGACGCCTCGCGTCATGGGGTTTATCGGTGGCACCAAGGAGAAGCCGGCGCCGATCACCCAGAAAGAGGCCGACGCCATCCTGCGTCGGGTGCAGGATGGCAGCGACAAGCCGCGGCCCAAGACGATGTTCGAGCCGGGCCAGTCCGTGCGTGTCGTCGATGGCCCTTTCGCCGACTTCAATGGCGTGGTCGAAGAGGTCAACTACGACAAGAGTCGCCTGCAGGTCAGTGTACTGATCTTCGGCAGGGCGACGCCGGTCGAGCTGGAGTTTTCCCAGGTCGAGAAAGAGTGACGCTTCTCGATCGTTGATTTGCTGTGCGGCCACTGCGGTGGCCGTTTAACCCGGGGAGCCGCGAGGCGCTACTACCCAACTGGAGTCCATCATGGCCAAGAAAGTACAGGCTTACATCAAGCTGCAGGTCGCAGCAGGTAAAGCCAACCCGAGTCCCCCCGTGGGCCCCGCGCTGGGTCAGCACGGTGTCAACATCATGGAGTTCTGCAAGGCGTTCAACGCTGCTACCCAGGACATCGAGCCGGGTCTGCCGACTCCCGTGGTGATTACCGTCTATTCCGACCGCAGCTTCACCTTCATCACCAAGACGCCGCCCGCGGCTGTTCTGCTGAAGAAGGCGGCTGGCATCAAGTCCGGCTCTGGTGAGCCGAACAAGAAGAAGGTCGGTACCGTGACCCGCGAGCAGCTCGAGGAGATCGCCAAGACCAAGGAGCCGGATCTGACGGCTGCCGATCTCGACGCCGCGGTGCGTACCATTGCCGGCAGCGCCCGTAGCATGGGCCTCAACGTGGAGGGTCTCTGATCATGGCCAAGCTTTCCAAGCGCGCACAGATGATTCGCGAGAAGGTCGATGCCACCAAGGCTTATTCCCTCGAGGAAGCCGTGGCACTGCTCGCTGAACTCTCCACCGTCAAGTTCAAGGAGTCTTTGGACGTCGCCATCAATCTGGGCGTCGATCCGCGTAAATCCGACCAAGTGGTGCGTGGTGCCACCGTGATGCCCAACGGTACCGGCAAGGACGTGCGCGTCGCCGTGTTCACCCAGGGCGCCAACGCCGATGCTGCCAAGGAAGCCGGTGCCGACATCGTCGGCATGGACGACCTGGCCGAGCAGGTCAAGAAAGGCCAGCTCGACTTCGACGTGGTCATTGCCTCGCCGGACGCCATGCGCGTCGTCGGTCAGCTGGGTCAGATCCTCGGTCCGCGCGGCCTGATGCCGAACCCCAAGGTCGGTACCGTGACGCCGGACGTGGCGACTGCGGTCAAGAATGCCAAGGCAGGCCAGGTGCGCTTCCGTACCGACAAAAACGGCATCATCCATACCACCCTGGGCAAGGTCGATTTCGATGCCGACGCGATCCGGGGCAACCTGGAAGCGCTGGTCGCCGACCTCAAGCGTCTCAAGCCGAGCACGTCCAAGGGTATCTACTTCAAGAAGGTCACGCTGTCCACCACCATGGGCCCGGGCGTGACCCTCGATCACTCTGCCTTCGCCTAAGGCGCGAGCAGAGCGAAGCGTAGCAAGAACTTTGCGGTCCCCGAGGTCCTGCCAGCAGGACAGGAGGGGCGCCGTCAAAGACCGCAGGTGCCGCCCTCTTTCGAGTGGGTGGCTTAATCTCCCCTAGAGGGATGCCTGCGCAGATGGTGTGGCCGCCAGAACGCTGGTGAGCACCATCACCCGGGACTTCCGCCGACGCCTGGCGCCAGCGGAAGAGATGGTAACCTCCGGAGCCTGCTGTAAGCGGTTCCGGCACGAAGGAGTGATCACTGTGCCACTAGCACTCGAAGGCAAGAAGGCGATTGTTGCCGAGGTCAGTGAAGCTGCCAAGAGCGCACTCTCCGTCGTAGTTGCCGATTCTCGTGGCGTCACGGTCGAGAAGATGACCGGTCTGCGTAAGCAGGCGCGCGAGAATGGTGTCCAGTTGCGTGTTGTTCGCAACACCCTGGCACGCCGCGCCCTCTCCGGCACTCAGTGGGAGTGTCTGAATGAGAGCTTTGTGGGTCCGACTCTGCTGGCGTTTTCTACCGAGCACCCGGGCGCTGCCGCCCGCTTGTTCAAGGATTTTGCCAAGCAGGATCAGAACTTCGAAGTCAAGGCGCTGGCCTACGAAGGCGAGCTGATTCCGGCAAGCGACATCGACCGTCTGGCAACCCTGCCGACTTATGACGAAGCCATTGCCAAGCTGATGTCCGTCATGAAAGAGGCATCCGCAGGCAAGCTGGTTCGTACTCTGGCCGCGCTGCGCGACCAGAAGCAGGGAGAGGCCGCCTGATCGGCGAACTCATTGCTGCAGCCTGAATCGAACACTGAACAGAGCGCTCGGTGCGCCGAGGCTCCCGCAAAGTTAGGAATATCGAAATGGCACTGACCAAAGAAGACATCATCAACGCCGTCGCCGACATGTCCGTCATGGAAGTCGTCGAGCTGATCGAAGCGATGGAAGAGAAGTTCGGCGTTTCCGCCGCTGCCGCCGTCGTGGCTGGCCCGGCTGCTGGCGGTGACGCCGCTGCTGCCGAAGAGCAGACCGAGTTCGACCTGGTGCTGACCAGCGCTGGCGACAAGAAGGTCAACGTGATCAAGGCCGTTCGCGAGATCACCGGCCTGGGCCTGAAGGAAGCCAAAGGTGCCGTCGACGGCGCTCCGGCAACCATCAAGGAAGCGATGTCCAAGGACGAGGCCGAAGCGGCCAAGAAGAAGCTGGAAGAAGCCGGCGCTACCGTGGAACTCAAGTAACCCTTTGGTTTCCATGGCTTCACGCGCTGCGTAAGCTTCCATGGCTGGTGGCGGGCCTTCCCGCTGCCGGCCTTTTTCTGTTGCACTAGCGCCTCGCTGTCGCAGCGTCGCTAGAAGAATCCCGACGGCGAGCTATCCCTTGTGGAGCTTGCCGTCAGCGCCTGACGGGGGCGGTCTCGTCGGGCGGCGCCGACCACGCATCGGTCACCCATGGTGAACAAGCTGGGGAATACAGATGGCTTACTCATACACTGAGAAAAAACGCATCCGCAAGGATTTCGGCAAACTGCCCCAAGTGATGGATGTGCCCTACCTGCTGGCGATCCAGCTTGATTCCTACTACGACTTCCTCCAGCAGGACCGCTCGCCCGAGGAGCGCCTCGAGGTGGGGCTGCACGCGGCGTTCAAGTCCGTGTTCCCGATCGAGAGCTTCTCCGGCAACGCCGCGCTCGAGTACGTCAGCTATCGCTTCGGCACCCCGGCATTCGACGTCAAGGAGTGCCAGCTGCGCGGTGTGACCTACTCCGCGCCCCTACGAGTCAAGGTTCGCTTGATCATCTATGATCGCGACTCCTCGAACAAGGCCATCAAGGACATCAAGGAGCAGGAAGTCTACATGGGGGAGATCCCCCTGATGACCGAGAACGGCACCTTCGTGGTCAACGGCACCGAGCGCGTCATCGTCTCCCAGCTGCACCGTTCACCGGGCGTGTTCTTCGACCATGACAAGGGCAAGAGCCACTCCTCCGGCAAACTGCTCTACTCTGCTCGCGTGATTCCTTATCGCGGCTCCTGGCTCGACTTCGAGTTCGATCCCAAGGACAACGTCTTCGTGCGTATCGACCGTCGCCGCAAGCTGCCGGCCACGGTGCTGTTGCGTGCACTGGGCATGAGCGCCGAAGAGATCCTCGACGAGTTCTTCGACACCAGCACCTTCCACATCGAGAAGAGCGGTTTCTCCGTGGAGCTGGTGCCGTCGCGCCTGCGCGGCGAGACCGCGACCTTCGACATCAAGGATGCCGACGGCAACCTGATCGTCGAGGAAGGTCGCCGCATCACCCAGAAGCATATCCGCCAACTGGAGAAGGTCGGCCTCGAGCGTCTCGAGGTGCCGATGGATTATCTGTTCGGCAAGACCCTGGCCAAGGATCAGGTCGATGCCAGCACCGGTGAGCTGATCTGTCCCTGCAACAGCGTAATCACTCCCGAATTGCTGGAGAAGATCGGTCAGGCCGGGATCACCAAGCTCGAGACCCTCTATACCAACGATCTCGATTGCGGCCCGTTCGTCTCCGAGACGTTGCGCCTGGATACCACCGGCTCCCAGCTCGAGGCGCTGGTCGAAATCTATCGCATGATGCGTCCCGGCGAGCCGCCGACCAAGGAAGCGGCCGAGACGCTGTTCCACAACCTGTTCTTCACCGAAGACCGCTACGACCTGTCCGGCGTCGGTCGCATGAAGTTCAACCGTCGCCTGCGCCGCGAAGGCGATACCGGCTCCGGGGTGCTCGACAACCGTGACATCCTCGATGTGCTCAAGGAGCTGATCTATATCCGCAACGGCTTCGGCGAAGTCGACGATATCGATCACCTGGGCAACCGTCGCATCCGCTGCGTCGGTGAGATGGCCGAAAACCAGTTCCGCGTCGGCCTGGTGCGCGTCGAGCGCGCGGTCAAGGAACGCCTCTCCATGGCCGAGAGCGAAGGCCTGATGCCGCAGGACCTGATCAACGCCAAGCCCGTTGCCGCGGCGGTCAAGGAGTTCTTCGGTTCGAGCCAGCTCTCCCAGTTCATGGACCAGAACAACCCGCTCTCCGAGGTCACCCACAAGCGCCGCGTCTCCGCGCTTGGTCCGGGCGGCTTGACCCGCGAGCGTGCCGGTTTCGAAGTGCGCGACGTTCACGCCACGCACTATGGTCGCCTGTGTCCAATCGAGACGCCGGAAGGTCCGAACATTGGCCTGATCAATTCGCTGGCAACCTACAGCCACACCAACAGCTATGGCTTCCTCGAGACGCCGTACCGCAAGGTGGTGGATCGCCAGGTGACCGACGAGGTAGTGCACCTCTCGGCGATCGAGGAGGGCGACTTCGTCATCGCCCAGGCCTCGGCCACCGTGGATGAGTCCAACAAGCTGGTCGACGACCTGGTGCAGGTGCGCCACAAGGGCGAAACCACTTTCATGCGTCCCGAGCAGGTGACGCTGATGGACGTCTCCCCACGCCAGGTGGTATCCGTGGCGGCGGCGTTGATCCCGTTCCTCGAGCACGACGACGCCAACCGCGCTCTGATGGGCTCGAACATGCAGCGTCAGGCGGTGCCCACCCTGCGTGCCGAGAAGCCGCTCGTCGGTACCGGTATGGAGCGCTTCGTTGCGCGCGACTCCGGTGTGTGCGCGGTGGCCCGTCGTGGCGGCGTAATCGACTCGGTCGACGCCAAGCGCATTGTCGTACGCATCAATGAGGATGAGATCATCGGCGGCGAAGCCGGCGTTGATATCTACAACCTCACCAAGTACGTGCGTTCCAACCAGAACACCTGCATGAACCAGCGCCCCATCGTGCGCCCCGGCGACGTGGTGGCGCGCGGTGACATCCTGGCCGACGGTCCCTCCGTCGACATGGGCGATCTGGCCTTGGGTCAGAACATGCGCATCGCCTTCATGCCCTGGAACGGCTACAACTTCGAGGACTCGATCCTGCTCTCGGAGCGCGTGGTGCAGGAGGATCGCTTCACCACCATCCACATCCAGGAGCTGACCTGCGTCTCTCGCGACACCAAATTGGGGCCGGAGGAGATCACCTCCGATATTCCCAACGTCGGCGAATCGGCGCTCTCCAAGCTCGATGAGGCCGGCGTGGTCTACATTGGCGCCGAAGTGGGCCCGGGCGACATTCTGGTGGGTAAGGTCACGCCCAAGGGCGAGACCCAACTGACGCCGGAAGAGAAGCTGCTGCGGGCAATCTTCGGCGAGAAAGCCTCCGACGTGAAGGATACCTCGCTGCGAGCGCCGACCGGGATGAAGGGTACGGTCATCGATGTTCAGGTCTTCACCCGCGACGGCGTGGAGAAGGATTCCCGAGCGCTTGCCATCGAGCAGATGCAGCTCGACGAGGTGCGCAAGGACCTGCAGGAGACCTACCGCATCGCCGAGGATGCCACCTTCGAGCGCCTCAAGCGCACGCTTGGCGGCCAACCGGTCAATGGCGGCCCCAAGCTGAAGAAGGGCGACCTGCTCTCCGACAGCTATCTCGAGGAGTTGCCGCGTCAGCAGTGGTTCAAGCTGCGCCTGCAGGACGAGTCGCTCAACGAACTGCTGGCCCAGGCCGACGAGCAGCTGGAGAACCGTCGCAAGGAGATGGAGGAGCGTTTCGAGGACAAGAAGCGCAAGCTGACCCAGGGCGACGACCTGGCGCCGGGCGTGCTCAAGATCGTCAAGGTCTACATGGCAGTCAAGCGCCGCATTCAGCCGGGCGACAAGATGGCCGGCCGCCACGGTAACAAGGGCGTCATCTCGGCGATCATGCCGGTAGAGGACATGCCTTTCGACGATAACGGTGTGCCGGTGGACATCGTCCTGAACCCGCTGGGCGTGCCGTCGCGGATGAACGTAGGCCAGATCCTCGAGACCCACCTGGGACTGGCGGCCCAAGGGCTCGGTGTCAAGATCGATGCACTACTACGCGATGCCCGCAGCCAGCAGGTGGCCGAGATCCGTGAATTCCTGGGGCAGGTCTACAACACCACGACGGGAACGCGGGTAGAGGATCTCGACTCGCTCTCCGACGACGAGATCATCGCCCTGGCCAAGAACCTGCGTGGTGGCGTACCGATGGCATCGCCGGTGTTCGACGGTGCCGCCGAGAACGAGATCAAGCATCTGCTGCGCCTGGCCGATCTGCCGGATTCCGGCCAGATGGCCCTGTACGACGGGCGCACCGGTGACGCCTTCGATCGCCCGGTGACGGTGGGCTACATGTACATGCTCAAGCTCAACCACCTGGTGGACGACAAGATGCACGCCCGTTCCACTGGCTCCTACTCGCTCGTTACCCAGCAACCGTTGGGCGGTAAGGCGCAGTTCGGCGGCCAGCGTTTCGGTGAGATGGAGGTGTGGGCGCTGGAAGCCTACGGCGCTGCCTACACCCTCCAGGAGATGCTCACGGTGAAGTCCGACGACGTGGAAGGTCGCACCAAGATGTACAAGAGCATTGTCGACGGCGACCACACCATGCATGCCGGCATGCCGGAGTCCTTCAACGTACTGGTGAAGGAAATCCGTTCGCTGGGCATCGATATCGAGTTAGAGAGCTAGGAGCCGACTCCATGAAAGATTTGGTGAAAGTCCTCAAATCGCAGTCACAGTCCGAAGAGTTCGACGCGATCAAGATCTCGCTCGCCTCCCCGGACATGATTCGCTCCTGGTCCTACGGCGAGGTCAAGAAGCCCGAGACCATCAACTACCGCACCTTCAAGCCGGAGCGGGACGGGTTGTTCTGCGCCAAGATCTTCGGGCCGGTGAAGGATTACGAGTGCCTGTGCGGCAAGTACAAGCGCATGAAGCACCGCGGCATCATCTGCGAGAAGTGCGGCGTCGAGGTGACCAAGGCCGCCGTTCGCCGCGAGCGCATGGGCCACATCGAGCTTGCAAGCCCGGTGGCCCACATCTGGTTCCTCAAGTCGCTGCCGTCGCGCATCGGCATGTTCCTCGACATGACCCTGCGCGACATCGAGCGGGTGCTCTACTTCGAGAGCTTCGTGGTCATCGACCCGGGCATGACCACGCTCGAGCGCGGCCAGTTGCTCAATGACGAGCAGTACTTCGAAGCGCTCGAGGAGTTCGGCGACGACTTTGATGCCCGCATGGGCGCCGAGGCGATCCAGGCGCTGCTCAAGGACATCGACCTCTCCGAGGAGGTCGATCGCCTGCGCGAGGAGATCCCTCAGACCAACTCCGAGACCAAGATCAAGAAGCTCTCCAAGCGGCTCAAGCTGCTCGAGGCCTTCCTCAACTCCGGCAACGATCCGGCGTGGATGGTGATGGAGGTGTTGCCGGTGCTGCCGCCGGACCTGCGTCCGCTGGTGCCGCTGGACGGCGGCCGTTTCGCCACTTCCGACCTCAACGACCTGTACCGTCGGGTGATCAACCGCAACAACCGCCTGAAACGCCTGCTCGACCTCAATGCGCCGGACATCATCGTGCGCAACGAGAAGCGCATGCTGCAGGAAGCGGTCGATGCGCTGCTCGACAACGGTCGTCGCGGTCGTGCCATTACCGGCTCCAACAAGCGTCCGCTGAAGTCACTGGCCGACATGATCAAGGGCAAGCAGGGGCGTTTCCGTCAGAACCTGCTGGGCAAGCGCGTCGACTACTCCGGCCGCTCGGTCATTACCGTCGGTCCGACCCTGCGTCTTCACCAGTGCGGCCTGCCCAAGAAGATGGCGCTCGAGCTGTTCAAGCCGTTCATCTACTCCAAGCTGCAGTCGCTGGGCTATGCGTCCACGATCAAGGCGGCGAAGAAGATGGTCGAGCGTGAGCTGCCCGAGGTGTGGGACATCCTTGCCGACGTCATCCGCGAACACCCGGTACTGCTCAACCGTGCACCGACCCTGCACCGCCTGGGCATCCAGGCGTTCGAGCCGCTGCTGATCGAAGGCAAGGCGATTCAGCTGCACCCGCTGGTGTGTGCCGCCTACAACGCCGACTTCGACGGCGACCAGATGGCGGTACACGTGCCGCTGACGCTGGAAGCCCAGCTCGAGGCGCGGGCGCTGATGATGGCCACCAACAACGTGCTGTCGCCGGCCAACGGTGATCCGATCATCGTGCCGTCCCAGGACGTGGTGCTGGGCCTCTATTACATGACTCGCGAGAAGATCAACGCCAAGGGCGAGGGCATGGTCTTCTCCGGTCTCAATGAGGTCGAGCGTGCCTTCGGCAGCCAGAACGTGTCGCTGCACGCCCGCGTCAAGGTGCGCCTCACCGAGGTGCTGGCCGACGAAGAGACCGGTGAGCTGAGCACGACTCGCACCATCTATGACACCACCGTGGGTCGTGCGCTGCTGTTTCGCATCCTGCCCGACGGCGTGCCCTTCGAGCTGGTCGACCAGCCGATGAAGAAAAAGGCGATCTCGAAGCTTCTCAACGAGGTGTATCGTCGTGCCGGTCTCAAGCCGACCGTGATCTTTGCCGACCAACTGATGTACACCGGTTTCCGCATGGCGACCTGGTCGGGTGCTTCCATCGGCGTCAACGACTTCGTCATCCCGGAGGCCAAGACCGAGATCGTCGAGGCGGCCGAGGCCGAGGTCAAGGAGATCGAGGATCAGTTCTCCTCCGGCCTCGTCACCGCCGGCGAGAAGTACAACAAGGTCATCGACATCTGGTCCAAGGCCAACGACAAGGTGGCCAAGGCGATGATGGCGGGCATCTCCAAGGAGACCGTGGTCGATCGCGACGGCAACGAGGTGGAGCAGGACTCGTTCAACAGCGTGTTCATCATGGCCGACTCCGGGGCCCGGGGTAGCGCCGCCCAGATCCGTCAGCTGGCGGGTATGCGAGGCCTGATGGCCAAACCGGACGGCTCGATCATCGAGACGCCGATCGTGGCCAACTTCCGTGAGGGCCTCAACGTACTTCAGTACTTCATCTCGACCCACGGTGCGCGAAAAGGTCTGGCCGATACGGCACTCAAGACCGCCAACTCCGGTTACCTGACCCGTCGCCTGGTCGACGTGGCCCAGGACATGGTGATTACCGAGCCTGACTGCGGCACCGAGCAGGGCCTGACGCTGCACCCGGTCATCGAAGGCGGTGACATCATCGTCTCTCTGGCCCAGCGCGTGTTGGGCCGCGTGGTGGCCCAGGACGTCATCGATCCGAGCTCCGAGGAGGTGCTGATCGAGAAGGGTACGCTGCTCGACGAGGCGTGGTGTGAGCGTCTCGATACCATGGGTGTCGACGAGATCGTGGTGCGTAGCGCCATCGCCTGTGAATCGACTCACGGCGTCTGCTCGACCTGTTACGGTCGCGATTTGGCGCGTGGGCACCAGGTCAATATCGGCGAGGCGGTCGGTGTTATCGCTGCTCAGTCGATCGGTGAGCCGGGTACCCAGTTGACCATGCGGACCTTCCACATCGGCGGTGCCGCGTCGCGCGCCTCGGCGGTGGACAGCGTTCAGGTCAAGCACGGCGGCAAGGTGCGCCTGCACAACATGAAGTTCGTCGAGCGCGCCGACGGCAAGCTGGTGGTGGTGTCCCGCTCCAGCGCCCTGGCGGTGGCCGACGACCATGGACGCGAGCGCGAATACTACAAGCTGCCCTACGGCGCCGAGCTGTCGATCAAGGATGGCGATGCGGTCGAGGCCGGCCAGATGGTCGCCAAGTGGGATCCGCACACCCACCCGATCATCGCCGAGGTCGAGGGCAAGGTGCAGTACGTCGACATGGTCGAAGGTGTCACCATCCACCGCAGCGTGGACGAGATGACCGGCCTGTCGTCGATCGAGGTGATCGAGTCGGCGGCGCGTCCGCAGGCGGGCCGCGACAGTCGACCGATGATCCTGCTCACTGACGAGAGCGGCGAGCCAATCAGCGTGACCGGCTCCAACACCCCGGTGCAGTACCTGCTGCCGGGCAAGTCGATCGTCTCGGTCGACAACGGCGCCAAGATCGGTATTGGCGAGATCGTCGCGAGGATTCCGGTCGAAGCTTCGGGCAACAAGGACATCACCGGTGGTCTGCCCCGCGTGGCCGACTTGTTCGAGGCGCGCAAACCGAAGGAGCCCGCCATCCTCGCCGAGGTCAGCGGTACGATCAGCTTCGGCAAGGAGACCAAGGGCAAGCGTCGCCTGACGATTACGCCGGAAGACGGCAGCGATCCGTTCGAGGCGCTGATTCCGAAGTGGCGCCAGATCGCGGTCTTCGAAGGCGAGACGGTGGAGAAGGGCGAGGTGATCTCCGACGGTCCGAGCAACCCGCACGACATCCTGCGGCTGCTGGGCGTGGCGGAGCTGGCCAAGTACATCACCGCCGAGATCCAGGAGGTCTACCGCCTGCAGGGCGTGGGCATCAACGACAAGCACATCGAAGTGATCGTGCGTCAGATGCTGCGCAAGGTGGAGATTACCGAGTCCGGCGACTCCGAGTTCATCCCTGGCGATCAGGTCGAACTGGTGCGAGTGCTCGAGGAGAATGCCCGCCTGGTACAGGCCGAGAAGTTCCCGGCCAAGTACCAGCGCGTGCTGCTGGGTATCACCAAGGCCAGCCTGGCCACCGAGTCGTTCATCTCCGCGGCCTCCTTCCAGGAGACCACGCGGGTGCTGACCGAGGCGGCGGTTACCGGCAAGCGCGATTACCTGCGTGGCCTGAAGGAGAACGTGGTGGTGGGTCGCCTGATCCCGGCGGGAACGGGGCTGGCTCATCATCAGGAGCGTCGCCGCAAGCGGGAAGATACCGAGCGTCTGCTCCATCCGTCGGCCTTCGACGTCGAGCAGGAGCTGGGTGCCCAGCTCACCGCGCTCGATTCTGACGACGACGAGCTGTAGGCGGTGCGGGGCGTCAAGGCGTGGGCCAAGCCCAATCGCTTGACGCCCCACCCCGTTAGACCTTAGAATTCGCAGCCTTTAACAGTGGGGTGGGTGCGCCCGCGCCCGCTGCAAAGGCAAGGCAACCATTGGAGTCAGCTACACAACATGGCAACGATCAATCAGCTCGTGCGCAAGCCGCGCAAGCGCCCCGCCGCCAAGAGCGACGTGCCGGCGCTACAGGCCTGCCCACAGAAGCGCGGTGTCTGCACCCGCGTCTATACCACTACCCCGAAGAAGCCGAACTCGGCCCTGCGTAAGGTCTGTCGCGTGCGTCTGACCAACGGGTTCGAAGTGTCGTCCTACATCGGCGGTGAAGGCCATAACCTTCAGGAACACTCCGTCGTGCTGATCCGCGGCGGCCGTGTCAAGGACTTGCCGGGTGTGCGTTACCACACCGTACGCGGCGCCCTCGACACCTCCGGCGTGCAGAACCGTAAGCAGGGCCGTTCCAAGTACGGCACCAAGCGTCCCAAGTCCTGATCGGCCTCGGTACGCATCCAGAATCAATTTTGGTCTGATAAGAGTAAGGTCGGGCGTCGCGAGTTCGAAGAGAGCGTGCGGGAGTTCCGGGTTTGCCTGAAAGACCCTTCGCTAGAGGGCTTGTCATGCCTAGAAGAAGAGTAGTAGCCAAGCGCGAAATCCTGCCGGATCCCAAGTTCGGAAGCGAGCGCCTGGCCAAGTTCATGAACCACCTGATGGTCAGCGGCAAGAAGTCCACAGCTGAGCGTATCGTTTACGGTGCGCTGGACACGGTTGCCGAGCGTAGCAAGGAAGAGCCGCTGGAAATCTTCGATCGCGCGCTGGAAGCCATCCAGCCGATGGTCGAGGTCAAGTCCCGCCGCGTCGGCGGTGCGACCTATCAGGTGCCGGTAGAGGTTCGCCCCTCGCGCCGCCAGGCGCTAGCCATGCGCTGGCTGGTGGATGCGGCACGCAAGCGCGGTGAGAAGACCATGGTGCAGCGTCTCGCTGGCGAGATGCTCGATGCCGCCGAAGGCAAGGGTTCTGCGGTCAAGAAGCGTGAAGACGTGCATCGCATGGCTGAGGCCAACAAGGCGTTCTCGCACTACCGCTTCTAAGTGCAGCGCTTCTAAACGCATCGCCAATCAACGGGGAGTTCCACCGTGGCTCGCAAGACTCCACTCAACCGCTATCGTAATATCGGCATCGTCGCCCACGTCGATGCCGGCAAGACCACCACGACCGAGCGTGTCCTGTTCTACACCGGTCTCTCCCACAAGGTGGGCGAGGTTCATGATGGCGCGGCCACCATGGACTGGATGGAGCAGGAGCAGGAGCGTGGCATCACCATCACCTCCGCGGCGACCACCTGCTTCTGGCAGGGCATGAACAAGCAGTTCGATGAGCATCGCATCAACATCATCGATACGCCCGGACACGTCGATTTCACCATTGAGGTGGAGCGCTCGCTGCGCGTGCTCGACGGTGCCGTGGTGGTGCTGTGCGGCTCCTCCGGCGTACAGCCGCAGACCGAGACCGTGTGGCGTCAGGCCAACAAGTACGAAGTGCCGCGCATGGTGTTCGTCAACAAGATGGATCGCACCGGTGCCGACTTCTTCATGGTCGTCGATCAGCTCAAGAAGCGCTTGAATGCCAATGCCGTGCCGATCCAGATCAACTGGGGCACCGAGGAGGAATTCAAGGGCGTCATCGACCTGATCCAGATGAAGGCTATCCTGTGGGATGAGGAGAGCCTGGGCATGAACTACGAGCTGGTCGATATCCCGGCCGAGCTCAAGGAGACTGCCGAGGAGTACCGCGAGCAGATGGTCGAAGCCGCTGCCGAGGCCTCCGAAGAGCTGATGGACAAGTACCTCGAAGAGGGCGAGCTTTCCATCGAGGAGATCAAGTCCGGCTTGCGTCGTCGTACGCTCGACAACGAGATCGTGCTGGTCACCTGCGGTTCGGCGTTCAAGAACAAGGGCGTGCAAGCCGTGCTCGACGGTGTCATCGAGTACATGCCGTCACCCACCGAGGTCAAGGCCATCGAGGGTGAGCTGGACGACCGGGATGGTACCGTCGCGACTCGCGAGGCGGACGACAGCGCCCCCTTCGCTGCGCTGGCGTTCAAGATCGCCACTGACCCCTTCGTCGGCACGCTGACCTTCATTCGCGTCTACTCCGGCGTTCTCAACTCCGGTGACAGCGTCTACAACTCGGTCAAGCAGAAGAAGGAGCGCGTGGGTCGTATCGTGCAGATGCACGCCAACTCGCGTGAAGAGATCAAGGAAGTGCGGGCCGGCGACATCGCCGCCTGTATCGGCCTGAAGGACGTCACTACCGGTGATACCCTGTGCGATCTGGAGAACAAGATCGTTCTCGAGCGCATGGAGTTCCCGGATCCGGTCATCTCCGTGGCCGTGGAGCCGAAATCCAAGGCCGACCAGGAGAAGATGGGCGTAGCGCTGGGCAAGCTGGCCCAGGAGGATCCGTCGTTCCAAGTGAGGACCGACGAAGAGACCGGCCAGACCATCATCTCCGGCATGGGCGAGTTGCACCTCGACATCATCGTCGACCGCATGCGTCGCGAGTTCAAGGTCGAAGCCAACATCGGCAAGCCGCAGGTGGCCTACCGCGAAACCATTCGTGGCAAGGTCGAGCAGGAAGGCAAGTTCGTGCGTCAGTCCGGCGGTCGTGGCCAGTACGGCCATGTCTGGCTGCGCATCGAGCCGCTCACCGAGGCGGACAAGGGCGAAGACGAAGACATGCACTTCAAGTTCGCTTCCGAGATCGTCGGCGGTGTGGTACCCAAGGAGTACGTGGGTGCCGTCGAGAAAGGGGCCTATGAGCAGCTGCAGAACGGCGTCATCGCGGGTTACCCGATGATCGACGTCAAGGTCACGCTGTACGATGGTTCCTACCATGACGTGGACTCGAACGAGAACGCGTTCAAGGTCGCCTCTTCCATGGCAGTCAAGGAAGGGGCCCGCAAGGCCAAGGCCGTGCTGCTGGAGCCGGTGATGAGGGTCGAAGTCGTGACGCCCGAGGATTTCATGGGTGACGTCATGGGTGACCTGAACCGTCGCCGTGGTCTGGTGCAGGGCATGGATGATTCTTCCTCTGGCAAGATCATCCGCGCGATGGTGCCTCTGGGCGAGATGTTCGGTTATGCGACCGACCTGCGCTCCCAGACCCAGGGTCGTGCGAGCTACACCATGGAGTTCGCGAGCTACGAAGAGGCGCCCTCCAGCATCGTTGAAGCCGTCATCAACCAGAAAGGCTAACCGCTAGCAAACGTAAAGAGGTTATCGAAGTGGCTAAGGAAAAATTCGAACGTTCCAAACCGCACGTCAACGTCGGCACCATCGGTCACGTCGACCACGGCAAGACCACTCTGACTGCGGCCCTGACTCGCGTTTCTGCTGAGGTCTTCGGCGGTGAATGGCGTCAGTTCGACTCCATCGACAACGCTCCGGAAGAGCGTGAGCGTGGTATCACCATCGCTACCTCTCACGTCGAGTACCAATCCGAGCAGCGCCACTACGCGCACGTCGACTGCCCCGGGCACGCCGACTACGTCAAGAACATGATCACCGGTGCCGCCCAGATGGACGGTGCTATCCTGGTCTGTTCCGCTGCCGACGGCCCCATGCCGCAGACTCGCGAGCACATCCTGCTGTCGCGTCAGGTTGGCGTGCCTTACATCGTCGTGTTCCTGAACAAGGCCGACATGGTCGATGACGAGGAGCTGCTCGAGCTGGTCGAGATGGAAGTTCGCGAGCTTCTGAACGAGTACGACTTCCCGGGCGACGACACTCCGATCATCACCGGTTCCGCGCTGATGGCGCTGAACGGTGAGGACGAGAACGGCATGGGCACCACTGCCGTTGCCAACCTGATCAAGGCGCTGGACGATTACATCCCGGAGCCGGAGCGTGCCATCGATCAGCCGTTCCTGATGCCGATCGAGGATGTGTTCTCCATCTCTGGTCGCGGTACCGTGGTTACCGGTCGTATCGAGCGTGGCATCGTCAAGGCCGGCGAAGAAGTCGAGATCGTCGGTATCAAGGACACCACCAAGACCACCGTTACCGGTGTCGAGATGTTCCGCAAGCTGCTCGACGAAGGTCGTGCCGGTGAGAACGTCGGTGCCCTGCTGCGTGGTACCAAGCGTGATGAAGTCGAGCGTGGTCAAGTTCTGGCCAAGCCGGG
Source organism: Halomonas sp. LR3S48 (assembly GCF_025725665.1). Classification (NCBI taxonomy): domain Bacteria; kingdom Pseudomonadati; phylum Pseudomonadota; class Gammaproteobacteria; order Oceanospirillales; family Halomonadaceae; genus Halomonas; species Halomonas sp. LR3S48. Next base: position 4,090,786 of record NZ_CP107009.1, on the reverse strand, counting down.
TTCCATCAACCCGCACACCGTCTTCGAAGCCGAAGTCTACGTGCTGTCCAAGGAAGAGGGTGGTCGTCACACCCCGTTCTTCAAGGGCTATCGTCCGCAGTTCTACTTCCGTACCACTGACGTGACCGGTACCTGTGAACTGCCGGAAGGCGTCGAAATGGTCATGCCGGGTGACAACGTCAAGATGGTCGTCACCCTGATCGCTCCGATCGCCATGGACGAAGGTCTGCGTTTCGCCATCCGTGAAGGCGGTCGTACCGTCGGCGCCGGCGTCGTGGCCAAGATCGTTCAGTAAGCTTCAGGCTTCTGACTGATCGAAGGGGGCTCCGCGAGGAGCCCCCTTTCTGCGCACCCTGGAGGAGTGTTTGACTCTCGCCCTCGGCGTGCATATAATGCGCATCCTTTGAATGCGTGGGTAGGCGGCAGGTTGCCGTCGACTTCCATTGGAGTTTAGGGCAAATGCAGAACCAGAAGATTCGCATTCGGTTGAAGGCATTCGACCATCGCCTGATCGACCAGTCCGCCGCGGAGATCGTTGATACCGCCAAGCGGACCGGTGCGCAGGTGCGTGGTCCGATCCCGCTGCCGACGAACCGTGAGCGCTACACCGTACTGATTTCGCCGCACGTCAACAAGGATGCGCGCGATCAGTACGAGATCCGCACTCACAAGCGCGTGCTCGATATCGTCGAGCCGACCGAAAAGACTGTCGATGCCCTGATGAAGCTCGACCTCGCCGCCGGCGTGGACGTGCAGATCAAGCTCGACTAACCACACTAGACACCCGCGGCCCAGCGCTCTTTCAAACGAGTTGGAGCAGCAGCCGCCACGCCGTGATGGCGTCATACAACGTGCTAGTGGAATGCTCTGGAAAGGGCAGCCATAGCGGGTGATAGCCCCGTACACTAAAGGAGACTGAGAATGACTATCGGTTTGGTCGGTAGAAAGGCCGGTATGACCCGTGTCTTTACCGAAGATGGCGCCTCCGTGCCCGTAACCGTGATCGAGGTTGAGCCGAATCGCGTCACCAGCGTCAAGACCGTCGAGTCCGACGGCTACGCGGCGATTCAGGTCACAACCGGCTCCCGCAAGGCCAAGCATCTCACCAAGGCGCAAGCAGGTCAGTTCGCCAAGGCAGGTGTCGAGGCCGGTCGTTCGCTGATGGAGTTCCGTTTCGCCGAAGGCGATGAGGCTCCGGAAGTGGGCGGCGAACTCACCGTATCCCTCTTCGAAGCTGGTCAGATGGTCGATGTGACCGGCACCTCCAAGGGCAAGGGCTTCCAGGGCGCCGTCAAGCGCTGGAACTTCCGTACCCAGGACGCCACCCACGGCAACTCTCTGTCGCATCGTGCGCCGGGTTCCATCGGTATGTGTCAGACCCCGGGACGCGTGTTCAAGGGCAAGAAGATGGCCGGTCAGATGGGCAATGTCCGCTGTACCGTCCAGAGCCTTGAAGTCGTGCGGGTCGATGCCGAGCGCAACCTGCTGCTGATCAAGGGCGCCGTGCCTGGTGCTACTGGCAGCGACGTCATCGTTCGTAGCGCCGTCAAAGCTGGCTGAAGGGGATAGAACCGATGAATCTGAATCTTGCTGCAGGCGCGGGTACTGTCGAAGTCGCCGACGCCACCTTTGGCAAAGAATTCAACGAGGCGCTGGTTCACCAGGTCGTCACCGCCTATCTGGCTGGTGGTCGTCAGGGTACCCGTGCCCAGAAGAACCGTTCCGACGTGCGTGGTGGCGGCAAGAAGCCGTGGCGCCAGAAGGGTACCGGTCGCGCACGCGCCGGGACCATTCGCTCGCCCCTGTGGCGTAGCGGTGGCGTGACCTTCGCGGCGCGTCCGCAGGATCACTCGCAGAAGGTCAACCGCAAGATGTACCGCGCAGCAATGCGCTCCATCCTGTCCGAGCTGGTGCGTCAGGAGCGCCTGGTCGCCATCGACGAGTTCACCGTCGATGCACCCAAGACCAAGCAGCTGGTCGCCAAGCTCAGCGAGCTGGGCCTGGAGAAGGCGCTGATCGTCACCGAAGAGGTCGACGAGAAGCTCTATCTGGCCGCTCGCAACATCCCCAACGTGGATGTGGTGGATGTGGCTGCCGCCGATCCGGTGAGCCTGATCGCCTTCGACAAGGTGCTGGTCACCGTCTCTGCTCTGCGTAAATTCGAGGAGAAGCTGGCATGAACCAGGAGCGCGTATTCAAGGTTCTGCTTGGTCCGCACGTGACCGAGAAGGCCGCTTTCGCCGCCGAGCGCAACCAGTATGTGTTCAAGGTGGCCAGCGACGCGACCAAGCCGGAAATCAAGCAGGCCGTGCAGGTGCTGTTTGGCAAGAAGGTCGATCGCGTCCAGGTGCTGAACATGAAGGGCAAGACCAAGCGCAGTGCGCACGGTCTGGGCCGCCGCCAGGGCTACCGCAAGGCCTATGTGACCCTGGCTGCTGGTGAAACGCTCGAAGACTTCACTGGCGCCGAATAAGGGCAGGAGTACGGATCATGGCAATCGTCAAGACAAAACCCACATCCGCCGGTCGTCGCCACGTCGTCAAGGTCGTCAGCGAAGGCCTGCACAAGGGCAAGCCCTACGCTCCGCTGCTCGAGAAGCAGTCGCGTAACGGCGGTCGCAACAACAACGGTCGCATCACCACCCGTCACGTGGGCGGTGGTCACCGTCAGCACTACCGGCTGATCGATTTCAAGCGCACCAAGGATGGCGTTCCCGCCGTCGTTGAGCGTCTCGAGTACGATCCCAATCGTAGCGCTCACATCGCGCTGCTGAAGTATCTGGACGGCGAGCGTCGCTACATCATCGCGCCCAAAGGCGTGAGCGTGGGTGACAAGCTCGAGTCCGGCGTGAATGCGGCGATCAAGAAGGGCAATACCCTTCCGCTGCGCAACATCCCGCTGGGTTCCACCGTTCACTGCGTCGAGCTCAAGCCCGGCAAGGGTGCGCAGATCGCTCGCAGTGCCGGTACCAGTGCTCAGTTGGTCGCTCGTGAAGGCAGCTATGCCTCCCTGCGTCTTCGCTCCGGCGAAATGCGCAAGGTGCTGGCGGACTGCCGCGCGACCCTGGGTGAAGTGGGCAACTCTGAGCACAGCCTGCGTCAACTTGGCAAGGCCGGTGCGAAGCGCTGGAGAGGCGTGCGTCCGACCGTTCGCGGTGTGGCCATGAACCCGGTGGATCACCCGCATGGTGGCGGTGAAGGCCGTACCAGCGGTGGTCGTCACCCGGTGACCCCGTGGGGCGTTCCCACCAAGGGCCACAAGACCCGTAAGAACAAGCGCACTGACGCGCTGATCGTTCGTCGCCGCAAGGCCAAGTAACAGACATTAAGGGGTAACGGCTGTGCCACGTTCACTGAAGAAAGGTCCTTTTATCGACCTTCATCTGCTGAAGAAGGTTGAGGCTGCAGTGGAGAAGAACGACCGCAAACCGATCAAGACCTGGTCGCGTCGTTCCATGATCCTGCCGAACATGGTCGGGCTCACCATTGCTGTCCATAACGGTCGCCAACACGTCCCGGTGCACGTCTCCGAGGAAATGGTTGGCCACAAGCTGGGCGAATTCGCTGCCACCCGCACCTATCGCGGTCATGCGGCGGACAAGAAAGCCAAACGGTAAGCCAGAGAGGATTGAGAGATGGAAGTCACAGCTAAGCTGCGTGGCGCTCGTTTATCCGCCCAGAAGGCCCGTTTGGTGGCTGACCAGGTGCGCGGTAAACCGGTCGCCGAGGCGCTCGACCTGCTGACCTTCTCACCGAAGAAGGCTGCCAAGCTGGTCAAGAAGGTGCTGCAGTCCGCCATCGCGAATGCGGAAGAAAACAACGGCATGGATATCGACGAGCTGCGTGTCTCGACCATCTGCGTCGATGAGGGCATGACGCTCAAGCGCATCAAGCCGCGGGCCAAGGGTCGTGCGGATCGCATCCTGAAGCGCACTTGCCACATCACCGTCAAGGTAGCCGAGAAGTAGGAGTCGACCAGATGGGTCAGAAAGTACATCCGACAGGTATTCGGCTGGGTATCGTCAAGGACCACTCCTCGGTGTGGTATGCCGAGCGCGGTGCTTATGCCGACAAGCTGAACAACGATCTCGAGGTGCGTCGCTTCCTCGAAGAGCGTCTGAAGAATGCGTCCGTGAGCCGCATCCATATCGAGCGTCCGGCCAACAACGCCCGTATCACCATTCACACCGCCCGTCCGGGTATCGTGATTGGCAAGAAGGGCGAGGACGTCGACAAGTTGCGTCGTGACGTCACCGCGATGATGGGCGTGCCCGTGCACGTCAACATCGAGGAAGTCCGTAAGCCGGAGCTGGACGCCAAGCTCGTCGCGCAGAACATTGCCGGCCAGCTCGAGCGTCGCGTCATGTTCCGTCGTGCCATGAAGCGTTCCGTGCAGAACGCCATGCGCCTGGGTGCAGGTGGTATCAAGGTGATGCTGTCAGGTCGCCTCGGTGGCGCCGAAATCGCACGTACCGAATGGTACCGCGAGGGCCGCGTGCCGCTTCACACCCTGCGTGCGGACATCGACTACGCCACCTACGAAGCAAAAACCACCTACGGCATCATCGGTGTCAAGGTTTGGGTCTTCAAGGGTGAAATCCTCGGGGGCATCGAAGAGGTCCGCGCCAAGGCCAAGCAACAGCCGCAGGCAGCGCCCTCCAAGAAGAAAGGTTCCAGGTAAGGGGAGAGCGAGTCGATGTTACAGCCCAAGCGCATGAAATTCCGCAAGATGATGAAAGGCCGCAATCGTGGCCTGGCGCATCGCGGAAGCAAGATCAGCTTCGGGGAATACGGCCTCAAGGCAACCGGTCGTGGCCGCATCACTGCGCGTCAGATCGAAGCCGGCCGTCGTGCGATCACCCGTCACGTCAAGCGTGGCGGCAAGATCTGGATCCGCGTCTTCCCCGACAAGCCGATTTCCAAGAAGCCACTCGAAGTCCGTATGGGTAAGGGCAAGGGTTCCGTCGAGTACTGGGTTGCACAGATCCAGCCGGGCCGGGTCCTGTATGAAATCGAAGGTGTGTCGGAAGAGTTGGCCCGTGAGGCCTTCACTCTCGCCGCCCAGAAGATGCCCATATCCACCACCTTTGTGAAACGGACGGTGATGTGATGAAAGCCCAGGAAATTCGTGAAAAGTCAGTCGAGCAGCTCCAGGAGCAGCTCTTCGAACTCCTCCGCGAGCAGTTCAACCTGCGCATGCAGAAGGCCACCGGCCAGCTCAGCCAGACTCATCTGCTCAAGCAGGTTCGTCGGGACATCGCCCGGGTGAAGACTGTGCTCAACGAGAAGGCAGGTGACTGAGATGGCCGAAGAGAAGAAAGCCCGTACGCTCACCGGCAAGGTGGTGAGCGACAAGATGGAAAAATCCATCGTCGTCATGATCGAGCGCCGCGAGCGGCACCCGATCTATGGCAAGTACGTCAAGCGCTCCACCAAGCTGCACGCCCATGACGAGGCGAACCAGGCCAAGGCCGGCGACACGGTATCCATTCAGGAATGCCGTCCGCTGTCCAAGAAGAAGGCCTGGACGCTGGTCGAGGTGATCGAGCAGGCCAAGGGCTGAGCTCGGCGAGAGCAGTCAGATTAGGTTTGGAGAAAACCGATGATTCAGACTCAGACAATGCTGGATGTCGCCGACAACAGCGGAGCGCGCCGGGTGCAGTGCATCAAGGTGCTTGGCGGCTCACACCGCCGCTACGCGCGGGTCGGTGACATCATCAAGGTCACGGTGAAGGAAGCCATTCCGCGTGGCAAGGTCAAGAAAGGCCAGGTTCTCAAGGCGGTGGTGGTTCGCACCCGCAGCGGTGTCCGTCGTTCCGACGGCTCGCTGATCCGCTTCGATGGAAATGCGGCAGTTCTGTTGAATAACACCAACGAGCAGCCGATCGGCACCCGTATCTTCGGGCCGGTGACTCGTGAACTTCGCACCGAGAAGTTCATGAAGATCATTTCCCTGGCGCCTGAAGTGCTGTAAGGAGCGAAGCGGACATGCAAAAGATCAAACGTGACGATGAAGTGATCGTCATCGCCGGCAAGGACAAGGGCAAGCGTGGCACCATCAAGCGCGTCCTAAAGGACGAACGCTTCGTCGTGTCCGGTGTGAACATGATCAAGCGTCACACCAAGCCCAATCCTATGGCGGGCAATCAGGGCGGTATCGTCGAGCGCGAGGCTCCGATTCACGCGTCCAACGTGGCGATCTTCAACTCGGAGACCGGTAAGGCGGATCGCGTCGGCTTCCAGGTAAAGGAAGACGGTACCAAGGTACGTATCTACAAGTCGACGCAGACGCAGATCGACGCCTAACGCGAGTCGGGTAGCAAAATGGCGAACTTGAAAGAACGTTATCAGAACGAGGTGGTGGCTCAGCTCAAAGAGCAGTTCAGCTACGCCAACGTGATGCAGGTGCCGCGGATCACCAAGGTGACCCTCAACATGGGCATCGGTGACGCGACCAGCGACAAGAAGCTGATCGAGAATGCCATCGGCGACCTGGAGAAGCTCTCCGGTCAGAAGCCGCTGGTGACCAATGCGCGCAAGTCCATCGCGGGCTTCAAGGTGCGCGAAGGTTGGCCGATCGGCATCAAGGTGACCCTGCGTGCCGAGCGCATGTGGGAATTCCTCGATCGTCTGGTCAACATCGCGATCCCCCGCGTACGTGACTTCCGTGGTCTCAACCCGAAGTCCTTCGACGGTCGCGGCAACTACTCCATGGGTGTGCGTGAGCAGATCATCTTCCCGGAGATCGAATATGATAAGATCGACCGGATTCGTGGTCTGGATGTCACCATCACCACTACTGCCAACACCGACGAGGAAGGTCGTGCGCTGCTGAGCGCGCTGAACTTCCCGTTCAAGAAATAAGGGTGGGATCATGGCAAAGAAGAGCATGATTGAACGCGAGCTCAAGCGCACCAAGCTGGTCGCGAAGTATGCGGCCCGCCGTGCCGAGCTCAAGGCGATCATCCAGAACGTGAATACTTCCGACGAAGAGCGCTTCGAGGCGACGCTGAAACTGCAGCAGTTGCCGCGCGACTCCAGCCCGGTTCGTCAGCGTAACCGCTGCCGGATCACCGGTCGTCCGCACGGCTACTACAACAAGTTCGGCCTTGGCCGTAACAAGCTGCGTGAAGCCGCTATGCGTGGCGAGGTCCCTGGGCTGAAGAAGTCCAGCTGGTAAGCCGCCACGGAAACATCAGGAGCGCAATGTAAATGAGCATGCAAGACACTCTGGCGGATATGTTCACCCGTATCCGCAATGCGCAGATGGCCACCAAGGAGACGGTTACCATGCCGTCCTCCACGCTCAAGGTCGCGGTGGCCCGCGTTTTGAAGGAAGAGGGCTATATCACCGACTTCGCGGTCGCTGAAGGTACCAAGCCCGAACTGACCGTGACCCTCAAGTACTTCGAGGGCAGGCCGGTCATCGAGCACCTGCAGCGGGTATCCAAGCCGTCTCTGCGCCAGTACAAGGGCAAGGATGCACTGCCCAAGGTGGCGGACGGCATGGGTGTGGCGATCGTCACCACCTCCAAGGGCGTGATGACCGACCGTGCCGCTCGCCAGGCGGGCGTCGGTGGCGAAGTCATCTGCACCGTATTCTAGGAGTCTGGAATGTCCCGCGTAGCCAAATATCCGGTTAAAGTGCCCGCCGGCGTCGACGTCAAGCTCGACGGCGACCAGCTGACCGTCAAGGGCAGCCAGGGCACGCTGTCCATGACCGTTCACCCGGACGTGGCCATCGGTCAGGAAGAGGGTCAGCTGACCTTCAACCCGAGCGAGAGCGCCAAGTCCTGGGCCATGGCCGGCACCACTCGTGCTCTGGTCCAGAACCTGGTCACCGGCGTCTCCGAGGGTTTCACCAAGACCCTCGAAATCGTTGGCGTCGGCTATCGTGCCCAGGCAAGTGGCCAGACGCTGAATCTGTCACTGGGCTTCTCACACCCGGTCGAGTATTCCCTGCCTGAGGGTGTCTCCGCGGAAACGCCGAAGAACACCGTCATCGTGCTGAAGAGCGCGGACAAGCAGAAGCTGGGCCAGGTCGCCGCCGAGGTTCGTGCCTTCCGTCCGCCTGAGCCCTACAAGGGCAAGGGTGTGCGGTATGCCGACGAGCAAGTGCGTCGTAAAGAAGCCAAGAAGAAGTAAGGCAGGGTTATGAACGCGAAGAAAGAATCTCGTCTCCGTCGTGCCCGCCGCGCTCGTGCCAAGATGCGCGAGCTGGGCGTGTATCGCCTGTGCGTCAACCGTACCCCGCGTCACATCTACGCGCAGATCATCTCGCCGGATGGTGGCAAGGTGCTGGCCAGCGCTTCGACGCTGGACAAGGACCTGCGCGAGGGGGCGACCGGCAACTCGGACGCCGCCGCCAAGGTGGGTGCGCTGATTGCCGAACGCGCCAAGCAGGCTGGCATCACCCAGGTGGCCTTCGATCGTGCCGGTTACAAGTACCACGGTCGTGTGAAGGCCCTGGCCGACGCCGCACGTGAAGGCGGCCTGGAATTCTAAAGGGTTTTACGATGGCGAAGAACGAACAGAACACCGGCGACCTGCAGGAAAAGCTCGTGCAGGTCAACCGCGTCGCCAAGGTGGTCAAGGGTGGCCGAATCTTCGGTTTCACCGCTCTGACCGTCGTGGGCGACGGCAATGGTCGTGTCGGCTTCGGCCGCGGCAAGGCGCGTGAAGTGCCGGTCGCGATCCAGAAAGCCATGGACCAGGCGCGTCGCAACATGGTCAAGGTGAGCCTCAAGGGCCATACCCTGCAGTACCCGGTCAAGGCCCGTCACGGCGCCTCCAAGGTGTACATGCAGCCGGCCTCCGAAGGTACCGGGATCATTGCCGGCGGCGCCATGCGCTCCGTGCTCGAGCTGGCTGGCGTCCATGACGTCCTGGCCAAGTGCTACGGCTCCACCAATCCGGTCAACGTGGTGCGCGCGACCGTCAAGGGTCTCGCTTCCATGCAGTCGCCGGACGACATCGCCGCCAAGCGCGGTCTGTCTGTCGAAGCGATCACGGGGTAAATACCATGGCAGCCACACTCAAGGTTACCCAGACCCGTAGCACCATCGGCACATTGCCCAAGCACAAGGCCACCATGAAGGGCCTGGGGCTGCGCCGCATCGGTCATACGGTTGAACTGGAAGACACCCCTGCCGTGCGCGGCATGATCCACAAGGTCAACTACCTTGTGCGGGTAGAGGGAGAGTAATCCATGAAACTCAATAGCCTGAGCCCGGCACCGGGCTCCAAGCATGCCGAGAAGCGCGTCGGTCGTGGCATCGGCTCCGGTCTGGGCAAGACCGGCGGCCGTGGTCACAAGGGCCAGAAGTCGCGTAGCGGCGGCAGCGTGAAGCCCGGTTTCGAAGGCGGTCAGATGCCGCTGCAGCGGCGTCTGCCCAAGTTCGGCTTCACCTCCATGAAGTCGCTGGTCTCCGAAGAGGTGCGTCTGAGCGAGTTGGCCAAGGTCACAGGTGACGAAGTCACCCTCGAGACCCTGAAGCAGGCCAACGTGCTCAAGAATGCCACTCTGCACGCGAAGATCATTCTTTCCGGCGACGTCAACAAGGCGGTCACGGTTCGCGGTATCAAGGTCACCAAGGGTGCCCGGGCCGCGATCGAAGCCGCTGGCGGCAAGGTAGAGGACTAAATGGCCAAGTCAGGAAACATGCCGGCGATGGGCAGCGGTCTGAGTGAACTGTGGGCGCGTCTGCGCTTCGTGCTCCTCGCCATCGTGGTGTACCGTATCGGTGCCCATATTCCCGTTCCCGGTATCAATCCTGACCAGCTTGCTGCCTTGTTCAGGGAGCAGCAGGGCACCATCCTGGGACTGTTCAACATGTTCTCGGGTGGTGCGCTGGAGCGCATGAGTATCTTCGCCCTGGGCATCATGCCCTACATCTCGGCGTCGATCATCATGCAGCTGCTGACCGCGGTCTCGCCCCACCTCGAGCAGTTGAAGAAGGAGGGCGAGGCCGGCCGTCGCAAGATCAGCCAGTACACCCGCTACGGTACGGTGGTGCTGGCCTTGGTGCAGGCCACCGGCATGTCGGTGGGTCTGGCCAGCCAGGGCATCGCCTACACTGCTGATTTCAGCTTCTATTTCACTGCCATCGTCACTTTCGTGTCGGGTGCGGTGTTTCTGATGTGGCTGGGTGAGCAGATCACCGAAAAGGGTATCGGCAACGGTATCTCGCTGCTGATCTTCGCCGGCATCGTCGCTGGCCTGCCGGGTGCGGTGGGGCAAGCGTTCGAGCTGGCTCGCAACGAAGGTGCGTGGAACGTGCTGCCGTTGCTGGCCCTCTCCGTGCTGGGCGTTGCGACCGTGGCCTTCGTGGTGTTCATCGAGCGCGGCCAGCGCCGCATCACGGTGAACTATCCGCGGCGTCAGGTCGGTAACAAGATGTATGCCGGGCAGAGCAGCTACCTGCCGCTGAAAGTGAACATGGCGGGCGTTATTCCGCCCATCTTCGCTTCCAGCATCCTGCTGTTCCCTGCCTCCATTGGGCAGTGGGTCGGTGCCGGCGACGGCATGGAGTGGCTGCAGCGGGCGTCCCAGGCCCTGGGGCCGGGACAGCCGTTGTACATCTTGCTTTTCGCGGCGGCGGTGGTATTCTTCTGCTTCTTTTACACAGCGCTGGTCTTCAACCCCAAGGATGTCGCTGACAATCTCAAGAAGTCAGGGGCGTTCCTGCCGGGTATTCGTCCTGGTGAGCAGACCGCTCGCTATGTCGACAAGGTCATGACCCGTCTGACCCTGTTCGGTGCCCTTTACATCACTGCGGTTTCCCTGATGCCCCAGTTCCTGATCGTGGCGTGGAACGTGCCGTTCTTCTTCGGCGGTACCTCGTTGCTGATCGTGGTCGTGGTCATCATGGACTTCATGGCTCAGGTGCAGTCGCACCTCATGTCGCACCAGTACGAGTCGGTGATGAAGAAGTCCAACCTGAAAGGCTATGGCAGCGGCGGCATCATGCGCTGAGTCGCGCCGCCGGTGATCTGGCGCGCCGTGTGTCGATTTTGGAGAAGGAACGATGAAAGTTCGAGCTTCCGTCAAGAAGATGTGCCGCAACTGCAAGATCATTCGGCGCAATGGCGCGGTCCGCGTCATCTGCACCGAGCCGCGGCACAAGCAGCGCCAGGGTTGATTCTGGCGCTCATGAAAAGCGGTGCCAGCGTACCCCTTGCCCGAAGGTGGGTAAAGGGGTATGCTGTTGCGCCTTTTGTAGTAACTAATCGAGCAAGCCGCTCAAATTTCGGAGAAAGCTGATGGCCCGTATTGCAGGCGTCAATATCCCGGACAACAAGCATGCGGCGATCTCGCTGACCTATATCTTCGGGATTGGCCGCACGCGTGCACAGGAAATCTGTGTCGCTACCGGCATCGCGCCGACCACCAAGATCCAGGAGCTCTCCTCTGAAGAGGTCGATGCCCTGCGTGCCGAGGTTGGCAAGTACACCGTGGAAGGCGACCTTCGTCGTGATGTGACGCTGAACATCAAGCGTCTCATGGACCTGGGTTGCTATCGTGGTCTGCGTCATCGTCGTAGTCTTCCGCTGCGTGGTCAGCGGACCAAGACTAACGCGCGTACCCGTAAGGGCCCGCGTAAGCCGATCCGCAAGTAACACGCACGTTCTGGCGTAAAGACAGGAATAGACATCAACATGGCTAACCCGCGTAGCAACCGTAAAAAGGTTAAAAAGCAGGTAGTGGACGCCGTCGCGCACATCCACGCCTCTTTTAACAACACGATCGTGACGATCACAGACCGCCAGGGCAATGCCCTTTCCTGGGCAACAGCCGGTGGTTCGGGTTTTCGTGGTTCTCGCAAGAGCACCCCGTTCGCTGCTCAAGTGGCAAGCGAACGTGCAGCGACCGCTGCAGCCGAGTATGGTGTGAAAAACGTCGACGTGCTGGTCAAGGGCCCCGGTCCTGGCCGTGAATCCGCCGTGCGCGCACTGAGCGCTGCCGGCTTCCGCGTGCAGAGCATCACCGACGCGACGCCCATTCCCCACAATGGCTGCCGTCCGCCGAAGAAACGCCGCGTTTAAGGAGACAGATTCATGGCTCGTTATATTGGACCGAAGTGCAAACTGTCTCGTCGTGAAGGCACCGATCTCTTCCTCAAGAGTGGTGTGACTCCCTTCGAGAAGAAGTGCAAATCCGAGCAGATTCCGGGTGTGCACGGCCAGCGCCGTCAGCGTCTTTCCGACTACGGCTTGCAGCTTCGCGAGAAGCAGAAAGTACGTCGTATCTACGGCGTACTCGAAAAGCAGTTCCGCAGCTACTACAAGGAGGCCGCCCGTCGCTCCGGCGCCACCGGCGAAGTCCTGCTGCAGCTGCTCGAATCCCGACTGGACAACGTCGTCTACCGCATGGGCTTCGGTTCCACCCGTTCCGAGGCGCGCCAGCTGGTAAGTCACAAGGCGATCATGGTCAATGGCCGTGCCGTCAACGTGGCTTCCTATCAGGTCAAGCCCGGCGACGTGGTTTCCGTTCGCGAGAAGGCGAAGAACCAGGCGCGCATCCAGAGTGCGCTTTCCATCGCTGCCAACCGTGGCGAAGTCGCCTGGATCGAGGTCGACGCGAAGAAGATGGAAGGCACCTTCAAGGCTATCCCGGAACGCGGCGACCTGTCGGCCGACATCAACGAAAACCTGATCGTCGAGCTGTACTCGAAGTAAGCGTCGCTGATCGCGTCGTGCCGGCCCTCTCGGGCCGGCTACGAGTACCGAGTAACCGTTAGGCAGCCTCAAAGGTGTAGTTATGCAGCGTTCAGTGACAGAGTTTCTCCGTCCGCGCGATATCAAGGTCGAAGAGATCAGCGCGCATCACGCGAAGATCGTGCTCGAGCCGTTCGAGCGTGGCTTTGGCCATACCCTGGGCAATGCGCTGCGTCGCATTCTGCTCTCGTCCATGCCCGGCTGTGCCGTGGTGGAAGTCGAGATCTCGGGTGTCGAGCATGAGTACAGCGCGATCGAGGGTGTTCAGGAAGACGTCATCGAGATTCTTCTGAACCTCAAGGACGTGGCCATCCGCATGCATAGTCGCGACGAGGCGGTGCTCTCGCTGAACAAGCAGGGCCCGGCCTTGGTGACCGCGGGCGATATCGTCCTCGATCACGACGTCGAGATCGTCAACCCGGATCACGTCATCGCCCACGTCAACGAGGGTGCCGAGCTCAAGATGCAGCTCAAGGTCGCTCGCGGCCGTGGCTATGAGCCGGCGGATGCCCGGGTGGGCGCCGACGACGAATCGCGTGCCATCGGTCGCCTGCAGTTGGATGCCACCTTCAGCCCCGTGCGCCGCGTTTCGTATGCCGTCGATGCGGCACGTGTCGAGCAGCGTACCGACCTCGACAAGCTGATCATCGACCTGGAGACCGACGGCACCCTGGATCCCGAAGAGGCGATCCGTCGCAGCGCGACCATCCTGCAGGAGCAGCTGGCCGCGTTCGTCGACCTGGAAGCCGACAAGGAACAGGAGGTCGTGGAGGAAGAGGATCACGTCGATCCGATCCTGCTGCGTCCCGTAGACGATCTCGAGTTGACCGTCCGCAGTGCCAACTGCCTGAAGGCCGAGAACATCTACTACATCGGCGATCTGATTCAGCGCACCGAAGTCGAGCTGCTGAAGACGCCGAACCTCGGCAAGAAGTCTTTGAACGAAATCAAGGACGTGTTGGCTGCGCGCGGTCTTTCCCTTGGCATGCGGCTGGAGAATTGGCCGCCGGCGAGCCTGAAGGACGACAAGGCCTCCGCGTGAGCGTCGACTCGAGTCCCAGTTTGGTAAGGAATCACAACCATGCGTCATCGTAAGAGTGGTCGTCACCTCAATCGTACCAGCTCGCATCGCCAGGCCATGTTCAAGAACATGAGCGTGTCGCTGATCGAGCACGAAGTGATCAAGACAACCCTGCCCAAGGCCAAAGAGCTGCGTCGTGTCATCGAGCCGCTGATCACCCTGGCCAAGCAGGACAGCGTCGCCAACCGTCGTCTGGCCTTCAGCCGTACCCGCTCCAAAGAAGCGGTCGGCAAGCTCTTCAACGAGCTGGGTCCGCGTTACGTCGAGCGTCCGGGCGGTTACGTCCGTATTCTCAAGTGCGGTTTCCGCACCGGCGACAACGCCCCCATGGCCTTCGTCGAACTCGTCGACCGTCCGGTCGTCGAGGAGTCCGAGGAAGTCGTCACCGAGGAGTGATCTCCGGCGGCGGGCCTCGGTCCGGCAGTGCTGTAGCAATACGAAAAACCCGGCTTCTCGCGAAGCCGGGTTTTTTATTGCGTTTCGACCCTACTTGGAAGTCGCTGGCTCGGCCTTCTGGCTCTTGGCCCGCTCCAGCAGCGGCTTGAGGAAGCGTCCAGTGTGAGAGGCCTCCATCTCCGCCACCTGCTCCGGCGTGCCCTCGGCGATGATGCGTCCACCGCCGGAGCCGCCCTCGGGGCCGAGGTCGACAATCCAGTCGGCGGTCTTGATCACGTCGAGGTTGTGCTCGATCACCACGATGGTATTGCCGTGGTCGCGCAGGCGATGGAGTACGACGAGCAGTTGGCGAATGTCCTCGAAGTGCAGCCCGGTGGTGGGCTCGTCGAGAATATAGAGCGTCTTGCCGGTGTCGCGCTTGGCCAGTTCCCTGGCCAGCTTGACCCGCTGGGCCTCGCCGCCGGAGAGAGTGGTAGCGCTCTGGCCCAGGCGGATATAGGAGAGACCCACGTCGAGCAGGGTCTGCAGGCGGCGGGCGATGGCCGGCACTGGGCTGAAGAACTCCAGCGCCTCCTCCACAGTCATCTCCAGTACCTCGTCGATGCTCTTGCCCTTGTAGGCGATCTCCAGCGTCTCGCGGTTGTAGCGCTTGCCCTTGCACACGTCGCAGGGTACGTAGATGTCGGGCAGGAAGTGCATCTCGACCTTGATCATGCCCTCGCCCTGACACGCCTCGCAGCGCCCCCCCTTGACGTTGAAGCTGAAGCGGCCCGGCTTGTAGCCCCGCGAGCGGGCTTCCTGGGTACCGGCAAAGAGCTCGCGGATCGGCGTGAAGATGCCGGTGTAGGTGGCCGGATTGGAGCGTGGCGTGCGACCGATCGGGCTCTGGTCGATGTCGATCACCTTGTCGAGCTGATCGAGGCCTTCGATGTGCTCATAGGGCGCCGGCGTCAGGGTGGTGGCGTGGTTGAGTTCGCGGGCGGCGATGGGCATCAGCGTCGAGTTGATCAGCGTCGATTTGCCGGAGCCTGAGACGCCGGTGACGCAGATGAACAGCCCCAGCGGCAGGGTCAGGCTGACGTTGCGCAGGTTGTTGCCGCTCGCCCCACTGAGCACGAGTCGCTTTTCGGGGTTGCCGGGGATGCGCCACTTGGGTATCTCGATACGCCGCTTGCCGGAGAGGTACTGGCCGGTGAGCGAGTCGTGGCTGGCCATGACGTCTTCGGGCGTGCCCTGGGCGACGATACGGCCACCATGAACACCGGCGCCGGGGCCGATATCGAGCACGTGGTCGGCGGCGCGGATGGCGTCCTCGTCATGCTCCACCACGATCACGGTGTTGCCCAGGTCGCGAAGGTGGATCAGCGTCTTGAGCAGGCGATCGTTGTCGCGCTGATGCAGGCCGATGGAGGGTTCGTCGAGGATGTACATGACGCCCACCAGGCCTGCCCCGATCTGGCTCGCCAGGCGGATGCGCTGGGCTTCGCCGCCGGAGAGGGTCTCGGCGCTGCGCTCGAGGTTGAGGTAGTCGAGGCCGACGTTGACCAGGAATTCGAGGCGCGCGTGGATTTCGTTGATGACCTTCTGGGCGATCTCGCCCTTGCGTCCGGGTAGGGTCAGGCGCTGAAAATAATCCCACGCCTCGCCGATCGGTAGTTGCACGATCTGCGGCAGGGTGTGATCGTCGACGAAGACGTGGCGGGACTCCTTGCGCAGGCGCGAACCGTGACAGGTGGGGCAGGGTCGGTCGGCGATATAGCGCGCCAGCTCCTCGCGCACCATGCTCGACTCGGTCTCGCGGTAGCGGCGCTGCATGTTGGGCAGTACCCCTTCGAAGGGGTGTTCGCGGGTGACGCGACGGCCGCGGTCGTTGACGTAGCTGAAGGCGATCTCGTCGTCACCGCTGCCATGGAGAATGACTTCCTTCTCATGGCGGGCAAGCTCCTGCCATGGTGTCTCCAGGGTGAAGCGGTAGTGGTCGGCGACGGCTTGTAGCTGGCTGAAGTAGTAGATACTGCGACGATCCCAGCCCTTGATCACGCCCTCGGCCAGCGACAGTTCCGGATGGCTGATCAGTTTGTCGGGATCGAAGACCTGCTGCACGCCGAGTCCGTCGCAGGTGGGGCAGGCACCGGCGGGGTTGTTGAACGAGAACATGCGCGGCTCTAGCTCGGCGATGGCATAGCCGCACACCGGGCAGGCGAAGCGCGCCGAGAATGGGATGTCCTCGGCTTCGCCGTCCATGAAGTGGACCACGGCGATGCCATCGGCGAGGTTGAGGGCCGTCTCGAACGACTCAGCCAGGCGCTGCTGGAGCCCTTCGCGCACCTTGATGCGATCGACCACCACGCTGATGTCGTGTTTCTTGTTCTTGTCCAGCGGGGCGATGTCGTCGAGTTCGAGAGCCTGCCCGTCGATCAGCACACGCACGAAGCCCTGGGCGTGCAGCTCGGAGAGCAACTGCAGGTGTTCGCCCTTGCGTCCCTTGACCACCGGGGCGAGCAGCATCAGCTTGCTGCCCTCGGGCAGGGCCAGCACCTGGTCGACCATCTGCGAGATGGTGCTGGCCTCGAGATCCTCACCGTGCTCGGGGCAGCGCGGCGTGCCGGCCCGGGCAAACAGCAGGCGCAGGTAGTCGTAGATCTCGGTGATGGTGCCCACGGTGGAGCGCGGGTTGTGGGAGGTGGATTTCTGCTCGATGGAGATCGCCGGCGACAGTCCTTCGATGTGGTCGACGTCGGGTTTCTCCATCATCGACAGGAACTGGCGCGCATAGGTGGATAGCGACTCCACGTAGCGTCGCTGTCCTTCGGCATAGAGGGTGTCGAAGGCCAGCGACGACTTGCCCGAGCCCGAAAGCCCCGTGACCACGATCAGGCTGTCACGGGGCAGTTCGACGTCGATCTGCTTGAGGTTGTGGGTGCGCGCACCCCTGACCACGATCCTGTCCATTCACACCTCATGGCGCTCGGCAAAACCTCGATTATACTCCTGCGGCCGACCGCGCGCCAAAGCGCCGCTGGTCGGGACGTTTCCTGCGGGGCCCGGAATCGTTAGAATAGTCGGTTCATTGAAGGGCTCCGGCCCGCCTACCCATGGAAGCGTCTCACTCCCTATGCGCAAGGTCTCTGGACTGCTGCTAGTCTCCGAACGACGCGCCATTACCGGCTTGGCCAGCCTGTATGCCACGCGCATGCTGGGGCTGTTCATGGTGTTGCCGGTGCTGGCGCTGTATGCCGACGAACTGGCCGGCGCCACGTCGTTGCTGGTGGGGCTGGCACTGGGTATCTACGGCCTGACCCAGGCGGTGCTGCAGATCCCCTTCGGGCTGCTCTCCGACCGTCTCGGGCGCAAGCCGGTGATCGCCGGAGGTCTGCTGCTGTTCCTGCTCGGTAGCGTAGTGGCGGCATCCGCCGAGACCATAGGCGGTGTCATCGTGGGGCGCTGCCTGCAGGGCAGCGGCGCCGTTGCCGCGGCTATCATGGCGCTGCTTGCCGACCAGACCCGCGAGCAGGTGCGTACTGCCGCCATGGCCACCATCGGCCTTTCGATAGGCGTGGCGTTCGCCGTCGCCATGGTGATCGGCCCCTGGCTGGCCGCCGCTTTCGGGCTCTCTGCCGTGTTCTGGTTCACCGCCCTGCTCGCCGCACTGGGCCTGGTGGTGCTATGGAAGCTGGTGCCGCCGGCACCGCGGCGACTGAGGCATCGCGACGTGGGCATCGATCGGCAGCAGTTGGCGGCGACTCTCACCCGGGCCGATTTGTGGCGGTTGGACCTGTCGATCTTTGCCCTGCATCTGGTGCTGATGGCGATCTTCGTTGCCGTGCCGTTTCGCCTGGTCGAGGCGGGCATCGAGGCCGAGCGGCATGGCCTGACCTACCTCGCCATCATGGCGTTGGCCTTCGTCGGCATGGTGCCGTTGGTGATCGTTGCGGAGAAACGTCAGCGCATGAAGGCCATGAGCCTGACGGCGATCGCGGCCATCACCGTCAGCCTGGCCGGCCTGGCCTCGTTCGGCAGTGGCTGGGCATTGTTCGCCTGGCTGCTGCTGTTCTTCACCGCCTTCAACTTGCTCGAGGCAATGCTGCCTTCGATGCTCAGCAAGCTGGCACCGGCCGGGGCCAAGGGCACGGCGATGGGCGTTTACTCCACCAGCCAGTTTCTGGGCGCCTTCCTCGGCGGCGTGTTGGGCGGCTTCCTGGCCCAGCAATGGGGGCTGCCGGCGGTATTCGTCGGCAGCGCCGTGCTCGCCGGCGTCTGGTGGCTGTTGATGCTGGGTATGCCGACGCCGCCGCACCTCTCGAGCGAGGTGGTGGCGCTGGATGACGAGCATCATGAGGATACGCTCGATACACTGATGGCGAGCTTCGCCGAGGTGGCCGGCGTTGAGGACGTTATGGTCGTTCCCGAGGAGCGAGTGGCGTATCTTAAGGTGGACCGGCGCCGCCTCGACGAAGACGCCCTGGCGCGCCTGATCCGTTCGAGTCGCCACCGTGGCGGCTAGCCTGCCTGTCAGGTGCCGGCCTCTCAGGTCGGTTCATTACAATGCACATGTTCATTTATAGAGGGAGTCCAGCATGGCCCGTGGCGTCAACAAGGTCATTCTCATCGGCAACCTGGGGCAGGATCCCGAGGTTCGCTTCATGCCATCCGGTAGCCCCGTCGCCAACCTGCGCGTCGCCACTACCGACACCTGGACCGACAAGCAGAGCGGCCAGCGCCAGGAGCGGACCGAGTGGCACTCGGTGGTGCTATTCAATCGACTGGCCGAGATCGCCCAGCAGTACTTGAAGAAGGGATCGCGGGTCTATCTCGAAGGGCGCTTGCAGACGCGTAAGTGGCAGGGACAGGACGGTCAGGATCGCTATACCACCGAGATCGTATGCAACGACATGCAGATGCTCGATACCCGTAGCGGTGACTTCGGCGGCCAGCCGGGGGCGGGCATGCCTCAGCAGCAGGGCGGCTATGGCGCGCCCCAAGGCGCCTCTGTGCCACAGCAGGGCGGCTACGGCAACGCCGCGCCTCAGCCAGGTGGCTTTGGCGGCCAGCCCCAGCAGCGACCCGCGCCGGGCGGCCAGCCCCAGCAGGGAGGACAGCCCCAGCAGGGAGGACAGAAGCAGAGCAATTACGGCGCGCCCGATCCGGGCAGCTTCGACGATTTCGACGACGAAATCCCGTTCTGACTTCCTCCCGACCGAGCCTGCCGGAGGCGATCGCGTGAAGCTGTTGGTACTGGATGCCGGCCACTGTCTCAACCTGGCATTGGCCAGGCTGGTTCATCGCCGCAGTGATACCGAGCTCGTCATCGAGCCCGGTCTGAAGATCGATGCGGCGCTATTGCTCGAGCTGGCACCGGATGCGGTCATCATCCCGCCCCTCTCGGCACCGATGGAGATCGAGCCCGCAGCCGTGATCGCGCATGGCGAGGGCGTCGATGCCTGCCTGGCGGCATGTCGTGAAACCGACACGCCGCTGGTGTGGTGCGTCTCCGATCAGCTCTATCAGGATGGCTTCGAGACACCCATTGACGAGCACGTGATACCGGCGCCGCGGGACGAGAGTCTCAGGCGTCTGATCGCCATCGGTGACCGAATCCGCCAGAGCCATCCGCGACACCTGATCGTGCGGCTGGGGCCGCTGTTCGCGCTGGAAGGCGGGCACGCTTGGCTCAGCGGCGTGATCGATAGCCTGGTGACCGGGGAAGAGGTTCGCGCGGCCCAGGACGTGATCTTCTGCCCGACGTCGGCCGATGCCGTGGCCATGGCCCTGGTGGGCATGCTGCATCAGCTCTCGTGCGGTTCCAGTGCCTGGGGTGCCTATCACTTGGCAGGCACGGAGCCGGTCAGTGCCTACACCTTCACCTCCATGGTGCGTACGCAGCTGTCGACTCGCCTGGAGGGGCTGGGGGAGCAGGTTGCGTTGGGCGAGGTCAAAGCACTCAAGCATCATCACGATCAGCCGCTACGCCGGGTACTCAACTGCAGGCGCGTGCTGGAGGCCTTCGGTGTACATCAGAAGCCGTGGCGGCTGGAGGTAGGGCGGCTGCTGGATGAGTGGTGCCAGGCCCGCCGCGCCATCGCGACCGATGAAGAGGGCGGCATTCCACTATGAATGTGTTGCGCAGCCTGTTGTTCTACGTCGGTTACTTTTTCGCTATTTTCGTCTTCGGTGCGCTGCTGCTGCCCGTCGCCCCGCTGCTGGCGCTACCGGCACGCTACCGCCTGCTCAATCTCTACAACCATTTCATCACCGCCTGGTTCCGCTGGACGTGCGGCGTGACCTATCGGGTCAGTGGCAAGGAGCGGCTGCCGCAAGGTCCGTGCGTAATCCTGGCCAACCACCAGTGCGAGTGGGAAACCATCTTCCTGCAGATTCTCAAGCCGCCAGTGTGCACGGTACTCAAACAGGAGCTGCTGCGCATCCCGCTGTTCGGCTGGGGGCTCAGGCTGCTGCATCCCATTGCGCTGGACCGCTCGAAGCCGGCGCGGGCCATGCGCCAGGTGCTGAGCCAGGGTGTGGCGCGACTGCAGGAGGGGCTCTCGGTATTGATCTTTCCGGAAGGCACACGGGTGGACCCGGGGCAAAGGCGGCGCTACAACAAGAGCGGGACTGTCATCGCCTGTCGGGCCGGCGTGCCGGTGCTGCCGGTAGCGCATAACGCCGGTGAGCGCTGGCCGGGTCGCCATTGGGTGAAGAACCCGGGAATACTCAACGTCGTGGTGGGGGAGCCCATCGATACCGTGGGCCGTACTCCGGAGGAAGTGTTGATCGAGGTCGAAGCGTGGATCGAGGCGCGCCTGGCCGAGATCTCGGAAGTCCCGCGCCCGGTGGATGCCAAATCTGCAGTTGAGGCAAGTTCGGGATAGACTGCTGCGTACGACATACTTTGCATGACGAAGAAGGCGCCCCGCTGGGCGCCTTCTTCGTTGCGTACGGAACCTCTAGTCGCGGTAGCGCTGCAGTACCAGGCAGGCGTTGGTGCCGCCGAAACCGAAGCTGTTGGAGAGTACGCGATCGACGCTGACGCTCTCGCGAGTGCGAGTGACGATATCGAAGCCGGCCGCCTGGTCGTCGAGCTCCTCGATGTTGGCCGAAGCGGCGATGAAGCCATGCTCCATCATCAGCAGCGAGTAGATCGTTTCCTGTACGCCGGTGGCACCCAGCGAGTGGCCGGTCAGCGACTTGGTGGAACTCATCGGCGGTGTGCTGTCACCGAAGACCTCGCGGATCGCCTTGAGCTCGGCAACGTCGCCCACCGGTGTGGAGGTGCCGTGGGTGTTGATGTAGTCGATCTTGCCGTCCACGGTGGCCAGTGCCTGGCGCATGCAGCGCATGGCGCCCTCGCCGGAAGGGGCGACCATATCGTGACCATCGGAGGTGGCGCCATAACCGACCAGCTCGGCATAGATCTTCGCCCCGCGCGCCTTGGCGTGTTCGAGCTCCTCGAGTACCAGCATGCCACCGCCACCGGCAATGACGAAGCCGTCGCGGGCCTTGTCATAGGGGCGTGAGGCCTTGTCGGGCGTGTCATTGTACTGGGTCGTCAGGGCGCCCATGGCGTCGAACAGGCACGACAGCGTCCAATGCTCCTCCTCGCCGCCGCCGGCGAAGACGACATCCTGCTTGCCCATCTGGATCTGCTCCATGGCGCTACCGATGCAGTGCGCGGAAGTGGCGCAGGCGGAGGAGATCGAATAGTTGACGCCCTTGATCTTGAACGGCGTGGCCAGGCATGCCGAGACGGTGCTGCCCATGGTGCGGGTGACCCGGTAGGGGCCGACCCGGCGTAGCCCCTTCTCGCGCATCACGTCGGCAGCCTCGACCTGGTTGGCGCTGGAGGCGCCGCCGGAGCCGGCGATCAGGCCGGTGCGTTCGCTCGATACCTGCTCGGGGCCGAGGCCCGAATCCTCGATGGCCTGGGCCATGCTGACATAGGCATAGGCCGCGGCGTCGCCCATGAAGCGGCTTAGCTTACGGTCGATCAGGGCGTCGAGATCGATATCTACGACCCCGGCGACCTGGCTACGAAAGCCGCGCTCGGCGTATTCCTCCTTGAAGCGAATGCCCGAGCGCCCGCTCCGGAGCGCTTCGACGACCGTTTGTGCGTCGTTGCCCAAGCAGGACACGATGCCCAGGCCGGTGACTACCACTCGTCGCATGGGAGCCTCCTGTTTCAGAAATTCGCGGTAGAGGTGAACAGGCCGACGCGCAGGTCGTTGGCCTGGTAAATGTCGCGGCCATCCACCGATACGGTGCCATCGGCGATGCCGAGGATCAGGCGCCGGGTGATGATGCGCTTGACGTTGATGTGGTACTTGACCTTGCCCGCCTCGGGCAGGATCTGGCCGGTGAACTTCACCTCGCCACAACCCAGCGCACGGCCGCGGCCGGGGTGGCCGAGCCAGCCCAGGTAGAAGCCCACCAACTGCCACATGGCGTCGAGCCCCAGGCAGCCGGGCATGACCGGGTCGCCAGGAAAATGGCAGTCGAAGAACCACAGGTCGGGTTGGATATCCAGCTCGGCGATCAGCTCGCCCTTGTTGAACTGGCCGCCCTCCTCATGGATGTGCGTGATACGATCGAGCATCAGCATGTTGGGCGCCGGCAGTTGTGCATTACCGGGGCCGAATAGTTCGCCGCGGCTACACGCCAGTAGTTCTTCGCGTTCGAAAGAGTGTTGCTTGGTCACTGAGTCGTTCCGAGTCGCAGTTGTAGTGGGCCCTTCCGCGTACGGTGCGGAGGCACATGGCACAGGTGCCAACCCGCCCGGGCGGCCCTGCCTAGTCTACTGGCCGTGGTCCTTGATTGCACGTCAGGCATGACGCGACAGCCGCCAGTGATTAAAGTGTTACCGCAAAGTGTCGATACTCTAGGTAGGGTCGATGCACAGCATGGGCGCAACTTTCCTCTCAATATCCGTTACATCGGGACCACGCATGCGGCCATCCTTCGCATTGAACCGCCCCTTGACCTGGGCTGCCATGGCAGCGTTGCCGGCCTGTATCTGGCTGCCCAGTCCCGGTTTGCGAATGGCCGCCGTCGCCATCGTCGTGGCGGGGTTGACGGCTGCCTGGCGCCAGTTGAAGCGAGACCGCCAGCACGCCGATCTGATGCAGCAAGCACTGATGCTCTCCGAAGAGGGTGTGCAGATCACCGATGCCGAGAACCGTATCCTCGCCGTGAATCCCGCCTTTACGCGCATCACCGGTTTCACCGAGGATGAAGTGCGCGGGCTCAATGCGACCAACCTGGCCGCAGCGCGTCACGACCCGGCCTTTTTCAAGCGGTTCTGGCAGACCCTGCACAGCAAGGGGCGCTGGGAGGGGGAGATCTGGAACCGGCGCAAGCAGGGCGACGAGTTTCCCGAATGGCTGCGGGTCAAGGCGGTCACCGACAGCCGTGGACGCATCAGCCATTACGTCGGCACCTTTACTGATATTTCGGTACACAAGGCTCGCGAGCAGGACTTGCGACGCATCGGCTTCGAGGACCCGCTCACCGGTCTGCCCAACCGCCGCCGGCTGCATGACCTGATGACCTCGCGGCTGCGCCACCTGCGCGCCGGCGAGAGCCTAGACATGGCGATCATCGATATCGACGGCTTCAAGGCGGTCAACGACAGCCTCGGCGTGGAGCAGGGCGACCGGCTGCTGGCCCGCTTCGGCCAGCGCCTGGCTCGGCATGTGGCCGGCGGCGTGGTGGGGCGCCTCGGGGGCGACGAGTTCCTGGTGATACGCACCACGACGTACGACGACCACGACAACTGGATCGCGGGACTGCGACAGCACCTGGGCGAGCCTTTCGAAGTCGGCAACAAGACCCTGCGCCTGGGACTCTCCATCGGCAGCTGCCGGGCCCCCGAGGACGGCAAGGAGTCCGGCGTGCTGTTCCAGCGTCTGGAATCGGCGCTCTATTCGGCCAAACGCCACGGGCGTAACGTCAGCCAGCGCTTCCGCCCGGCACTGGACGTGCAGAATTCACCACACATGACGCTGGTCTACGGCTTGCGCGATGCCTTGGCCAATGGCGACCAGCTCGAGCTGTATTACCAGACCCAGCACCGCATCATGGATGGTGCCGTGGTGGGCATGGAGGCGCTGCTGCGCTGGCGGCACCCCGAGCATGGCATGGTGTCGCCGGTCGACTTCATTCCGCTGGCCGAGCGCCATGGTCTGATGGGCCAGCTTGGCAACTGGGTGATCGACGAGGCGCTGGCCCAGATGGCGCGTTGGCGGGAGTTGGGCCTGCCCCAGCTTCCCGTGTGGATCAATATTTCGGCGATCCAGATGTTTCAGGGCGAGCTCGAAACGGCACTATCGGCGGGCCTGGCGAGACACGGCATCGAGCCACCTCAACTGGGCCTGGAGCTGACGGAGTCGGTGCTGCTCGACGAGCGCGCCGGCGATATCGTGCCGCGGCTGGAGGCGCTGCGTGCCAAGGGCCATCGTATTGCCATCGACGACTTCGGCATGGGCTACTCGTCGTTGAGCTACCTGAAGAACCTGCCGCTGGACAAGCTCAAGCTCGATCGCGCCTTCATCCGCTCGCTGCCCGACGATCCTGCCGATGCCGCCATCGTCAGTGCCGTGCTGGCGATGGCGAGGGGGTTGGGGCTCGACGTGGTGGCCGAAGGCGTGGAGACACAGGGGCAACTCGATTTCCTGCAGCAGGCCGGCTGTCGATTGGTACAAGGCTATCTCTATGCACGGCCGGGGCCGGCCGAGCTGATCGAAGCGCAGTGGCAAGCCCGCCCATCGGACTCGGCGGGCTTGATGCTGCGTGCCGAGCCCACGACTTAGCCGCTGATTTATTGCATCGTCGACATTGTCACTCCGAGGCGGAGTTTCTAGGCGGGAGGTAGCAATGCCTTGAAGGCTTCCAGCGCTCGGAGGCGTGCCATCCTGTGTTCGACGATGGGCGACGGGTAGCCGGTGTCGGCGCGCTGGGCTTCGCTGGGGGCATGGCGATCCCGGGTCGGCAGCTCGGCCAGTTCGGGTACGTACTCGGCAATGAAGCGAGCCTCCGCATCGAAGCGGTGAGACTGGCTCGTAGGATTGAAGATACGGAAGTAAGGCGCTGCATCGGTGCCGGTGGAGGCGGCCCACTGCCAGCCACCGTTGTTGGCGCAGAACTCTCCATCCACCAGGTGACGCAGGAAGAATGCTTCACCTCGCCGCCAGTCGATCAGCAGGTGCTTGCTCAGGAACATCGCGGCGACCATGCGCAGCCGGTTGTGCATCCAGCCGGTGCGGACCAATTGACGCATGGCGGCGTCGACGATGGGGTAGCCGGTGCGCCCCTCGCACCAGGCACGAAAACCGGCTTCGTCGTCGCGCCAGGCCAATGCCTCGGTGTGCCGCTGGAAGGCGCGATAGCGGCATACCCGTGGGAAACCTGCCGCCACGTGCTGATAGAACTCCCGCCACACAAGCTCGTTTACCCAACTGACGATACCGGCATCGCCCTCGGCCAAGCTGCCGTCGTTCTCGCTCAGCGCGGCCTGCAGGCACTGGCGATGCGAGATCATGCCGAGCGCCAGATAGGGCGAGAGTTCGCTGGTGCCGGCCACTGCGGGGAAATCGCGCTGCTGCGCATAGCGGCGCGCGCGAAAGCGCAGGAAGCGCTCCAGACGGTCGGCGGCTGCCGCTTCGCCGGCAGGCCAGCGCGTCATATCGGCCGGGGGGGCGTCGAGCGGAGGCAAGGGGGCGATGGCGTCGCTCTCGATGGCTGGTGAAGGTTGCGGGGGAGGACGGTCGCGCAGAGCCAGGCGCTGTGCTGTCAGTTGGCGGTGCCAGGCTCGCGCAAAGGGCGTGAAGACACTGTAGAAGTCACCTTTGCCGGTCAACAGCTCGCCGGGAGCGAAGGCCACGCTGTCGTGATGGCCAGTCGCGGTAAGGTCGGCTTGTCGAAAGGCCTCGATGACGGCCTGGTCGCGGCGCTGCTCGTCGAACGGGTACTCGCGGTTGAAGTGCAGTGAGCTGGCGCCGGCCTCGCGGGCAAGATCGAGCAGGGTAGCCGGGGCCTGGCCGAAGTCGTCGATATCGCGATGCAGCAGGGGTATGCCGATGCCGGCCAGGTCCTCGCCGAGGGCCACGACACCGCGATGCCAGAAGTCGAGCTTGTTGACTCCATGCCCGTGTCGTTGCCACTGGGAAGTGCTGCGCAGGAACACGGCGATGACCGGCCCCCGGCGTGCGGCGGCTGCCAGCGCCGTGTTGTCATGAACGCGCAGGTCGCTGCGAAACCACATCAGGGAGCAGGTCATGGTCGGCTGCCTCGCGATGGGGTCAGTGGTCGAGAATCAAGGGGCGCATGCGGGCCATGGCCAGGGGCAGGTCGTCGCCAAGCAGTTCCACCAGGCTGTCGGCCAGATCGCCGCTACGAATCCGCGCGACCGGCCCGCACAGGCCGAGGGGGGCATCGAGCTGCTCGGCGAGGCGGGGCAACTGGCGACGGATCAGGTCAGCCCGCTCGGCGCGGCCGCTGACCAGGATCAGCGCGGCGGCATGCAGGCGCTCGACCGCCAGTGGCAGTTCGCCGAAGGGCAGGGCGCTGTCCATCAGTTGGACCTGGTAACCGGCATCGCTGGCGGCGAGTGCGGCCATCAGCAGCCATAGGGCGCCGGGGTCGTCGGGCAGCGGGGCGATCAGTAGTACGGGTCCCTTGGCCAATCGGTTGGCATGGTAGAGGCGGATGCCGATGCGGGTGCGCAGGAACGACTCCAGACAGCGGCGCTGCAGGGCGGCGCCGAGCTGGTCGGCCCAGTGCTCCTCGAGTTCGCGCAAGACCGGCTGCCACAGCTCCGCCAGGCAGGTAGATACGGGATAGAGTGCCAGACTCTGGGTGAAGAGCGTTTCCATCTGGCCCTGGTCGAGGGCCTCGATGGCCGCCATCAGCTGGCGTCGTTGGCTGGGCCAATCGCCGGAGGCAGGCTCGGTGGCCGGTACGGGTTGTGGTTGGTCGATGAGTTCCTTGACCTGGCTGACCGGCACGCCGCGGCTGAGCCACTGCAGGATTCGCTCGACCCGCTCGATGTCTTCGCGGGCGTAGAGCCGGTGCCCCTTGGGGGTACGCTTGGGGCGGACCAGCCCGTAGCGACGTTCCCAGGCGCGCAGGGTAACCGAATTGACGCCGGTAATGCGTGACACCTCGCGGATAGGATAGAGCGGTGTGTCGGCCCGGTGGGCCCCCTTCTCGGTCATGCTCGCCTGCCTCTTGTGTTGTCTTGGCTACGTGGCAACGGTGCTCGGGCCGCTGCCAAGGAATATTGTACACTAAGCGGGCGGTGTACAACTGATGGCGGTCATGGTCAAGTCGGCAATGCTTCTCCGGCCTGTTCGGCAACCACGGCGGCCAGGGCGTCGATGAAGGCAGGGTGCTCGCCAACGGGCGGCAGTAGCGTCAGTTCGGTATCGGGGTGGTTCGCCCTCAGCGCCTCGACCTGGGCCGGGACATCCTTGCGCAGGTGCCGTCCGGCGGCGAAGAACAAGGGAAGGATTTCGATGCGCCGAATGCCGGCCGAAGTGAGTTCGGCCACACTGCTTTCCAGCGAGGGTTCGCTAAGCTCCATGTAGGCCAGCTTCAGCGACGTCTGCATG
Source organism: Halomonas sp. LR3S48 (assembly GCF_025725665.1). Lineage (NCBI taxonomy): Bacteria > Pseudomonadati > Pseudomonadota > Gammaproteobacteria > Oceanospirillales > Halomonadaceae > Halomonas > Halomonas sp. LR3S48. The sequence continues at coordinate 4,062,992 of NZ_CP107009.1, read as the reverse complement.
CGAGTGGCCAACGCCTCGTGGAACCGCTCGAAGGGGGCGCGCCATGCGGGGTCGCTGGAGCCATGGGCGAGCAGGATCAGGCTGTAGGACATGGCGGGTCTCCCGGAAACACGACGTTCAGCGGCTGGGCGGGGTGTCGAGCTGCACCTGAATTGCCCGGTTGCCGGCAGCATAGCAGAGATGTACAACGGTTGTATAACGAGAGGCTGCGAAGCGGCCGAATGCGGAGGGAGTCGAATGCGAGTCTTGATTACCGGAGGTAGCGGTTTCGTTGGCCAGCGCCTTTGTCAGCGCCTGAGGGAGGCGGGGCATCGCCCGCAGGTGGTTTCGCGTGATCCCGAGGCCGCCAAGCGCAAGCTGCCCGAAGGGGCGGACGTGCGACGCTCGGTGCTCGATTTCGTCGATTCGCCGCCGCATGCCATCGTCAACTTGGCCGGGGAGCCGATTGCAGCCAAGCGCTGGAGCGATGAGCAGAAAAACCGCCTGATCGACTCCCGGGTCAATATCACCCGCGACCTGGTGATTCTCTGCGAGCAACTCGAGCAGGCCAGCGGCAAGGCGCCAAAGGTCATGGTGTCGGGTTCGGCGATGGGGTATTACGGGGACCAGGGAAACCGCGAAGTCAGCGAACAAACGCCTCCCCACGACGAGTTCGCCCATCGTCTGTGCAAGCGCTGGGAGGATACCGCACTCGAGGCGACCGACTTCGGTACCCGGGTGGCACTGCTGCGCACCGGCCTGGTGCTGGACACGGGGGGTGGCAGCCTTGCGAAGATGCTGCCGCCGTTCAAGCTGGGGCTGGGGGGGCGTTTCGGCGACGGCAACCAATACATGCCCTGGATCCACCGCGAGGATCTGGTGCGTAGCATTCTGTTCCTGATCGAGCGTGACGATCTCGACGGGCCGTTCAATGGCAGCGCGCCGCATCCCGTCACCAACGCCGAGTTTACCCGCTCCCTGGCCAAGCAGCTCAACCGCCCCGCCGTTATGCCGGTGCCGGCAGTCGTGCTGGAGACCGCCTTCGGCGAAATGGCACGCCTGCTGCTGACCGGCGCCGACATGCGCCCGGTGCGCCTGCTCGAGGCCGGTTTCGAGTTCCGCTTCCCGACGCTGGAGCAGGCTCTCGCCGATATTCTTTGATTGTCATTCTTAGTCGCCGATGGTGACTATCACCCGCACCGCATCCAGCCGCAGCCGCGTGCCGTCGATGGCGGTATCCAGCTCGCTGCGTTCGCGGCGCAGCGCCTCCAGCTCTTCCTCGCGCACCGCTGGATTGAGCCGTGCCAGTGCTTCCAGGCGGGCCAGTTCGCCATCGAGCTCCCGGCGCATGCGCACCTGGGCGGTCTCGACGATGCTCGGCAGCTCGCGCTCGGCCTCCTGCTCGCCTTGGGTGAGCAGTTCCCGCAGCTGATCGTGACGGCTGCGGATCAGGTCGCGAGCCATGGCCTTCTTGACCTTCTGCAGGTTTTTCGCCAGACCGGTGAAGGAGACCTTATCGCTGAGCACGGCGCCGGATTCGTCGAGCAGCACGCGTACCGCGGTCGGTGGCAGAAATCGGTTGACGTGCAGCCGCCTGGGGGCGGGGCAATAGGTGCGAAAGACCAGCTCTGCCATCAGTCGCCCAGCGGGTATCGCCGGATGCTTGAGCAGTGCCAGGGCGGTGTTGCCCATGGCACCGTCGAGAATGCGTCCCATCATCTCGCGCAGCAGAGGGTGTTCCCATGAGAGCCTTTGCACGTCGTCGCGGGCCAGGGCACGTCCACGCGACAGCGTGGCGGTGAAACCCTCCTCGCCCTTGGCCAGGCCGGGCAAGCCGTCGAGCATCTGCGGGCTGGGCTGCAGGTGCAGCAGGCCGCTGCCGAGTTCGTGGCTGTCGATGCCGAAGATATCCAGCGCCTGATCGAGGTAGCGCGGTAGCGCCGGGTCGTCGTCGAGTTCACGGATCGCCGCCGCTACCGCCTCGGCCCGGTCCGGACGGCAGGCGTTGAGCTCGAGCAGGCGGTTGCGCCCGGCGTCGCGTTGGGCCAGGCGGCTCTCGAACAGCATGCGGGTCTCGTTGATGACGTCGTCGAGGGCCTCGTCGTCGAGCAGGGCCTCGGCCAAGGCGTCGCCGAAGGCGTCGAACAGCTCGTTGCCGACGCCATGGGGCGCGTCGAAGGCGTCCATCCCTTCGCGGAACCAGCGCAGCAGGCGCTCTCCGGGGCTGGCTTCGAACAGCGGCACATGGAGCTCGATGGCGTGGCGCTGGCCGATGCGGTCGAGCCGGCCGATGCGCTGCTCGAGCTGGTCGGGATGCTGCGGCAGGTCGAACATCACCAGATGGTGGCAGAACTGGAAATTGCGCCCCTCCGAGCCGATCTCCGAGCAAACCAGCACCTGGCTGCCCTCCTCCTCGTCGGCAAAGGCCGCAGCTGCGCGGTCGCGCTCGATCAGGGTCAACCCTTCGTGGAACACTGGGGCGTGGATGCCGCCCAGCACCCGCAGCGCCTCGGCCAGGCCCTGGGCGGTCTCGCGACCGTGGGCGATCACCAGTACCTTGTCGTTGGCGAAGCCTTGCTCGCCCTCGTCCGCGAGACGCTCCAGCAGCCAGCTAACTCTAGGGTCGATCTGCCACCAGGGCTCGGCGTTGAGCGGGGCGTCGGATATCGCCCGGTAGGTGGCATCGGGGTAGATCAGCACGTCGGGGTGGTCGAGCCCGGTCTCGATCAGCAATTCGTCGAGATAGTCTTCGTCGCGCTCGAGCTTGCGTAACACGCGGCGGTAGGCCGAGGGTAATGCCAGCGATGCCAGGTGCAGGCGGCGTTCGGGAAAGCCGCCGACATGGCGTCGGCTATTGCGAAACATCACCCGACCGGTGCCGTGGCGGTCGAGCAATTGATCGCGTAGTTGATCGCGAGCGCTGTCCCGCTGCTCCGGGCTGCTTTCCGCATCGGCCAAGGTGTCGAGCAAGGCCAGGCTATCGGGTTCGTCGATCGCAGCGGCCACGCTATTGCGAGCCTCGATGCCCGCTTCGGGCAGGCGCTCCAGCGCGTCGATGGCCTGGGCCACTTCCACGTAGTGCTGCTCCTCTTCGCGGAACGCATCCAGGCTGTGGTAGCGGTCCGGATCGAGCAGACGCAGACGGGCGAAGTGGCTTTCGAGCCCCATCTGCTCGGGGGTGGCGGTCAGCAGAAGCATGCCCGGCACGGCCTTGGCCAGGCGCTCGACGCAGGCATAGCCGGGGCCGACCTGCTCGGCGCTCCAGTCGAGGTGGTGGGCTTCGTCGACGATCAGCAGGTCCCAGTCGCAGGCCGCGGCCTGCGACTGGCGGTGGGGGTTGGCGAACAGCCAGTCCTGGCTGGCAAGGATCAGTTGGCCCGACTCGAACGGATTGGCTTCAGCCTGGGCCAGGCTCTGCTGCTCGTCGAGCAGGGTTACCTCGAGGGCGAAGCGGCGTAGCAGCTCTACCAGCCACTGGTGCGTGAGGCTCGCCGGTACCAGGATCAGGGCGCGCTCGGCACGGCCGGTGAGCAGCATGCGATGCAGGATCAGCCCGGCCTCGATGGTCTTGCCCAGTCCCACCTCGTCGGCCAGCAGTACACGCGGCGCGTGGCGGCGCGCCACTTCATCGGCGATGTATAACTGATGCGGGATCAGGTCGATGCGGGGCCCGGCCAGGCCCAGCGCCGGGTTCTGCTCGATGCGATGATGGTGGTGCAGGGTGCGGAAGCGCAGGTCGAACCAGTCGTTGCGATCAACCTGGCCGGTCAGCAGGCGGTCACGGGCCTGGTCGAACTGCATGGTGTCGGCCAGGCGCGCCTCGGGCAGTTCGCGCAGCTCGCCCTGATCGTCCTCGCCGATATAGACGATCAGCCCGTCGACCTCCTTGCTGTCGTCGACGGTCAGGCTCCAGCCCTCGGTGGACTGGATCCGGTCGCCGCTGCCGAAGGCCACACGGGTCAGTGGCGCCTGGCGACTGCTGTAGGTGCGGGTTTCCTGGCTGGCGCCGAACAGCACGGTGACGCTACGGTGGTCGCAACTCAGGATGGTGCCCAGGCCCAGGTCGGCCTCGCCGTCGCTGATCCAGCGCTGGCCGGGAGAAAAGTCGCTCATGATGCCTCGGTCGATGCTGAATACGATGCGCATGCTGTCTGCGAAGAGAACTCCGTCAGCAGCAGGGCGGGGGATTCTAACGCAAAGCCTGCGCGGGCTTAAGGCTGGTGGAGAAGAGCGGGAAATGGTAGGGCCCGCTCGTACTGTGCTTCTAGTGGGACTGCAGCCAGCCGTCCAACTGTGCCCGCGACAGCTCGCCCACGTGGCGCTCCACTGCGCGGCCCTCGCGGTCGAACAGCACCGTGGTTGGCAAGCCTGGCGACTCCATGGTCTTCATCATTTCCTGGCTCGGGTCGAGCAGCGAGTAGCGGAAGGCCAACTCCTGCTCGTCGAGATAGCGCACCACCTGCAACAGCTCCTCACCCTGGTTGATCACCACCACGCTGACACCCTCGCGCTCGTCGGCCTCGGCCAGCAGTGGCATTTCGCGCAGGCAGGGCGGACACCAGGTGGCCCACAAGTTGACCACTACGCGTTCGCCACGCAGATCCTGCAGGTTGACCAGCTCGCCGTCGAGATTTTCCAAGGTAACGTTGGGTAGCTCGCGCAGAGGCATGTCACCGCCCAGCGGCGCCAGAGTGACGAGTACCAGCCACAGCGCCGAGACGCCAATGGTCAGGCTCATGGCGCCGATCATGGACAGCAGCCTGTCGCGCAGTGCCCAGCCGGTCCAGATCAGCGCCGCAAGCAGTCCCCACAGGCCGTGGTAGCCAGCCTGCCACAGCTTGAGCACGTCCAGCGGGGCGACGGCATAGGCGTCGAGATTCATGGCCACGTGGCCCAGGCGGGCGCCAACCAGCCAGGTCAGCAGCAGGCCGTTGAACCAGCGCGCACGGACGGTGGATGAAAGCCCCAGCAGCAGCCATGCCGCGAGTAACAGCAGCAGAGCGCAGCCAATGGCGTACAGGCGCGGGACGGATATCAGTACGGGGCCCAGGGCGAAGGCGTCCATTGGCTCAGCTCCGAGAAGGGGGGGTCGGCGCAAACGGCAAGACCGGGTAGAATCATTCACTTGCAGAAGATTACTGCGTCAGGCAAAGCAAGCCTACTGCGCACGGACAGCACTGTCACCCGGCGGGAGCCTTCATGGCACAGAAGTCGTTCGATACCCTGCGCGCCCTGGCCATCGGCAGCCAGGCGCTGGGCTTCATCCTGATCATTACCTTGGAAACAGTGATGGGGGGCGAGGCTGCCCGACCCTGGCAGGGAGTGACGCTGGCCGCCATGGTGGCGTTTGCCTTGGCGCTGGCGTTGGCACGTCTCTACCGGCGCAACAAGACACGCAAGGCCATGGCACGACGCCTGGCGGACGACGATGACGAAACCTGAGCCCAGCGACTCGAGTCGAGCCCGCAGATGGCGCCTGGCACTATTTGGCCTGATGGCGTTCCTGCTTTTCGGGTGTGCCGGCACGTCGGCTCCGCGTGAACATGGGGCGCTGCTGTCCACTGCCGAGAGCGAAGCTACCTGGCTGGGCCAGTGGGCGCAGCTGAGCGCTTCCGCCCACCCTGGCAAGAGCGGTTTCGCCCTGCTTTCCAGCGGCCAGGACGCCTTCAGCCTGCGCGTGCTGCTCAGCGAGCAGGCCGATCGGCGCCTCGATATCCAGACCTACTTGATGGGTGATGGGTTGACGACCCGGTTATTGCTGCACCGCCTCCTGAGTGCCGCTGATCGAGGCGTCGAGGTGCGCCTGCTGATCGACGACATGGGCGCCGTGGGTCAAGGGCAGGAGCTGGCCGCGCTCGATAGCCATCCCAATATCCAGGTGCGCGTCTACAATGCGCTGAGCCTCGGCCGCGGGACGTTGACGGGCCGGGTGCTGGCCTCGGCACCACAGGCCTCCCGCCAGCATCGTCGCATGCACAACAAACTGTGGATCGCCGATGGCGCCCTGGCCATCGTCGGTGGGCGCAATCTGGGCGATGAATATTACAGCGCCAGCGAGCCGCGCAATTTCACCGACCTTGACCTGATGGTGCTCGGGCCCGTGGTAGAGCCGCTGTCGCGCAGCTTCCATCTCTACTGGAATCATGGCCTGGCGCAGCCCGTCGGACGCTATCACCATGCGGATGGAGAGGCCTGGCGTGAACTGCAGGCATCGCTTGTCGAGTGGTTCGAGGCCAACCTCGACTCGCCCTACTTCTCCGAACTGCGCCAGCGCTATGCCGATGCCGAGCAAGGCCCGCTGGTGGGCAGGCTGCACTGGGGAGAAGGCATCGCCCTCTGGGACCCGCCGGGCAAGCCGGCATGGCGTGGGCGCCCGACGTTTTCCCGCACCATGGCCGGTGAGCTGCTCGAGCACGCCGGTGAACCGAGCGAGCGGCTGGTGATCGTCTCCGCCTACTTCGTGCCCGGTGAGCTTGGCACGCAGCGCTTGAGGGAACTGGCCGAATCGGGTGTCGAGGTCGAGGTCTTCACCAATTCTCTCGAAGCCACCGACGTGCCGTTGGTCCATGGCGCCTACCAGGTGCGCCGCAGAGCGCTGCTCGACAGTGGCGTCAGTCTCTACGAAATGCGCGCCGAGAGTGAATCCGACGACGAGGGATTCGGCGTGGGTTCATCGGCCTCCGCCCTGCACATAAAGGCGCTCGCCATTGATGACGATCGTGTGTTCGTAGGCTCGCCCAATGCCGACCCTCGTTCCGTGTGGTGGAATACCGAAGTGGGCGTGCTGGCCACGAGCCCGAGCCTGGCGGCAGAGCTGCAAGCAATGGCGGAAATCGGCAAGTCGCCGGCACTGAGTTATCGGGTCGGGCAACAGGCGTCGGGACGGTTCCACTGGCAGACCGTCCACGAAGGGGAGACAGTGCGACTGGTGCAGGAGCCCGGTGGCTTCTGGCGTCGCCTGGGTGCCCGGCTGGGCAGGATTACCTGGCTGGAGCCGCTGCTCTAGGTTGCGGGGCGTGTGGCGTCGTCCAACTGCTGCGCTCAAGCATGGGTCTCGGCGATGCCCACTCGGTTGCGTCCCGCCCGCTTGGCCCGGTAAAGGGCGCCGTCGGCGCGGGCCAGCATCTCTTCGGGGCTTTCGCCTCGCCGGTACTCGGCGATGCCCAAGCTGATGGTGACGGCGAGCCCGTGCAGGCGGGTCTCGGCCACCTGCTGGCGCAGGCGCTCGGCGAATATCGACGCCCCCTGGGCGGACGTGTCCTGCAGCAGGATGGCAAACTCCTCGCCACCCCAGCGGGCCAGCAGGTCGGTACTGCGCAGGGTCTTGCCTACCAGCAAGGCCAAACGCTTGAGAATGATATCGCCGGTATCGTGGCCATGCTGGTCGTTGACCGATTTGAACAGGTCGATATCGAAAAGCAGCAGCGAGAAGGTATTGTCGCTGCGTTCGGCCTGCCGGATTGCCTTGCGCATGGCGGCATCGAAGGCGCGGCGGTTATGCGCCCCGGTCAGGTGGTCGCGGGTGGCCTGCTGTTCCAGCTCCTGCTCCAGGCGCTTGCGTTCGGCGATGTTGTGGAACACCGCGATGAAGTGGCGGATGTTGCCTGCCTCGTCATGGACAACCGTTATTGATTGCCACAGCGGATAGATTTCGCCGTACCTGTTGCGGTTCCAGATCTCGCCTTGCCAGTGGCCGGTCTCGCGTACGTCCTGCCACAGCCGCGCGTAGAACGCCTTGTCATGCCGGCCAGACTTGAACAACCGTGGCGTGTGGCCGATCACCTCTTCCGGGAGATAACCGGTGATGTCGGTGAAGGCCTGGTTGACTCTCTCGATGCGCATCTCCGGATCGGTGATCAGGGTGGCCTGGCCGGTCTGGAATACGCTGGCGAGAAGCCGCAGCTCCTCCTCCTGACGCTTGCGCTCGGTGATGTCCTCTTTCACCGCCACGAAGCGTACGATCTCACCGGCATCGTTGCGCACCGGCGTGATGGTTTCGGCTTCCCAGTAGAGTTCGCCGCTCTTCTTGCGGTTCTGCAGCTCGCCGCGCCAGACCTGTCCGCTGCGCAGGGTTTGCCACAGGTCGCGATAGACGATCTCGGGCGTCAGGCCCGACTGGATCATGGCCGGTGTCTTGCCGACCAGTTCTTCGCGGGAATAACCGGTCACCTCGAGAAAGCGCTGGTTGACGTACTCGATGCGCCCCTCGGTATCGGTAATCGCGGTCGCGGCCGGGCTCTGCTCCACGGCAATGTAGAGTTGATAGAACTTGGCTCGCAGTGTATCGATATCGTTGCTGGAGCAGTGGGGGCCGGGCATGGCAGCAGCAATGCCGGCGCTGCCATGCGCAGTTGCAAGCTCGCTATTCTCCACGAGCACCCTCCCTACGAGTGGACTTGTTCCAGGGCAAGTTTCTTATGTCTTTTGTATGATCGCTTGGCCGAATCTTGCATCAAAAGGGACGGTGGCGACCCCTCGGTCGCGGAGCATAGCGTCTTTTCGCAGCACGTTCACGCCGAAGTTGGGGATGACAGGCTAAAGAAGGGAAAACCACTTTTTCATCGACAGCGCGGCTTCGTCTGCGGGCTGCGGTTCGTGCATATAAAACCCCTGAATCTGGTCGCAAGCATGGCGACGCAGGTATTCCACATGCGCCGCCGACTCGACGCCTTCGGCGACGACCGTCAGGCCCAGGTTCTTGCCGAGATCGATGATGGCCTCCGTGAGGCTCCTGTCGCCGGCATTGTCGAGAAGGTCATGGATGAACGAGCCGTCTATCTTGATCGTGTCGAGCGGAAATGCCTGCAGCTTGGAGAGCGAGGAGTAGCCGGTGCCGAAGTCGTCGATCGCGATGCGCACGCCGATTCCTCTCAGCTCCTGCAGGACTCTGACGGCTTTTGGCATGTCCTGCATCATCATGCTCTCGGTGATCTCGACCTCGAGCAGTTCGGGGGCCATGCCGGTGGCCTGAAGTGCGCCTTTGATGTCTCTGAGCAGACCATCATCGAGGAACTGACGGGCCGAGAGATTGACCGCCATGCTCAATGCCGGGAAGCCGGCCTTCTGCCAGGCAACATTCTGTCGGCATGCCGTGTAGATGACCCAGCGGCCGATGGGGACAATGAGACCATTTTCTTCCGCCAGCGGTATGAACTGCTTGGGCAGTACCAGCCCGAGTTCCGGATGTTGCCAGCGAAGCAGCGCCTCCATGCCGATGACGCGGCCGGTCGCCATATCGAGCTTCGACTGGTAGTAAAGCAGGAACTCCTGGCGCTCCAGCGCCTTGCGCAGGCTCGACTCGAGAGCCAGGCGCTCCAGGGAATCCGTCTTCAGCTGCTCCGAGTAGTACTGGGCGTTGTTCTTGCCCTCTTCCTTGGCGTGATACATCGCCACGTCGGCGTGTTTCATCAGGGTTTGCTCATCCTCGCCATCGGCGGGATAACGGGCAATGCCGATGCTGACCGTAATACGAAACTCCTGACCCACCAGAGTGAAAGGGGTGCTGACTGAGGCAAGGATCTTGTCGGCAACCTGGTTAATCTGGTTCGGCTCCGTGATCTCGGGGAGCAGAATGACGAACTCGTCACCACCCAGTCGGGCGACGGTATCGCTTTCCCGCACTGCGCGGCCAAGTCGGCGGCTGACCTCCCGAAGCAGCTCATCGCCCGCATCATGTCCCAGAGAGTCGTTGATCGCCTTGAATCGGTCCAGATCGAGAAAGAGCAGCGTCAACTGCTTGTCGTAGCGGCGAGCGTGCTGCATCCCTTTGGTCAACAGACGGCTGAAATAGGCTCGGTTCGGCAACCCCGTCAGGTTGTCGTGGAAGGCGAGATATTCGGCACGACGGGCGTGGTCCAGGCGTTCTTCGAGTACCTTGGCCTGCGCCCTGCGGAGTTTCCGGCTCAGCCGGCCGAGCAGTGTCAGCATGGCGAGCGCAACGATGCTGACCAGCATCGCGCGCCAATAGTAGGTGTGTCGAAGTGCAGCGGCGGCGGCCATCTGCTCCTCCTCGGAGAGACCGACGACGATGGCGATCGGGAACTCGTACAGCGGCCTGGCCACCAGGTAACGGCGCACGCCGTCCCAGCCATTGACGCTTACCCGGGCGGGCTCACCGAGTGCACTGTTATCCTCCAGCAGCTTCTCATAGTCGATCTGCTCGCCCGTATGGATGTGTTCACCAGTACGGCGAACCAGAAAGGTGTCGTCTTCCCCCGCCAGGGCCAACGCCCCCAATGCCCCGAGCGTGTCCATGTCGTAGCCGCTGACGAAATAGGTCGCATTCACCACCACGGACACCCAGCCTGCCTCTTGTTGCCCGCTTTCAGACAGGCTTCGGTGGAAGGCCAGCTTGCTGTCCTGCTCGGACGTGGCCTGATGGTGAAGTTCGACCCTCAGGCCCTCCTGCCCGGCAACGGGTGAAATATCCTCCGTGTACGAGGGCCCGTGCGTGCTGGCGATGATGTTGCCCTCGGCATCGCTCAGACGGACCTCAAACAGCAGGGTGGGGGGAAGCATGTCCTGCTGGCTCAGTTCATCCAGAACGACCTGCGGCGGGCGTTCGTCGAGACTGTAGCGCACCAGCTTGAGGGTGGTATCGATCTCGCGCAGCGCCCGGACGACCTGGGCCTCGTAGGTCTCCGCCATGTCCGTCGCGAGTACCGCCGCGCGGCGGTGAGCAGCCGACTGCTCACGTGCGGTCAGGTTCCACGTGACCAGCCAGATGGCTGCCAGTGCCAGCAGGGCGAGACCCGTGAAGAGCATGCCGGGCTCGACGAGGCGATGCATCCAATGCCGCTTGGTGAGGGGCGAGCCCGTAGCGGTGGCAGCGTGCGAGGTGGGTTCAATCAATGGTCACCACCCGCAGGCGCTCATCAACGTAGGCGTCGTCCACATAGCCGATGGCAGTGGCCTGCCCCGCCACGAAGTCGGCCATGGTCTGATGATCCGCCAAGCTGCGTGGTGGCTGGCCGCGGCCGGTGAATATCAGGCGCGACCAATGCATCTTGATCTGGGCGGGCGTCTGGCCCAGATAGTTGCGATAGAACGTGACGTAAGCCGGGGAGTTCTCGTGCTGGTCCACGGGCATGGCGGGTTGCCCGCCAGGGAAGCGGTTGGTCCGGCCCAGGTAGATGTCGGTCAGCTCGCTGCGCGTGAGGTTACTCACCGGGCTCTGGGCGGAAACCACCACCACGGCATCGGCCAGGGCAAGGCTCGATGCCAAACCGAGGAGCAGGATGCAGCCGATCTTCGTGAGTCGCGAAGGCATTCTTGTCTCCTCAGAACACGAAGTCGAGCGCTAGGCTGAACAAGTTGACCGAACCGCCGGGCTCGAAGCCTGGCTGCGAGTTGACCAGGTAGCCGCGCGATCCCCCCTCGTGGTTCATGTGGTCGAACTGGGCCTTGACTGCCATGTTGCTGCTGAAATCCCAGCGTACACCGACAGAAACGCTTCTCTGCTGTGGCTGCCCCTGAAGCATAGCGTTGAGCATCGCATCCAATGCTTCGCTGCCGGGCTGTGAGAGGCCTGGGGTGGACGTCTTGCTGAGAATGCGCTGACCGGCATATGTCAGATAGGGCGTGAAGGCACCCAAGCGGTAGCCACCGGAAATGTACCAGCCGCGGCTATCTGCCAGGAAGGTGCGGCTGCTGGTCTGGGTCCATTCACCCATCGCGAACCAATTGCCGGGATCGTAGCGTGCCCCCAGGCTGATCACTTCAAATGACTTGCCATCGACATTGTAGCGATCGGCAATGGCATCGCCTTCGGGGCCAAACATTCTGAACGCATCGAACAGCGGGTTGAATTCCTCGATGGTCAGGCGGTAATGGCTGTAGGCGGCAAAGACGCTGACGTTGCCATGATCCATGGTATTGCTGACCGTAAGCCCTTCCCGGGCGCGTGCCTCGGCCGTGGCTCGGCTCAACGTGGCGTCGATGTAGGGAAAGGTGGAATCACTTTGCCCATAGGTGGCCCGAAGAGTGTTGGTGACGCTTGCGATATGGGTGCGGTAGCTTACGTCCACGCCGTCAGCGCTGGAAACCGGTATGGTGCGATAGACTTCCAATGGCGGGCGGATCCAGGGCGTCGCGTAGCCTACCTTGCGATACTCTGAATTCATGAAGACCGGAAGTATGACGCGGCCGACTCTCATGCTCAGGTCTGGAGTCACATCGAAATTGATGTTGGCCCACTCGATTGCCGGCCTGAACTGGCCATCGTACTGCTGCTCGGTAACGGCCTGCACCACGCTCGAGAGGCGAGGCGTAAGGTTAGCGGTAAGCTGCAGGCCCAGCCGGCTGTCGACCTCGGCACTCCAGTCACTGGTATGGCCAGCCCCTCTGGGCATCAGCATGCTCGAAACGAAATCTGCCTCGCCCTCACTGGAATGCACCACGGCAAGTGTGCCGAAGCCATTCAGGGACAGTGAGGGGGTATTCGCTTGTGCGGCAAGGGGAAGCCCGTATGCCAGCACCAGCGAGGTGAGGAGGGTAAGAGATAGCTTTCTCGACATATGGGAGACCACGTGCGTGGGCGGTGATACATGGCCGCCTCCGAGCGGTGGCGGAAGGCTGGCCGAATGATTGACTTCGCAGGCAGGAGAGGTACGTCTCTGCTTTCTAAACGAGCTATCGGCAGGAGATCGAAGAACTTGAGGTCAGAGGGGGGTAAGTCGGCGACAAACGTGCGGCTGGCTTCACGACGCAAAACCGCCACCCGGCATGATCCGTAAGTGGCGGTTTTTACTGAATTCTCTGGTCGGAGTAGCAGGATTCGAACCTACGACCTCTGCCTCCCGAAGGCAGCGCTCTACCAAGCTGAGCTATACTCCGTTGCTGCGTTTCGAGCTGCCTCTGAAGGCCGCCCGATGCCGTCTCTGCTGGAGCCGACGGATGGGCATTATACGCAAAACCGGGGTGCTTGCAAGTCCCTCGGAGGCGGCTCGGCGTCGCTCAGTTCTGGCGCTCAACGGCGAGTCGGGCCAAGTCGGCCATGCTGTCACGGTAGCGGCTGGGGGGCAGGAAATCGAGCTGCTCCAGCGCCTTGGCCGACATCTCCTCCGCCCGTGCCCGGGTGTAGTCCAGCGCGCCGGTATCGCGCACGATGGCCAGCACCTCGTCCAGTCGCTCGAGCCCGCCCTGGCGAATGGCCTGACGAATCGTCTTGGCCTGGTCGGCGGTGCCGGCGGCCATGGCCTGGATCAGCGGCAGAGTCGGCTTGCCTTCAGCCAGGTCGTCGCCCACGTTCTTGCCCATGGCCTTGGTGTCGCCCTGGTAGTCGAGCAGGTCGTCGACGAGCTGGAACGCCAGACCCAGGTAACGACCGTAATACTGTAGTGCCGCTTCCTGTCGTGGGTCGGCCTCGGCCAGAATGGCGCCGCTGTGGGTAGCGGCCTCGAACAGCATGGCTGTCTTGCCCTGGATGGTCTCGAAATAGACCGCCTCGTCGATGTCAGGGTTGCCCACGTTGGTCAGTTGCTGCACCTCGCCCTCGGCGATGACGCAAGTGGCGCTGGAGAGCACGTCCATGATCTTGAGCGAACCAATCTGCACCATCATCTGGAAGGAGCGAGAATAGAGGTAGTCGCCCACCAGCACCGAGGGGGCGTTGCCCCAGGCGTCGTTGGCCGTGGCGCGGCCGCGGCGCATGTGCGATTCGTCGACCACGTCGTCGTGCAGCAGGGTCGAGGTGTGCATGAATTCGATCAGCGTGGCCAGCGAGATGTGCTTGTCGCCTTGGTAGCCCAGCGCTCGAGCCGCCAGCAGGACCAGCAGTGGGCGCAGCCGCTTGCCGCCGCTGGCGATGATGTATTGGCCGATGGTTTCCACCAGCGGTACCCGCGAGGCCAACTGGTCCATGATGGTGCGGTTGACCGCGGCGAAATCGTCGGCAACCGCGGCATGGAGCGACGAGGCGGAGGCGTTGCTGTCGGTCGGGCTGGTAGAAGCGTTGGCAGGCATGAGGCGGTGTCATCGAGCTGTTGGGCCGAATGCCGGACAGTGGCTAGTGGCCTTGGGTTGCGGGTCATGCTATGGCCCCCCCATGGGGGCGTCAAGCTGTGCTGCGGTGAGCCTTGATGTGAGGCGGCGTCGGGTCGAGAGTGAGGGTAGAGGCCGCTTGAATGGCACGCTGGGCGCGGTTATAATGCGCGGCCCACTCATCATGCTCCCTGTCAGATGGCTGCCAAAAGGGGCGCCACTCGAAGCAGGCCGACGAAGAGCCAACCCCGATGAGTTCTGGAGAGATGCACATGTACGCAGTAATCAAGAGCGGCGGCAAGCAATACCGCGTTCAAGAAGGCCAGACGCTCAAGCTCGAGAAGCTTGAGATTCCGACCGGCGAAACCGTCGAGTTCGACCAGGTGCTGCTGGTCGCCGATGGCGACGACGTGACCATTGGCGCTCCGCTGGTCGACGGTGCCAAGGTGGCCGCCGAGATCGTCTCTCACGGCCGTGGCGAGAAGATCCGCATCATCAAGTTCCGTCGCCGCAAGCACCACATGAAGCGTCAGGGCCACCGTCAGTGGTTCACTGAAGTCAAGATCACCGGGATTTCCGCCTAAGCGGCTTCCCCTTAACGAGCGAGGACTTTGCAATGGCTCATAAGAAGGCAGCCGGCTCTACCCGTAACGGCCGCGATTCAGAATCCAAACGCCTTGGTGTCAAGCTGTACGGCGGCCAGGCCGTCACCGCAGGCAACATCATCGTGCGCCAGCGTGGTACCCGTTTCCACGCCGGTACCGGTGTCGGCATCGGCCGCGACCACACCCTCTTCGCCCTGAGCGACGGTGTGATCAAGTTCGAGACCAAGGGTCCGAAGAACCGTAAGTTCGTCAGCGTCGTCTCTGCCTGAGAACGCCCGAACCGGTAGAGGGAAGGCCCCGCTCAGGCGGGGCCTTCTTGTATCATGACGGTAGCATCCGTCGGGAGAGTGTCACATGCAGTTCGTCGACGAAGCCTCGATCATCGTGGAAGCCGGCAGGGGCGGTAACGGCTGCCTGAGCTTTCGCCGCGAGAAATACGTGCCCAGGGGTGGTCCCGATGGCGGCGATGGCGGGCATGGCGGCAGCGTCTACCTGGTCGGCGACGACGCCCTCAATACCCTGATCGACTTCAAGTACCAGCGTTTCTACCAGGCCGAGAGCGGGCGCCCTGGACAGGGGCGGCAGATGAGCGGTCGGGCCGGCAGCGACCTGGTGGTCAAGGTGCCGGTGGGTACTACGGTAATCGATGAGGACACCCTCGAGGTGATCGCCGACATCACCGAGATCGGGCAGCAGGTGCTGGTGGCCCAAGGGGGGCGCCGGGGCCTTGGCAACATCCATTTCAAGTCGTCCACCAACCGGGCGCCGCGCAAGACCACGCCCGGTACCGACGGCGAGCGGCACAACCTGCGCCTGGAAATGAAGGTGATGGCCGATGTCGGCCTGCTGGGCATGCCCAACGCCGGCAAGTCGACCCTGATTCGCTCGGTCTCCGCGGCCAAGCCCAAGGTGGCCGATTACCCCTTCACCACCCTGGTACCCAACCTCGGCGTGGTGAAGCTGGGCATGCACGAGCACTTCGTGATGGCCGACGTGCCGGGGTTGATCGAGGGTGCCTCGGATGGTGCCGGCCTGGGCCTGCGCTTCCTCAAGCACCTGACGCGTACCCGGCTGCTGTTCAATGTCGTCGACGTGGCGCCTTTCGACGAGTCCGACCCGGTCGAGGCGGCGCAAGCCATCGCCCACGAGCTGGAGCAGTTCTCGCCGACCCTGGCCGAGCGGCCGCGCTGGCTGGTGATCAACAAGCTGGATCTCGTGCCGGAAGAGGAGCGCGAGGCGCGAGTCGCCATCATCGTCGAAGGTCTTGCCTGGACGGGGCCGGTCTATCGTATCTCGGCGATCAGCGGTGAGGGCACCGATGCCCTGGTGCAGGCGGCGCACCGCTGGCTGACCGAGCAGCGCCGGCTGGAAAACGAGGACGAAGCGGCGGCCGAGCGTGAGCGAGAAATGCGCGAGCGCATGGAGGCCGAAGCAGTGGCGCGCACCGAGGCGCGCCTGGGTCGCAGGCGCAAGCGCAGCGATCAGGACGATGATGACGATGACTTCGACGACGATGATTACGATGTCGAAGTCGAGTATGCCCCTTAAGTGAACACTGGCTGCGCTCGGCCATACGTCGTTAAACCTTGACTCAAGATGCTAATTTGCAACAGCAAACTCCGCTCTTTCGCCAAGGTTTGCCTAGTCTGACCATCGCTCGCGCAGTGTCTCGATGTTGGTAAATTGCAGCCTTGTGGGAGAGTCGAAAGGTGAGCAACGAGCGGGTTCCGGGTCGCGATGCGCTGCGTGGCGCTCGCCGGGTGGTGGTGAAGATCGGCAGTGCGCTGCTGACCAATGACGGGCGCGGGCTCGACGAGGCGGCGATCGGCGGCTGGGTGGACCAGATCGCGGCGCTGCATCGCCAGGGCGTCGAGGTGGTGCTGGTGTCGTCGGGTGCCGTGGCGGCCGGTATGGTGCGGCTGGGCTGGCAGGCCCGCCCTTCGGCAGTGCATGAGTTGCAGGCCGCCGCCGCGGTCGGACAGAACGGCCTGACCCAGTGCTACGAGCATCATTTTGCACGTCATGGATTGCTCACCGCCCAGGTGCTGCTGACCCATGACGACCTCTCCAACCGCAAGCGGTACCTCAACGCGCGCTCGGCGCTGCGTACCCTGGTCGACCTGCGCGTGGTGCCGGTGGTCAACGAAAATGACACCGTCGTCACCGACGAGATCCGCTTCGGCGACAACGATACCCTGGGCGCGCTGGTGGCCAACCTGCTCGAGGCCGAAGCACTGGTGATCCTCACCGACCAGGAGGGGTTGTTCGACGCCGATCCCCGGCATAATCCCGCGGCCACGCTGATCAGCGAAGGGCGTGCCGACGATCCGGCGCTTGCGGCAGTGGCGGGTGGCGGTGGCGCGCTGGGGCGGGGTGGTATGACTACCAAGGTGCAGGCGGCTCGCTTGGCCGCTCGCTCCGGCGCCGTTACGGTCATTGCCAGCGGTCGCCAGCCCGATGTGTTGTCCCGGCTGGTCCAGGGCGAACGGCTGGGTACGCTGCTGTGTCCGGAAGAGGCGCCGATCGCGGCGCGCAAGCGCTGGCTGGCGGGGCAGCTGCAGGTACGCGGTAGCCTGACGCTGGACGCCGGTGCGGTGAAAGTCCTTCGCGGCAGCGGCTCGAGCCTGCTGGCGGTAGGGGTCAAGGCGCTTTCGGGCGACTTCGTTCGCGGGGACATGGTGCTGTGTCTCGACGAACAGGGCGAGAGGATTGCCAAGGGGTTGGTCAATTATGGCGCCGACGAGGCACGCCGCATTCTGGGTCAGCCGAGCCACCAGATCGAGGCGATCCTGGGCTACATGGAGGCCCCCGAGTTGATCCACCGGGATAACCTCGTCGTGCTGTGAGCCCGTGTTTTCGCTGCATGTAGCATGACGCCGCGCACCTGTGGTAGGATGCGCCATCCTCTCAGACACGGCCCGTCGACAATCTTGACGTTGACACAATGGCCAGGCCGGCAGGAAAGCGATAATTCCAGGCCGGACAAATCGTTATCGATGCCGCCCCACATTGGGCGGCGTTAAAGTTTTTCAGGAGATAGTCAGTGGCAAACAGCAAGCAAGCCCGCAAGCGTGCCCGTCAGGCGGAAGGCCGTCGTGTTCTGAAGGCGAGCCAGCGCGCCATGGTGCGTACCTATGTGAAGCGTGTCATCAAGGCCATCAACGGCGGCGACCACGCCACCGCGATGACCGAGTTCCAGAAGGCGCAGCCGATCATCGACCGCATCGCCGACAAGGACGTGCTCTCCAAGAAGAAGGCCGCGCGCCTGAAGAGCCGCCTGAACAAGCGAATTAAGGCGCTGGCTGCGTAAAGCCGGACGCCTGGAGACGTCGCGAGCGCTCATCGGTTCGATGCAGTGTATCGCGATCTCGAAAAACCGGCCTTGGCCGGTTTTTTTGTGCCTGATGGTGGGACGCTCCCACCTTGAACGAGCCTGGTGAGGAAGGGATAGGTGACGGAACGCGAGCAGTTGCCCGAGCCCGGAAAGTCGGCCCCGCCCCAGGTGGCCGACGACGATCGAGCCGTTGCACCCAAGGCCGGTGGTCTGATGCGCTCCGGCCTGGTCGTCGGCGCCATGACCATGCTGTCACGAGTCATGGGGTTGGTGCGCGACGTGGTAGTGGCGACCCTGTTCGGTGCCGGTAGCGGCGCCGATGCCTTCTTCGTCGCCTTCAAGATCCCCAACTTCATGCGCCGCCTGTTCGCCGAAGGGGCCTTCAACCAGGCCTTCGTGCCGGTGCTCTCCGAGTACGCCACCCGCGGCAGCAAGCGCGAAGTGCGCGAGCTGCTCGATGCCGTGGCCGGCAGTCTCACCGCCGTGCTTGCGCTGATCACTGCCCTGGCGATGCTGGCCGCACCCTGGCTGGTCTGGGTCTTCGCGCCCGGCTTCGGCCGCGACCCGGCCAAGCTGGCGTTGACCGCCGACATGCTACGGCTGACCTTTCCTTACCTGCTGCTGGTCTCGCTCACCGCCTTCGCCGGCAGCGTGCTCAACACCTGGAACCGCTTCGCCGTGCCGGCCTTCACTCCGGTGCTGCTCAACCTCTCGCTGATCGGTGCGGCCGTGCTGCTCACGCCCTTGATGAGCGAGCCGGCCATGGCGCTGGCCTGGGGCGTGCTGATTGCCGGCTGCGCCCAGCTCGCCTTCCAGGTGCCGTTCCTGGCACGCCTGGGGTTGATGCCGCGGCCGTGGCCCAACTTCGCCCACAGCGGGGTGAAGCGCATCCTGGTGCTGATGGCGCCGGCGCTGTTCGGCGTCTCGGTATCGCAGATCAACCTGCTGCTGGACACGGTGCTGGCTTCACTGCTCGCGCCTGGCAGCGTCTCCTGGCTCTATTATTCCGACCGCCTGGTCGAGCTGCCACTGGGGGTGTTCGGTATTGCCATCGGCACGGTGATCCTGCCGGCGCTCTCCAAGCGCCACGCCGAGCAGTCGGGCGAACACTTCGCCGCCATGCTCGACTGGGCGGTGCGCGCCGTGTTGCTGCTGGGCTTGCCGGCGGCGCTGGCGCTGGCGATCCTGGCCGAGCCGTTGCTGATCTCGTTGTTCCACTACGGCGCCATGACCGAGCACGACATTGCCATGGCGGCCATGAGCCTGCGGGCCTACGCCTTCGGCCTGGTCGCCTTCATGCTGATCAAGGTGCTGGCGCCGGGCTTCTTCGCCCGCCAGAACACCAAGACGCCGGTCAAGGTCGGCATCATCGCCATGGTGGCCAACATGGTGTTCAACCTGATCCTGATCTGGCCGCTGGCCCATGCAGGCCTGGCCCTGGCTACGGCGCTGTCGGCGTTCCTCAATGCGGGCCTGCTGGGTTGGCTGCTCTACAAGCAGGGCGTGCTGGTGTGCCAGCCTGGCTGGGGCCGCTACGCGGTGCAACTGATCGGCGGCTGCGTGGTGATGAGCGTGGGGCTGGCCTGGCTCGCGCCGGACTGGCAGCAGTGGCTGGGCTGGGGCGTATGGACACGGGTACAGTGGCTGGCGCTGCTGGTTGTAGCCGGCGCGATGGTCTACTTCGCCTGGCTGGCGGCGCTGGGCGTCAGGCCGCGGCAGTTCCGGATGCGAGGGTGAGAGCTGTTCTTCTAGCAACGTGCCGGGGCTGATCCAAGGGCAAAGGTCGCCGAGAAGGCGCTGTGAATGCTTCCCTGGACGCTACATTTGCCATCCATGGCAAATGGCCTTCTCGTCGACCTTTGCCCTCGGCACCCCTCGGTGTGGGGAGTCGGGCCGGCCGGCTGTCAAGGGGAGCCAGGTCCGCTATAATCGAGCCCTTTACACGTTTCAACCCTAACAGGATGTTGACGACCAGATGGAAGTCATTCGAGGACTGCACAATCTGCGCGAGGAGCATCGCGGCTGCGTGGCCACCATCGGCAATTTCGATGGCGTGCACCGCGGACACCAGGCGATTCTCGATCAGTGCCGCGAGCAGGCCTCGAAGCTGCGCCTGCCGGTAACGGTCGTGGTGTTCGAGCCCCAGCCGCGTGAATTCTTCGCCGGCGACCAGGCGCCGCCGCGGCTGACCCGGCTGCGCGAAAAGGTGCGCCTGCTGGGCGAGAGCGGCGTCGATTACGTGCTCTGCCTGCCGTTCAACGAGCGGCTGCGAAGCCTCACCGCGGTGGAATTCATCGACCGTGTGTTGGTCGAAGGGCTGGGTGTACGCCATCTGGTGGTGGGGGACGACTTCCGTTTTGGCTGCGACCGCAGCGGTGATTTCACCTTGCTGGCCAAAGAGGGGGAGCGGCGTGGTCGCGAGGGCTTTGGCGTCGAGCATACGCGCACCTTCGCCTATGACGACGAGCGGGTCTCCAGCACGCGAGTGCGCACTCTGCTGGCCAGCGGCAACTTCGCCCAGGCGGCGAGAATGCTGGGGCGCCCCTATCGTCTCGGTGGAAGGGTGGTCGCCGACCAGAAGCTGGGGCGCACCATTGGCGTGCCCACCGCCAACCTGCCGCAGCCGCGCCTGCCGCTGGCGCTGCGCGGGGTCTATGCGGTAGTGACCGAGCTACCCGATGGGCAGCGCCTTCCCGGCGTGGCCAATATCGGCTGGCGGCCAACGGTGGGCAGCGACCGGCCGGTGCTGGAGGTCCACCTGTTCGACTTCGACGGCGACCTCTACGGGCAGCGCCTGGTGGTATTTCCCTGTGCCAGGCTGCGCGGCGAAGTGAAGTTCGACGACTTCACTGCGCTCAAGCAGCAGATCGCTGCCGACCAGGCCCGTGCCCGGCGCTATTTCGCCGAGGAGTGCCACACGGCCAGGGAGCTTGGCCTGACAGACGACTCTCTTCCATTGGCATCGGCGCCGCTGGCGCGCGAAGCCGTGAATTTCGAATCCTCGGCGGGACGTTCCGCCGACCACGACGACGGCTGACTCCCAGGATATGAGCGACTACAAGCACACACTGAACCTGCCCGAAACCGACTTCCCCATGCGCGGTAACCTGCCCCAGCGTGAGCCCGGCCGGGTGGCACAGTGGCAGGACATGAAGCTCTACCAGCGCCTGCGTGAGGAGCGCCGCGGCCGCGAGACCTTCGTGCTTCACGACGGCCCTCCCTACGCCAACGGCAGCATTCACATCGGTCATGCCGTCAACAAGATCCTCAAGGACATCATCGTCAAGTCGAAGAACCTGGCCGGCTTCGATGCGCCCTACGTGCCCGGCTGGGACTGCCACGGCCTGCCCATCGAGCACAAGGTGGAGACTACTCACGGCAAGCACCTCGAGCCCGAGCAGGCGCGAGGGCTGTGCCGCGAGTACGCCGCGGCGCAGATTCAGACCCAGCTCGCCGATTTCGTGCGCCTGGGTGTGATCGGCGACTGGGACAACCCCTACCGCTCGATGGACTACGCCAACGAGGCGGGCGAGATCCGCGCGCTGGCCGACATGGTCGCGGCGGGTTACGTCTTCAAGGGACTCAAGCCGGTCAACTGGTGCTTCGACTGTGGTTCGGCGCTGGCCGAGGCCGAGGTGGAGTACCAGGACAAGAAGTCCGATGCCATCGATGTGGCCTTCCCGGCCGCCGACGAAGCCAAGCTGGCAGCCGCCTTCGGGCTGGCGACGTTGCCCAAGCCCGCCGCCATCGTGATCTGGACCACCACGCCCTGGACCATTCCGGCCAACCAGGCACTCAACGTGCATCCTGAGTTGACCTACGCGCTGGTGGATACCGGTAGCCGCCTGCTGGTGCTGGCCGAGGAACTGGTCGAGTCGTGCCTGGAGCGCTACGAGCTCCAGGGCAAGGTGATCGCCACCGCCAAGGGTGAGGCGCTCGACCTGATCGAGTTCCGCCACCCTTTCTACGACCGCATCTCGCCGGTCTATCTCGCCGACTACGTCGAGTCCGAGGTGGGCAGCACCGGTATCGTTCACTCCGCCCCGGCCTATGGCGTCGACGACTTCGTCACCTGCCGTGCTCACGGCATGGCCTTCGAGGAGATCAAGAGCCCGGTGCAGGGCAACGGCGTCTATGCCGACGACCTACCGTTCTTCGGCGGTCAGATGATCTGGAAGGCCAATCCGCAGATCGTCGACAAGCTGCGCGAGGTCGATGCGCTGCTGGCGCACAAGGTGATCACCCATAGCTACATGCACTGCTGGCGCCACAAGACGCCGGTGATCTACCGCGCCACGGCGCAGTGGTTCGTGGGCATGGATATCAAGGACAGTCATGGGCGCACCCTGCGCGAGCGGGCGCTCGAGGGCATCCAGGCCACCCACTTCACTCCGGCCTGGGGGCAGGCGCGGCTGCACGCAATGATCGCCAACCGTCCCGACTGGTGCATCTCGCGCCAGCGCAACTGGGGGGTACCGATCCCGTTCTTCCTGCACAAGGCCAGCGGTGAGCTGCATCCGCGTACCGTGGAACTGATGGAAGAGGCCGCCAAGTGTGTCGAGCGCGATGGCATCGATGCCTGGTTCCGCCTCGACCCGGCCGAGCTGCTGGGCGATGAGGCGGCGGATTACGACAAGGTCACCGACACCCTCGACGTGTGGTTCGACTCCGGCACTACCCACCGCCACGTGCTGCGCGGCTCGCATCCTCACGGTCACGAGAGCGGCCCACGCGCCGATCTCTACCTGGAGGGTTCCGACCAGCACCGCGGCTGGTTCCACTCGTCGCTGCTGACCGGCTGCGCCATCGACGGCCACCCGCCGTATCGCGGCCTGCTCACCCACGGCTTCACCGTTGATGCTCAGGGCCGCAAGATGTCCAAGTCGATGGGCAACGTGGTGGCGCCCCAGGAAGTGATGGACAAGCTGGGTGCCGACATCCTGCGCCTGTGGGTCGCCTCCACCGACTATTCGGGCGAGATGGCGGTCTCCGACGAGATCCTCAAGCGTACCGCCGACGTCTACCGTCGCATTCGCAATACCGCGCGCTTCCTGCTCAGCAACCTCAACGGCTTCGACCCTGAGCGCGATGCGGTGGCCTTCGGCGACATGCTGGCGCTGGACCAGTGGGTGGTGGACCGTGCCGCCCAGCTCCAGGCGCGCATCGAGAAGGCCTATGAGGAGTACCGCTTCCTCGACGTCTACCAGCAGGTGCACACCTTCTGCTCGCGTGAGCTCGGCGGCTTCTACCTCGACGTGATCAAGGACCGCCAGTACACCACCCAGGCCGACTCCCTGGCCCGGCGCAGCTGCCAGACCGCGCTCTATCACGTGGTCGAGGCGCTCTCGCGCTGGGTGGCACCGATTCTCAGCTTCACCGCCGAGGAGATCTACGAGCACATCCCCGGCGATCGCCGCGACAGTGTGCTGCTCGAGAGCTACTACCCAGGCCTCGCCACCCTGGCCTCGGATGCCGAGATGGGCCGCGAATTCTGGGAGCAGGTGCTCGAGGTCAAGCAGGCGGTCAACAAGTGCCTGGAGGACGCCCGCAACGCCAAGACCATCAAGGGTAGCCTGGCCGCGGAAGTGACGCTCTATGTCGATGACAAGCTCAATGCCATCCTGGCCAAGCTGGGCGAGGAGCTGCGCTTCGTGATGCTGACCAGCGAGGTGCGCCTGGCACCCCTGGCCGAGGGGCAGAACGCAGATGATGCCGAGGCCACCGAGCTGGCGGGCCTGAAGGTTGCCGTCGCGGCCAGCCCCCACCAGAAATGCGAGCGCTGCTGGCACCATCGCGAGGATGTAGGTAGCCACGCCGATCACCCCGACCTGTGCGGTCGCTGCATCAGCAACCTGCCGGAAGGCGCCGGTGAGACTCGCCACTATGCGTGACAAGGAACAAGGCGGTGGCGCTTCGGTGCCGCCGATGCACAAGCCGCTGCGCTGGCTGTGGCTGGCCGTCGCCGTAGTGCTGCTGGACCTTGGCACCAAGGCGCTGATGTCGAGCGTGCTGAGCTACGGCCAGCCGGTGGAAGTGCTGCCGTTCTTCAACCTGACATTGCTGCACAATACCGGCGCGGCGTTCAGCTTCCTTGCCGGACATCCCGGTTGGCAGCGCTGGTTCTTCGCTCTGATCGCCGTTGGCGCGACGGTAGGCCTCAGCATCTGGATGAGCCGGCTCAAGGCCGACGAAAAGCTGCTCGCCGTCTCGCTGGCACTGGTCATCGGCGGGGCGCTGGGCAATCTCTATGACCGCCTGGTACATGGCTACGTGGTCGACTTCTTTTCCTTCCATGTCGCCGGCTGGTACTACCCGGCCTTCAACGTGGCCGATATCGGCATCACGCTGGGGGCCGTCGGCCTGATCTGGGAATCCATCTTCGAAGGCCGCAAGCAGGCGCGGCGGCGCGGCTGACACGCCTGCTATGCTGCTGGCAGATACCGACCTAACGAGCGCAAGAGCCGATCAAGCGAGAGCGACATGAGCGAATATCGCATCGACGAGGGCATGGAAGTGACCCTGCACTTCACCCTCAAGCTGGAGGACGGCACCATAGTCGACTCCACCCGGGAAAAGCAGCCCGCTACCTTTCAGGTGGGTGACGGCAACCTGCCGCCCGGCTTCGAGCACCCTCTGAAGGGCATGACGGGCGGTGAAAGCGGCAGCTTCGAGATCACGCCTGAGCACGGTTTCGGCCAGCACAATCCGCAGAACGTGCAGATGCTGAGCCGCGACGATTTCGAGGAGATAGAGCCCGAGGTGGGCACGGTGATGTCCTTCTCCGATCCCGCTGGCG
This sequence comes from Halomonas sp. LR3S48, assembly GCF_025725665.1. NCBI lineage: Bacteria > Pseudomonadati > Pseudomonadota > Gammaproteobacteria > Oceanospirillales > Halomonadaceae > Halomonas > Halomonas sp. LR3S48. The sequence continues at coordinate 4,038,298 of NZ_CP107009.1, read as the reverse complement.
GCGAATTGCCTGGGGTGATCTCCGCCGTTGGTGAGCGCCAGGTGGAAGTGGACTTCAACCATCCGCTTGCCGGGCGTACCCTGACCTTCGAGGTGGAAGTGCTGGACGTAAGGCCCGCGCAAACACACTGAGAAAACGCTGATTTCCTGCTGCGCTCGATATCCTGGTCGCCGGCGGTACTCGAACTCCTCATTTACTGCCGTGTAAACTCCGGGTTCTCCGTTCCGGCGACGACCAGCCTATCTTCGCTCGCGACGGAACTCAGCGCTTTCTACGCTTTATCTGTTTCTACCGATGCCCCTGACGCATCAAGGCGACGTAACCATGCAAGCTAACTCCGTGCGAATCAGGCTGGCCAATCCCCGCGGCTTCTGTGCTGGTGTCGATCGTGCCATCGAGATCGTCAACCGTGCACTGGACGTCTTCGGGCCACCCATCTACGTGCGTCATGAAGTCGTTCACAACCGCTTCGTGGTCGACACGCTGCGCAGCCGTGGAGCTGTCTTCGTCGAGGAGCTCGACGAGGTGCCCGATGATGTCATCGTGATCTTCTCCGCCCATGGCGTCTCACGGGCTGTGCAGGAGGACGCCGAGCGGCGCGGTCTCAAGGTCTTCGACGCCACCTGCCCGCTGGTGACCAAGGTGCATTTGGAAGTACTTCGCTACGCCAGGCGTGGACAGGAGTGCATCCTCATCGGCCATGCCGGCCATCCGGAGGTGGAGGGCACCATGGGGCGCTACGACGTAACCCACGGCGGCGCCATCTACCTGGTCGAGGACGAGGCTGACGTCGAGCGTCTGGCGGTGAACGACCCGACCCGGCTTGCCTTCGTCACCCAGACCACGCTCTCCATGGATGACACTGCCCGGGTGATCGATGCCCTGCGCGTGAAGTTTCCCGAGATCGAGGGGCCACGCAAGGACGACATCTGCTATGCCACCCAGAACCGTCAGGATGCGGTGCGCGAGCTGGCTGCCGACTGCGACCTGCTGTTGGTAGTGGGTAGCCCCAACAGCTCGAATTCCAACCGGCTACGGGAGCTGGCCGAGCGGGTCGGCACACCGGCCTACCTGATCGACGACGCCAGCCAGATCGATCCGGTGTGGCTCAAGGATGTATCTGCCGTCGGTATCACCGCAGGGGCGAGCGCGCCGGAGGTGCTGGTCAAGGGGGTGATCGAACGGCTCCAGGGATTGGGCGCTCAGGCGCCGGAGGAACTGGCCGGCCGCGAGGAGACCATCACCTTTTCCATGCCCCGCGAGCTGCGGGAACGCGTGATCGCCAGCGATTCGCTATCCTCAGAAAAGGTATGAAGCACGATGCCACCTGAAGGCATGAGACTTCTCATGCTGTGTGAGAATATCAAGCCGGGCCTGCCCCGGCTTTTTTCATGACGTATCTAGCAGGGTTGGTTGTCATGATACATACTGAAACCAAGTGTAACCAATCAGCGGAGGAGCGCCGAGTGACGACCTACGCTTGCCCGGCTCATCGCTGGTCCCGGTATGGCACGCCCCGGCGCGCCCATGGCTTTACGCTGATCGAACTGATGATCGCCGTGGCCGTGATCGCGATACTGGCGTCTATCGCCATACCGAGCTACCAGAATTACGTTAGGAATGCTCGGGTTACAGATGGGCAAGCCAAGCTTATGGAACTCGCAGGACGCTTGGAGCGCTGCTATACCGTCAGTTCGTCCTATAGCGGTTGCCTTAGCTTGCCTGAAAACTCGGACGATGGCTTCTACCAGATTAGCGGTTCGACCTCTGCGTCTGCGTACACTCTGACGGCCACGCACTCAGGCAGTCAGGTCAAGGCAGAGTGCAAGACGTTGACCATAGACCAGACGGGGCAGACCACACCCACGTCTGAATGTTGGTAATGATATGCGCCATAGAGGCTTCACACTGATCGAGCTACTGGTAACGATTGCCGTGATGACGATCGTTGCCACCATTGCTGTGCCGGGCTTTCAAGGAATGATGGCCAGAAACCAGCTGGCGGGTGATCATAATGAAATATTGGCGGGGTTGAACCTGGCTAGAAGTGAAGCCATTAAGCGGCGTCAAGACGTTGAATTCGAAGTTACAAATACTTCTCCATGGGCTTACGAAATCAATGTGGGCGGCAGTACCCTACGCGTACGTAGCGGTTCAAGGGGAAGCCTATCCTTGGGCACCGGAACGAGTGTGACATTCAATAGCTTGGGGCGTGCGCCCGCTTGCAGTAGTGGTTGTGTATTGACGATTACTCACTCGGCAGGAAGTAGAGATATAAACATCAATTCATTTGGCCGGATCGGGCGAGGTTGAAACGGTGAGCATGAGGCAGCGTCAGAAAGGCTTTACGCTTATCGAGGCGCTGATCGCCGTGTTGGTGCTCTCAGTCGGCCTGCTCGGTGTGGCGGCCATGCAGCTCAGGGCGCTGCAGAGCGCCCATATGGGTTACCAGCGCGCGGTCGTCAGCCTGGCGGCGATCGATGCGCAGGAGCGGGCGTGGGCATCTCTATCAGAAACAAAGAGCTGCCCCGGTGGCTCAACTCTTTCGACTATGGGAAGTGACTGGCTCGGTGAGTGGTTTGGTTCGGGCAAGGTTCTGGCCAATGCCGGAAGCAGTGTGGCCAGCTCCCCAAGTTGCGAGTACACCGTGACGATAGGATGGCAGGAGGAGCGCTACTCGGACGAGGAGAATGGCGTACCCTTCGCTTATCAATTTAGGCTGCCAGTGCTATGAGAGATTCTTGCCCCATGCTTCGGTCAGCCACTCCCCCCAACGCTTCGAGTCAGACAGGCTTCACCCTGATCGAGTTGATGGTGGCTCTTGTGATTGGTCTGATCATTATTCTCGGCGCTGGCCAGCTGTTTCTCATGGGGTTTCAGACGTTCCGCCAGATCGAACTCATGGGCAACAAGCAGGCAGCGTTGACCTTTGCCACGGAGACGCTGATACGCGATATACGCCGTGCCACTGATGTCGGTTTTAGCAGTGGAGTGCTAAGGGTTGAGTTTTTTAATAATAACGACATGGCTAGTTGTGGTAGTGGCGAACGGGTGGTTCGTGTCTACCAGCTAAGTAATGCGGCAGTCAATGCTAGCGAGGGCTGGTCTTTGGATATGGGACAA